>NZ_JBDJMT010000014.1:0-78915 GCF_039674045.1 Stenotrophomonas sp. TWI602
GAGCAAGGTGGCGCTGGTAGCGGTCATGCGCAAGATGCTGGTCATCCTCAACGCCCGCAAGCGGGACGCCGAGGCCGCGTTGGTCTGCACCTGATAAGACAGTTGCTACCCATGGAAGCGGTGACGGGCTGGAGCAGCCACGCATGGCGTGGCTCTACCGGTGGGTGCGGTGACGGGCTGGAGCAGCCACGCATGGCGTGGCTCTACCGGTGGGTGCGGTGACGGGCTGGAGCAGCCACGCATGGCGTGGCTCTACCGGTGGGTGCGGTGACGGGCTGGAGCAGCCACGCATGGCGTGGCTCTACCGGTGGGCAAATAGTGACGGGTCGTCAGGCAGGAGCGTCCGACCAACGGTCGGACCTACACGTAATCCCCCGCTTGCGCGGGAGATTCCGGGGATCCTGCGGATCCCAGCGGTAAGAACCCTACGGGTTCTTGCCGCTGCGCCAGATCGAAAACAGGATCCACACGCCACAGAAGCCGGCACCGATGAAGCCGGCCACGCCAAGCGCGAGCAGCCAGCGGCTGGAGATGCCGCCGACACTGTGCATGACGATCGAGGAGCCGATGATCAGCGCGGCGGTCACGATGCCCATCACCAGCCGGTTCGCCGCGCGGTTGACCTGGTCGCCGAAGCCCTGCAGCGCCGTGGTTTCAATCTTGAGCTGGAGCCGGCCGCGGCGCGCCATCTGCAGCAGGCGGCGGACATCGCGCGGCAGATCGCCGACCAGATCCATCACCCCGACCAGGCTGCGCTTGCCGCGCTTGAGCATCGCGCCGGGCGAGTAGCGTTGCCACATCACCCGCTCCAGATACGGGCGCGCGGCGCTGGCCATATCGAACTGCGGGTCCAGCTGGCGGCCCATGCCTTCCAGGGTGAGGAAGGTCTTGATCATCAGCGCCAGATCGGCCGGCAGGGTCAGCGCGTACTGGCGCAGCAGCTGGGTGATGTTGCCCAGCATCAGGCCCATGTGCAGGTCCTTCAGCGGGACCCCGCGGTACTGGTCCACGAAGGTGCTGATGTCCTGCTGTAGGCGCGACTCGTCCACTTCCACGCCACCGGCCCAGTCCAGCAGCACGTCGGCCACCTGCTCCGGCTCCTGGGTGACCAGGCCATGCAGGAGCTGGGCAACCTGGAAGCGGCGCTGCTCGGAGATCGCCCCGACCATGCCGAAATCAATCACGCCGATGCGGCCATCCCGCAGGTAGATGATGTTGCCCGGGTGCGGATCAGCGTGGAAACAGCCGTCCTCCAGCACCATCTTCAGCACGATGCGCGCGCCGGTGCGGGCCAGCTGCACGCGGTCCAGACCGGCCGCATCGACGCCGACCAGATCGCGGCCGGGAATGCCGTCCACGAAGTCCTGCACATTGAGGCTCTCGCAGGTCCACTGCCAGTGCACGTTGGGGATCAGGATGTCGTCGCGGCCCTGGAAATTGCGCGCGATGCGCTCGGCATTGCGGCATTCGGCGGCAAAATCCAGCTCGCGGCGCAGCGACACCTGGAACTGCTGCACCACCTCGGCCGGCCGATACCGCTGCAGATCGGGCAGGCGCGCCTCCACGATCTCGGCCAGCCGCGCCAGCAGGCGCAGGTCGGCTTCGATGACGTCACGGATGCCCGGACGACGGATCTTCAGCACCACGGCGGTGCCGTCATGCAGCGTTGCGCGATGCGCCTGTGCCAGCGAGGCCGCGGCCATGGGCGTTTCATCGAGCCACGCGAACACCTCGGTGGCCGGTGCGCCGAGATCACGTTCGAGCTGCTCACGCACCTGTGCATACGGCAGCGCGGGCACGGCGTTCTGCAGTTCGGAGAACTCGGCGATCCAATCCGGCGGGAACAGGTCCACGCGGGTGGCCAGCACCTGGCCGAGTTTGACGAAGGTGGGGCCCAGGTCTTCCATCGCGCGGCGCACGCGCACAGGCGCGGTCATCCGCAGCATCTGCTGGGTATCGTTCCAGTGCAGCAGGCGGCCAGCGCGTTCGAGCACATCGGCCAGGCCGATGCGGCGCACGAGGTCGCCGAAGCCATAGCGGATCAGGACCGACGCGATTTCCTGCAATCGCCCCAGGTCACGCACGGTACCCAGCGTTTCCCACATCGGCCCACTCTCCTGTCAGCACACCCGGTCAGGATGTCACAACAGCGGGAAGATTCCCGTCAGCGCCTGCTGCACGGTCTGCCGCCGTATGGCTTCGCGGTCGCCATCGAACTGGAACAGCTGCGCACGCGCGTAGCCGCCACGGCCCTTCCAGCCGATCCAGACGCTGCCGACCGGCTTGTCCTCGCTGCCACCGCCCGGCCCGGCAATGCCGGTCACCGCCACGGCGATGCCGGCACCGGAATTGATCAGCGCACCGGAGACCATTTCCAGCACGGTCTCGCGGCTGACCGCGCCGAACTGTTCCAGCGTCTGCGCGCGCACGCCCAGCAGGCGTTGCTTGGCTTCGTAGCTGTAGACCACCATGCCGCAATCGAAGAACGCCGAGGAGCCGGCGATATCGGTCATCGCCTTGGCGATCCAGCCGCCACTGCAGCTTTCGGCAGTCACCAGCTGCAGCGAGGCCTGCTGCAGGCGCTGGCCCACGTCACTGGCGAGGGCGCCCAGCTCGGCGTCGGAAGGAACGGTCATGGGGAGTCCTGGATCAACGGGGGGACGAACGCCCCCTGTTTTAGCCGAAATCGTGAGTGATGTCGTGTGTTGCCGGGTGCGACGGAGGGCGAAGCCCCGCCGGGAGAATCATGGGCGCCAGCCAGCGGCCGGCACCCGCATCACCATTCCGGAAGCTTTTCCGGAAGCATCGCGCGGATCGGTTCGCCGCCCTCGCCAGCCGCCAGCTTCTCGGCCTCGGCGATCGGGATCTCGACCTGCAGCAGCCAACCGTCTTCGTCGGTGGCTTCGCTGCGCACGACCTCCAGCTGATGCAGGCGCGAACGCAGGCGACCGGCACTCGGCGGCAGCCGCAGCTCGCCACTGACGTGCTGCAGGCCCAGGCGCTTGCCCAGCACGGACTGCAGCAGCGGCAGGCCAACGTTGTCGCGGGCGGAAATCCAGACCCGCTCGCGGCGCGCGTTGTCGGGGATGCCGTCCTGGGCATCGTGACGCACGTCGGCCCCGTCGATGCGGTCGATCTTGTTGAACACCAGCAACTGCGGCAGATCGCCCGCGCCGATGGCGGTCAGCACTTCATCCACCTGTGCGATGCGCTCCTCACGGTGCGGATCGGCCGCATCGACGAGGTGCAGCAGGAAGTCCGCTTCGCGGGCTTCGGACAGGGTCGACCGGAACGCGGCCACCAGATCATGCGGCAGGTCGCGGACGAAGCCGACGGTATCGGCGAGCACCACGCTGCCGCCCGGCAACGCGATGCGGCGCACGGTCGGGTCCAACGTCGCGAACAACTGGTCCGCGGCGAAGGCCTCGGCGCCAGTCAATGCGTTGAACAGGGTCGACTTGCCGGCGTTGGTGTAGCCCACCAGCGCCACGCGCGGCAGCTCGCTGCGCAGGCGGGCACGACGCATCTGGGTGCGCTGCACTTCCACCTTTTCCAGCTTCTTCTGCAGCTGCTCCACCCGCTTCTGCAGCAGGCGGCGATCGGTTTCCAGCTGGGTTTCACCCGGGCCGCGCAGGCCGATGGAACCACCACGCTGGCGCTCCAGATGGGTCCAGCCGCGGATCAGCCGCGTGGACATGTGTCGCAGCTGCGCCAGCTCCACCTGCAGCTTGCCTTCGTGGCTGCGCGCACGCTGGGCGAAGATATCCAGGATCAGCCCGGTGCGGTCGATCACGCGCCGTTCCAGGAACCGCTCCAGGTTGCGCTCCTGCCCCGGCGACAGCGCATGGTTGACCAGGATCAGGTCGGCGCCGGTGGCATCGGCCGCGGCCTTGACCTCGTCCAGCTTGCCGCTGCCGATCAGGATCGACGGATTGGGCCGATCGATGCGCGCGGTCAGCGTGGCCGCGATGCTGGCCCCGGCGGAGCGGGCCAGATCGGTGAACTCTTCAAGCACGTCATCTTCGAGCCGGCCGGCATGCGGCTGGATCAGGAGTGCGTGTTCGCCTCGCTTGGAACGGTCAAACACGCAGTTCTCCAGAATTCTTCACGCAGTCACTCAACGTCGTCATCACCTTGGACGCCATCGGCGCCATCATTGGATTGCACATAACCACCTCCGGGCCCGACCTTCACGTTGCGCGCCGGCACCACGGTCGAGATGGCGTGCTTGTACACCATCTGGCTCACCGTATTGCGCAGCAGCACCACGAACTGGTCGAACGATTCAATCGTTCCCTGCAGCTTGATGCCATTGACCAGATACACCGACACCGGCACGCGTTCGCGCCGAAGTGCATTCAGAAACGGATCCTGCAGCGATTGCCCCTTGGACATTGCACACTCCTGATTATTGTTTTTATGGTCTTCCGGCAGTTACCACGGCCCCCGCCGCCCGCCGGAACCCTTGATGGTACACGGGGTGGGCGGGTGAAGGCGTGGACTCAGCGTGCGACGAAGGTCGACACCGCATCCGCCAGGGAAGCCCTGTCTAGATGGGGATCGAACCAGCGCGCATCAAGCTCCCCGCGCAGCCAGGTCAGCTGGCGCTTGGCGAGCTGGCGGGTGGCCTGGATGCCGCGCTCACGGAACGCCTCGGCCGTGCCCTGCCCGTCCAGATACTCCCAGGCCTGCCGGTAGCCCACCGCCCGCACGGCCGGCAGATCCAACGGCGCGGCCACCTCGGCCATCGCCGGCAGGGCCCGCAGGGCGTGGACTTCGTCCAGGAAGCCGTGATCCAGCATCGCGTCGAAACGGGTTTCGATGCGCTGGTGCAGCACCGTGCGCTCGCGCGGCGCGAGAATCAGTTTGAGCGCCCGTACCGGCAGCCGGTCGACGCCGGGCAGCTTCTGCCATTCGCTGATCGGGGTACCGGTCAGCCGATGGACTTCCAGTGCCCGCTGGATGCGCTGCGGGTCGGTGGCGTGAATGCGCTTTGCCGCGGCCGGATCGATGCCGGCCAGTTGGGCATGCATTGCCGCCCAGCCCTGCTCGGCCGCCTCGGCGGCAATCTGTGCGCGCACCGCCGGATCGGCCTCGGGCATCGGCGACAGGCCCTGTAGCAACGCGCGGAAATACAGCCCGGTGCCACCGGCGAGGATCGGCATGCGACCGCGCGCGATGATGTCGCGGACGGCCCGCGCCGCGTCGCTGGCGAACTCCGCCGCCGAATAGGTCTGCCACGGGTCGCGCACATCGAGCAGATGGTGCGGCGCCTGTGCGCGCTCGGCCGCATCGGGCTTGGCCGAGCCGATATCCAGCCCGCGATAGACCAGCGCCGAATCGACGCTGACGATCTCACCGTCCAGCTGCTGGGCCAGTGCGATCGCGGTGGCGGTCTTGCCTGACGCGGTCGGGCCCATCACCGCGATCGCCAGCGGGCGCTGATCGACGGCCATCAGTCCTCGTCCGGCCAGCGCGGCATCGCCGGGGCGGCGGACACCCGCGGCATCGGCACGGCATCGACCGCGGCCCACACCCTCAGCGCATCGACCGTGGCGGCGACATCGTGCACACGCAGCAGCATCGCGCCACGCTGGGCCGCGATCAGGTGCGCGGCGACCGAACCGGCCACGCGGTCACGCGGCTGCTCACGACCGGTCAGTTCACCGATGCTGCGCTTGCGCGACAGGCCGGCCAGCATCGGCACGCCCAGCTCGAGGAAGCGCTCCGAGCGCGCGAGCAGGATCATGTTGTGTTCGGTGGTCTTGCCGAAGCCGAAGCCCAGATCGATGATCAGATGCTTCTTGGCCACGCCGGCCATCTCGGCCTGGAACATGCGCTCGGTCAGGAAGCGATGCACCTCGGCGACCACGTCATCGTAGTGCGGGGTGTCCTGCATGCTGCCCGGCTCGCCCTGCATGTGCATCAGCACCACCGGCACGCCGAGTTCGGCGGCGGCGTCCAGCGCACCGGGCTGGCGCAACGCATGGATGTCATTGATCAGGCCGGCACCGGCCGCGACCGCTGCGCGCATCACCTCGGGCTTGAAGGTGTCGATGCTGATCGGCACGGTGGTTTCGCGTGCCAAGCGCTCGATCACCGGGATGACCCGGCGCAGTTCTTCATCCAACGGCACCGGCGCACTGCCTGGCCGGGTCGATTCGCCGCCGATGTCGAGCAGGTCCGCGCCCTCGGCCACCAGTTGCAGGCCGTGCGCGACCGCAGCCTCCACGCTGTCGTGGTCACCGCCGTCGGAGAACGAATCCGGGGTGACGTTGACGATGCCCATGACCCGCGGGCGATCCAGCCGCAGCAGCCGGCCGCCGCAATCGAGCTGGGGGGAGATATCGAACATGGGCAGATCCACGAAGTACGCCAGCGCGTAGTTTACGCTGGCGCACCGGACCGGCTGTCAGAGGTCGCCGAGGCGGGCCCCATCGACCGGCTTGGCCAGCCAGATCGCCAGATCGTTGCCGATCGCATTGACGGTGCGTTCAAGCACGTCGCAGGAGCCCTTGAAGCCGGCAAACGCGCCACCGCGCGACACGCGGCGTGCGGTGACCGTGGCCACCTGCTGGCCGTTCTCGAACAGCACGCCGCGCACGGCCGCCGACTTGAAGTGGCCGGTGAACGCATTGCCTGCGCTCTGCGCTTCCACCAGCTCCAGCTTCAACGCGTGCCCGCTGCCGGTGTTCACCGGATCACTGCCGAAGACGATGGTGTTGCCATGCGCCGGGGCATTCTTGCCCAGCGCGGTCGCCAGCTGCGCGCCCATCCGGCACTCGGCCTTGATGTTCTCGGCAATGATCGCCGACTCGTTGAACGGCACCGGATCCTGCACGTGGATCTCGGCCGCCATGACCGGCGTGGCACAGCACAGCAGCGCAGCAACGGCTGCGCGCATCGAATGACGCATGAACATCCCCCTGGAAAGTGTGTGGGCCGATCCCCCGGCCATGCCCGACCGCGGCATGCGGCGCGGGCACGCGCATCGTGCCCACTGCCGGCCGCGCACGCAAGCACTCAGCGCTGGCGGCGCTTGCGCTCCACGTAGACGGTCTTGGCGATGCTCATCAACACGCCAACCGCGATGCCGATGCCGGCGCCGAGCAGGAAGTTGTCGCGGGTCAGGCCGATGGCCACGCCAATGATCGTGGCGATCACCATTTCAGTGGTGTGCGAGATCGGCTGCGGCGGGGGTGCGGACATGACGACTCCAGAACGAGGGGCGAAAACGGACCGTCATTATGACCTGCCCGAAACGACGAAGGCCGGGTTTCCCCGGCCTTCGTCACTTACGTGGGCAACACCCTCAGATCTGCTCGGCAGGACCGGCGATCGGCGACACGGGACGGGCATCGCCCCCCTTGTCGTTGTTGTTGCCGCCATCCTTGTTGCTGGCGGACTTGTCCCAGCCCATCGGCGGCGGCGGATCACGGCCTTCCATCACGGCATTGATCTGCGGCGCATCGATGGTCTCGTACTGCAGCAGCAGCTGCGACATCGTGTGCAGCTTGTCGAGATTGGCCGTCAGCAGTTCGGTGGTACGGGCGTACGCCTTGTCCAGGATGCTGCGGACCACTTCGTCGATGCGGCGCGCGGTGTCATCCGACACGCTCTTGTGCTGCGTCACCGAACGGCCGAGGAACAC
Source organism: Stenotrophomonas sp. TWI602 (assembly GCF_039674045.1). Classification (NCBI taxonomy): domain Bacteria; kingdom Pseudomonadati; phylum Pseudomonadota; class Gammaproteobacteria; order Lysobacterales; family Lysobacteraceae; genus Stenotrophomonas; species Stenotrophomonas sp. TWI602. Next base: position 7,652 of record NZ_JBDJMT010000014.1, read on the forward strand.
TTCATCGTCCTCTTCACCGTAGGCGATCGGGCCGAGCTCGTCGGACAGGCCCCACTTGGTGACCATGTTGCGGGCCATCTTGGTGGCGCGCTCGATGTCGTTGGAGGCACCGGTGGTGACCTTGTCGGTGCCGAAGATCAGCTCTTCGGCCACACGACCGCCGTACAGCGAGCACAACTGCGATTCGATCGCCACCCGGTTCATCGAGTACTTGTCGCCTTCCGGCAGGTACATCGTCACGCCCAGCGCACGACCGCGGGGAATGATGGTGACCTTGTAGACCGGATCGTGCTCGGGCACCAGGCGACCGACGATGGCGTGGCCAGCTTCGTGATAGGCGGTGAGCGTCTTTTCTTCTTCGCTCATCGCCATTGAACGACGTTCGGCACCCATCAGGATCTTGTCGCGGGCACGGTCGAAGTGGTCCATGCGGACTTCCTTCTCACCGCCGCGCGCGGCGAACAGTGCTGCTTCGTTGGCCAGGTTGGCCAGGTCCGCACCAGAGAAGCCCGGGGTACCGCGCGCGATCACCATCGGCTCGACATCGTCGGCCAGCGGCAGCTTGCGCATATGCACCTTGAGGATCTGCTCGCGGCCCTTGACGTCCGGCAGGCCGACCACGACCTGGCGGTCGAAACGGCCCGGGCGCAGCAGCGCCGGATCCAGCACGTCGGGACGGTTGGTGGCGGCGATGACGATCACGCCCTCGCCTCCCTCGAAGCCGTCCATCTCGACCAGCAGCTGGTTCAGGGTCTGCTCGCGCTCGTCATGACCGCCGCCGAGACCGGCGCCACGGTGGCGACCGACGGCGTCGATTTCATCGATGAAGATGATGCACGGCGCCTGCTTCTTGGCCTGCTCGAACATGTCGCGCACGCGGCTTGCGCCGACGCCGACGAACATTTCCACGAAGTCCGAACCGGAGATCGAGAAGAACGGGACCTTGGCTTCACCGGCGATCGCGCGGGCCAGCAGCGTCTTGCCGGTACCCGGCGGACCCACCATCAGCACGCCGCGCGGAATCTTGCCGCCCAGCTTGGTGAACTTGGTCGGGTCGCGCAGGAAATCGACCAGTTCGCCGACTTCTTCCTTGGCCTCGTCGCACCCGGCAACGTCGGCGAAGGTGACCTTGATCTGGTCCTCGCCCTGCAGCTTGGCCCGCGACTTGCCGAAGGACATTGCGCCCTTGGCCCCGCCGCCACCGCCCTGCATCTGGCGCATGATGAATATCCAGAAGCCGATGATCAGGATCACCGGGAGGAAGTTCATCAGGATCGCGCCCAGCGAGATGCCACTGGAGGGCTCCTCCTGGACGATTTCCACGTTCTTGCCGCGCAGCACGTTGATCAGGTCGCGATCGAACGGGGCGGTGATGGTGGCCGACTGGCCGCCACGGGTGGTGTAGGAAATCTGATTGGTGCCGCCACGCATGTCACCGCTGAAGGTCACCTTCTGGACGTTGCCGCTGTCCACCTGGTCCAGGAACTGCGAGTACGTCGCGCCCTGTGCGCCGGCTCCGCTGCTCTTCGGCGAGAAGCTCTGGAAGACCACCATCAGCACGACGGCGACGACCACCCATAGCAGGAGGTTCTTGGTCAAGTCGTTCATCCTCATTGGCTCCGGTGTTCCTCTAATTCCTGACGCGATTCGTATGGTTGAGCTTACTTGATCTGCGCGCGTTTTCCCTGCCCCAAGGCGTACACCTCGGGCGAGCGCTTCCGGGAGGCTTCAGGCTTGCGGATCACTACTTTGTCGTACCGGCGGCGCATTTCGCGCACGTAGTCGTCAAAGCCCACGCCCTGGAACAGCTTGATCAGGAACGCGCCACCCGGCTTGAGATGGTTGTCGGCAAAATCCAACGCCAACTCCGCCAGGTGCATCATCCGCGGTTGGTCCACCGCATCCATTCCACTCTTATTGGGGGCCATATCCGAGAGCACAAGGTCTACCGGCTGATCCCCCAGCATGGCTTCGAACTCCGATAGGACGGCTTGCTCCCTGAAGTCACCGTGAAGGAACTCCACGCCGGCCAGCGGCGGCATCTCCAGGATGTCCAGCGCCAGCACCCGGCCGGTATCGCCGATCTGGCGGCGGACCTGTTGGGACCAGCCACCCGGGGCGGCGCCCAGATCGACCACGACCATGTGCGGCTTCAGCAGCCGATCGCGCTGCAGCAACTCCTCCAGCTTGTAGGCCGCGCGCGAGCGCATGCCCTCGGCCTGGGCCTTCTTCACGAAGGGGTCGGCGAAGTGCTCTTTCAACCAGCGTTGACTGCTTTTGCTACGGGTTGCCATTGAGATGCGGGTCGGATGGGGAGGTCATGATACCCTGATCGCCCCAGTTAACCGCTTGTTCCTGAATGGCTATCGCCCTGACTTCTTCCCAAACCCGTTTCCTCCGCGGCCACGCGCATGATCTGAAAGCCCTGCTCCAGATCGGCGGCAAGGGGGTGACACCGGCCTTCCTGGCTGAACTGGAAGAGGTGCTGGAGCGCCACGAGCTGATCAAGGTCAAGGTTGCCGCCGAAGACCGCGAGGCCCGCGACGCCCTCATCGCCGAGCTGGTCAGTGCCAGCGAAAGCGCGCTGGTGCAGCGTATCGGCCACGTGGCCGTGCTGTACCGCCCGAGCAAGGAACAGCGCCAGATCGTCCTGCCGCGCGGCTGATCCCGGAACGCCCATGCAGCTGAGCCACGAAATCCCCGACTACGCCTACGCCCTGCGTGCCGCCGATGGCCGCAGTGCGAAAGTGAATGACCGGACCCTGGCCGCGAGTTTCATCCTCGCCCCGGACACGTTGATCGAAGCGTGGCCGGTGGCCGATATCGCCCAGTTGACCCCGGAAGACCTGCAGCCGGTGCTGGCACTGAACCCCGCGCTGGTGGTGCTGGGCACGGGCGACACCCAGGTGTTCCCGCCGGCCGCGGTCATGGCCGCGTGCCTGACCCGCGGGATCGGCCTGGAAGTGATGAACAACCCGGCGGCGGCACGGACCTTCAACATCCTTGCCAGCGAGGGCCGCAAGGTGGCCGCGGCGTTCATCCTGAAGGGGTGAGACCGGGATTTCCGTTCAGAAAAGGCCGCCCTTGAGGCGGCCTTTTTCGTGCTTACTTCGGCGGCAGGTACAGCAGCGGGTCGACCGGCTTGCCGTTGTAGCGGATCTCGAAGTGCAGCATGTCGCGTGCGGCGCCGGTGCGGCCCATCTCCGCGATCTGCTCGCCGGCCTTCACGCTCTGGCCTTCGTTGACCAGGCGCTTGCGGTTGTGACCATACGCTGACAGCCACTGATCGCTGTGCTTGATGATGATCAGCTCACCGAAACCGACCAGGCCGGCACCGGAGTACACCACCACGCCGGCGGCGGTCGCGCGGACCGGCTGGCCACTGGTGCCGGCAATGTCCACGCCCTGCTTGGTCGCTTCACCGGCGACGAAACGGCCGACGATCGCGCCATCGGCCGGCCAGCGCCAGCTGATGTTGCTCTTGATCGCGGTGGTCGGCGACGGGGTGGCGGCCGGCGCGGTGCTGCCCGGCCGCGGCGCGGTGACCACGGTGGTCGGCGCGCGGGCCGGACTGCCACCACTGCCGCCCGGGAACAGCCGCAGCGACTGCCCCGGATAGATCGTGTAGGGCTCGGCCAGCCCGTTCCAGGCGGCCAGATCGCGCGGGGTGATGTTGTGGATGCGCGCGAGTGCATACAACGTGTCGCCACGACGGACGACAGCGGTCTGGCCGGGCTTGGCCACCGAGGTCTGCGGGGTGCTGTGGGCCACACCGCCCGAGCCCGAAGGCCGCACCACGGTGGCGGTGCCACAGGCGCTCAGCGCCGACACCACCAGCAGCAGCGCGCCGGTGCGCACTCCCTTGCTCAAACGATCAGCACTCATGCGAACTTCGCTCTCCATACAAGCCAGGCCACCAGCACGACCACCAGCGCGGTCGCGATCCAGCCCAGCGGTTCAATCCAACGGCGCAGCGCAGCTTCCGCGCGCGGCCCGCCAATACGAATGACCGCCGCCAGCACGTACACGCGCTTGCCACGGCCGATCAACATGCTCAGGAAATACTGCGGCAACGGCACGCCGACGATACCCGATGCCCATGTGAAGACCTTCATCGGGATCGGCATGAAGCCGCCCAGCACCAGGAAGGTGAACACCGCCCAGGGCGACTCGGCCATCTTGGCCTGCACGATGGCGATGCCGCCTTCGATGCTGGTCAACATGCCCAGCGCGGCGAACACCGGCTTGAGCGCTTCAAAGGCGAAGTGGCCCAGCGCATAGCCGACCAGCGCACCGGCCATCGAACCGGCCAGGCTGAGCGTGGCGAACCACCAGCCGCGCTTGGGCTGGGCCACGCACATCGGGGCGAGCATCACCTCGGGCATCACCGGGAAGATGATCGCCTCGATGAAGCTCAACACCGTCAGATAGGTCGGGGCGCGCTCGTGCGCGGCCCACTTCATTGCCCGCTCGTACAGCGGACCAAAAATCTTCATGACGCAACGCTCCTTGGAATCAGTCCAGCATGCCAGACAGCAGCGGTACGAACGTGACCGGCGCCAGTACCTGCTGTTCAACACTGCCGTCATCGCGACGGGTCAACTGGATCAGCGACTGCGCGCCCGGGCCGCCGACCGGCGCGACCAGGCGGCCACCCACGGCAAGCTGTTCGACCAGTGCATCGACCAGCGCCGGTGCGGCTGCGGTCACCACGATCGCATCGTAAGGACCGTGCTCGGCCCAGCCGATGCGGCCATCGTCATGTTTGCTGCGGATGTTCATGCCCAGCGCACGGAAGCGCTTGCGCGCCTGGCGCAGCAGATCACCGATACGCTCGACCGTGTAGACCTCCAGCCCGATCGCGCCCAGCACGGCGGCCTGGTAGCCCGAGCCGGTGCCGACTTCCAGCACCTTCTTCGGCGCCGACTGCAGCACCGCTTCGGTCATGCGCGCGACCACCCAGGGCTGGGAAATGGTCTGCCCGTGCCCGATCGGCAGCGCGGTGTCTTCGTAGGCACGCGACGCCAGCGCTTCATCGATGAACAGATGGCGCGGCACCACGCGGATGGCATTGAGGGTGGCTTCGTCGGCGATGCCGGCCTCGCGCAGGCGATCCACCAGGCGATCACGGACCCGCTGCGAGGTCATGCCGATGCCGACGGCTTCGGGCTGCAGGCGCAGGCGCGGGGTCATGCCGGCCGGTCCAGCGCGTCGGTCAGCCCCGCCACCCAGCTGGCCACTTTCTCCAAGGCCTGGTAACGGGTGAGATCGACCTGGATCGGGGTGATCGAGATGTAGCCGTTGCGGACCGCGTGGAAATCGGTACCGGGGCCGGAATCCTGCTCGCGCCCGGCCGGGCCGATCCAGAACACCTCATTGCCGCGCGGATCGCGCTGGGCAATGCAGCCTTCGGCGCGGTGGCGGTTGCCCAGGCGGGTCACTTCAAAGCCACGGACCTCGCTCCACGGCAGGTCCGGCACGTTGACGTTGAGGATGGTGTCGGCGGGCAGCGGGTCGGCCTTGAGCCGGGTGACGATCTCGACCGCGGCGCGGGCGGCGGTGTCGAAGTTACGCGGCTCGTGGTTGTGCGTGACCAGTGACATCGCCACGGCGGGCAGGCCGAGGAATCGCCCTTCCATCGCCGCCGAGACGGTACCGGAGTAGATGACGTCGTCGCCGAGGTTGGCGGCGTTGTTGATACCCGATACCACCATGTCCGGTTCGTACTCGAGCATGCCGGTCAGGGCCAGATGCACGCAATCGGTCGGGGTGCCGGCCACCGAGCAGGTGTAGTGGTCGATGCGCTTCATGCGGATCGGCAGGTCCAGGGTCAGCGAATTGCTGGCGCCGGAGCGATCACGATCGGGGGCGACCACGGTCACTTCATGACCGGCGTCACGTAAAACCGTGGCGAGCATCTTGATGCCCGGTGCATCGACACCGTCATCGTTGCTGACCAGAATCCGCATCTGCGATTTAACCGCTTGATTTTTCAAGACTTCGATTCCATCACTTCCCACTGTTGGCGGCGGTGGCCGTGCCCCCTTGGGAGCATGACGACCTCGCAAGTGCGTCCGCTATTGTGCCGCAAGCGGACAGATCGTCCTACCCCGATAACGGTAGGCATCGCCCTCCCCGCCCATTAGGCTGTACGCATGTCACATCCTGAAGACGAAGATCCTGCCGCGTTGTTCCGCGCCGCTATCGGCGAGGTCAAACCGCTGCGCAAGGTGGTCACCCCGCCGCCGGCCGCGCCGCGGCCGAAGCCGCGTGCACGGATGGCCGAGCAGGATGAACAGGACGCACGCGGGGAATTCGCCCGGCTGCTGCGCGACAGCAGCCCCCTGGAGGCTGGCGATACGGCCAGCTACCGGCGCGAGAACCTGCCGCCACGAATGTTCCAGCGACTCAAGCGCGGCCAGTACTCCGTGCAGGACGAACTGGACCTGCATGGAGCGACCGTGGCCCAGGCCGAGGCGCTGGTGCGGCAGTTCCTGGTGGAAGCGCATGCGCATGAGTACGGCTGCGTGCGCATCATCCACGGCAAGGGGCTGCAATCCGATGGCGGCGCACCGGTGCTGAAGAATCTGGTCGATCGGCTGCTGCGCCTGCGCAACGATGTGCTGGCGTTTCATTCCGCGCCCGCCGGTCAAGGCGGGACGGGTGCGGTACTGGTGCTGCTGGCGAACCGGTAACGACGGGCCCGGAATCACCGCCATGCACCGCGCGCGGTAGAGCCGACCGTTGGTCGGCTGAGGTGGAGCCGACCGTTGGTCGGCTGAGGTAGAGCCGACCGTTGGTCGGCTGAGCGGTGCAGGTTTTCCGGTGCAGGGACGGAAGGCAGCCGACCAACGGTCGGCTCTACGTAATTTCCGGTGCCGGACGGGAGGCAGCCGACCAACGGTCGGCTCTACGCGGCTCAGGTATCGGACTGGCTGGCGTCTTCCACCGGGCCCAACTCGTGCAGCACCGCGGTGGCATAGCAGCCCGGCGGCAGCGCGAAGCTCAGTTCCAGCACATCCGCGGCCAGCCACTGATGCTGCAGCATGGCCGGACGCAGGCGCAGCGCACGGCGCTCCTGCTTCAGGCGGGCGCCTTCCAGGCCGGCGCGCAGCGCGAGCGATTGCTCGTCCGCGACCGCGCCCAGTTCCAGTTCGGCGGCGGCGCCGGTGCTGCGCAGCTCACCTTCGCCCCACAACGGGCCGCTGGGGTGGATGTCGAACCGGCCAAGGCGGTCGGCCAGCAGATCCGTCCACGGCTCCGGGCCGAAGACACTGCGGCTGCCATCGAGCATCCAGACCTCGCCGTCCAGCGGCGTGTCCCAGTTGCCCTGCTCCACGCGCGCCGCCAGCACCTGGTTGAACAGTGCCGAGCGCGCGGCCGAGAGCAGCAGCGAGCGCTGGTCCGGGCGCATGCGGCGGCCGCCGAACATGGCCAGCGCAGCCGGCACGTTGCCGCCGTCGCGGCCGAAGCGCTGCTCACCGAACCAGTTCGGCAGGCCGCGCGAGGCGATATGGGACAGGCGCTCTTCGATGGCCGCGGCATCGCCGCGCACATCGCGCAGTACCAGCTTGAAGCGGTTGCCAGCCAGAGCACCGCGCTGCAGCTTGCGGTTGTGCCAGGTCGACTCGACCACCTCGATCTCGTCCGAGGCCAGCAGCGCCGGATCCGGCGCCACGCGCTTGGGCAGGTGCACGCTGAAGCGCTGCGTGGTGACCGCGTGCCGATCTTTCATGCCCGCGTAGCTGACCGCCATGTCCGGCAGGCCAGCCCACCTGGCCAGCACCTTGGCCACGTGCACGGTGTTCGCCCCGCGCTTGCGGATCGTCAGCAGCAGGTGCTCGCCCTCACCGCTCGGCTCGAACGCCGGCAGTTCGTCGACCTGGAAATCCTCGGGTGTGGTGCGGATCTTCGCGCTGAGCAGCGGCGCACCGAACGCCAGCGGCAACGGGATCACAGGGCCACCAACAGCACGCTGGCCTGGGCGGCGATGCCCTCGCTGCGGCCGGTGAAGCCCAGCTTCTCCGACGTGGTGGCCTTCACGCTCACGCAGTCCAATGCAATGCCGAGCACGCCAGCGATGCGCTCACGCATGGCCAGCGCGTGCGGACCGACCTTGGGCCGCTCGCAGATCACGGTGATGTCGGTATTCCCGACCTGCCAGCCGCGCTCGCGCAGCAGCCCGTTGCAATGATCCAGCAGGTGCGCGCTGTCCGCGCCTTTCCAGCGCATGTCGGTCGGCGGGAAATGCACGCCGATATCGCCCAGTGCCAGCGCACCAAGCATGGCATCGCACAGGGCGTGCAGGATCACATCGCCATCGCTGTGCGCGAGCACGCCGCAGCTGTGCGCGACGCGGATGCCGCCGAGCATGATGTGATCGCCCTCGCCAAAGGCATGGACGTCGTAGCCCTGTCCGATGCGGAAGGGAGGAAACTGGGGGGTGGTCATTGCAAGAACCTGCGGTTGGGTGTGGGGCGTGCGGACGTCAGGGTTCGCGACGCGACAACACAAATTCGAAACGGGACAGATCAGCCGGGGTGGTGACCTTGAAGTTGTCTTCGCTGCCTTCCACCAGCAGCGGGCGCAGCCCCTGGCGCTCCATGGCCATGGCCTCGTCGGTGACCTCCACGCCGGCGTCAGCCGCCTCCTGCAGCGCGCGCGCCAACTGGTGGCGGCGGAACAGCTGCGGGGTCAGCGCACGCCACAGCCGTTCGCGCGGCTCGGTGGCATCGATACCGCCGTCATCGCCGGCACGCTTGAGCGTGTCGCGCACGGGCGCGGCCAGGATCGCGCCGACCGGGTCGGCACGGCCGACTTCCAGCAGGCGACCGAGATCGGCAGCGGCCAGGTTCGGGCGTGCGGCGTCGTGCACCAGCACGAAATCGTCCGCGCGCACGTCATCGGGCAACGCATGCAGGCCGGCCAGCACCGAGCCGGCGCGGGTGGCACCGCCGATGCAGGTCAGAATGGGTTTGTCCGCCAGTGACTGCCAGCCCGGCCAGTCGGCGTCGTTCTCGGCGACCACCACCATCACTCCGGCCACGACCGGGTGCGAGAGCAGCGCCTCAAGGGTATGGGCCAGCAACACGCGGTCGCCGGCCAGCAGATACTGCTTGGGTGTGGGCCCACCGAAGCGGGTGCCACGGCCAGCAGCGGGAACCACCGCCCAGATGCCCGCCATCAGGGCACATCCTGGTGCGGCGCATCCGGATCGGTGACGGCCGTCGGCGCGCGCGGTGGCGGCACCGGCGCGTCTTCGACCACGCGGTAGAACTTCTCGCCGGGCTTGATCATGCCCAGCTCGCTGCGCGCGCGTTCTTCGATGGCGGCCTCGCCTTCCTTGAGGTCCTTGACCTCGGCAGCAAGCGCATCATTGCGCTGCTGCAGGCCGGCGTTGTCCCGCTTCTGGTTCTCGACCTGGGCCTCAAGCATCATCACTTCGCCCGAGTTGCCCGGCCCAAACCAGAAGCGGTACTGCAGCCATCCGAGCAGCAGCGCGAGCACCAGCAGCAGCCAGCGCCAGTCGCGCATGGGATCAGCGCTTCAGCGACACGAACGCGTCACGACCGGCGTAACGCGCGCCGGCACCGAGGGCTTCCTCGATACGCAGCAGCTGGTTGTACTTGGCCACGCGATCACTGCGGCACAGCGAGCCGGTCTTGATCTGGGTGGCGGTGGTGGCCACGGCGATGTCGGCGATGGTGGTGTCTTCGGTTTCGCCCGAACGGTGCGAGACGATCGAGGCATAGTTGGCCGCGTGCGCCATGGCGATCGCTTCCAGGGTCTCGGTCAGGGTGCCGATCTGGTTGACCTTGATCAGGATCGCGTTGGCGGTGCCGGACTCGATGCCTTCCTTGAAGATCTTCGGGTTGGTGACGAACAGATCGTCGCCCACCAGCTGGACCTTGTTGCCGATGCGGTCGGTCAGCAGCTTCCAGCCGGCCCAGTCGTTCTCGGCCAGGCCGTCTTCGATGGTCACGATCGGGTACTGCGCGGCCCAGTCGGCCAGGAAATCGACGAACTGCTCGGAGGTCAGGCGCTTGTTCTCGCCGACCAGGTTGTACTTGCCGTTCTCGTAGAACTCGCTGGAGGCCACGTCCAGGCCCAGCAGCACGTCTTCACCGGCGGTGTAACCGGCCTTGCCGATGGCTTCCAGGATGGTGTCCAGTGCTTCGACGTTGCTGCGGAAGTCCGGCGCGAAGCCGCCTTCGTCGCCCACCGCCGTGCTCAGGCCGTGGCCCTTGAGCACCGACTTGAGCGAATGGAAGATTTCGGTGCCGGCACGCAGCGACTCGGAGAACGAGGTGAAGCCGACCGGCAGCACCATGAATTCCTGGAAATCGACGTTGTTGTCGGCATGCGCGCCGCCGTTGATGATGTTCATCATCGGCACCGGCAGGGTGACGTCGCGGCCGTTGGCCAGGTGCTGCCACAGCGCCTGCTTCTTCGAGGCGGCCACGGCGTGGGCATTGGCCAGCGAAACCCCCAGCAGCGCGTTCGCGCCCAGGCGGCCCTTGTTCTCGGTGCCGTCCAGATCGATCAGGCGGCGGTCGAGGCCTTCCTGGTCGGCGGCGTCGAAGCCCTTCAGCGCCGTGGCAATCGTGGTGTTGACGTTGGACACGGCGTTGCGCACGCCCTTGCCCAGGTAACGGGTCTTGTCGCCGTCACGCAGTTCCACGGCTTCCTTGGTGCCGGTCGAGGCGCCGGACGGCACCGCGGCACGACCGAACGAGCCGTCCTCGAGGATGACTTCGGCTTCCAGCGTGGGGTTGCCACGGCTGTCGAGGATTTCACGGGCGTGGATGCTGCGGATCGTGGTCATAGCGGGCCGGTTACCAGTCAGAGAGGGGGAGGCGCCGCCAACGCAGCGCCAAAAAAAACATGCCGCGTGATTATCCCTGCACACCCGTCACTTGCCAAATCGGCAGGGTGGCGGGCGGCACCCCGGCCACGCTGGCGTGGCGCGAGGTCAGCGACGGGATCAACAACACCAGCATCAACAACGCCAGCAGGGCCAGCGCCACGCCGCCGCCGGCGGGTTGCCGGCGCAGCCGGAACGCGAGCACGCTGGCGGTCACGCAGGCCAGTGCGGCGGTGCCGGTCAGCGACAGCGTCGCCAACAGCATGGGCATCACCGCGCGCAGTGTGTTGTCGCCATCACCGGGCGAGCCCATGCTGGTGAACATCAGCACCACCAGCAGGAACACCCCGCACCAGGTGGCGATCGCCGCGCCCAGCGCGATCCAGCCCCAGGTCCAGCCGCGCCAGCCGCGGCGCACCGCGGGGGACGCCGGAACGTCGGCCATCATGCGAAGCGCGAGAACCCGTGCTTCTTGGTGACCGCGTCGAGTTCCATCAGGGTTTCGAGCAGTTCTTCCATGCGGTCCAGCGGCCACGCGTTGGGGCCGTCGGACAGCGCCTTGGACGGATCCGGGTGGGTCTCGGCGAACAGGCCCGACACACCGACAGCGACCGCCGCACGCGCCAGCACCGGCACGAACTCGCGCTGGCCGCCGGAGCTGTTGCCCTGCCCGCCCGGCAGCTGCACCGAATGGGTGGCGTCGAACACGACCGGGCACCCGGTATCGCGCATCACCGACAGCGAGCGCATGTCGCTGACCAGGTTGTTGTAGCCGAAGCTGGCACCGCGCTCGCAGACCATGATGTCCTGGTTGCCGGTGGCCTTGGCCTTCTCCACGACAGGTTTCATGTCCCACGGGGACAGGAACTGACCCTTCTTGATGTTGACCGGCTTGCCGGTCGCGCACACCTTGGTGATGAAATCGGTCTGGCGGACCAGGAACGCCGGGGTCTGCAGCACGTCCACCACCGAGGCCACTTCGTCCATCGGGGTGTATTCGTGCACGTCGGTCAGCACCGGCACGCCGATCTGCTTCTTCACTTCGGCCAGGACCTTCAGGCCCTCCTCCATGCCCGGGCCGCGGAAGGCGGTGCCCGAGGTGCGGTTGGCCTTGTCGAAGCTCGACTTGAAGATGAAGTTGATGCCGAGGCGATCGGTGATTTCCTTCAACTTGCCAGCCACGTCCAGCTGCAGCTGCATCGACTCGATCACACACGGGCCGGCGATCAGGAACAGGGGCTGGTCCAGCCCGACGTCGAATCCACACAGTTTCATGGCGTTTCCTTGTTGTCCGGCGAACACTGGCCAGGCCAGCCGCCGTGGGTGATTAGCGCTCTGCAATGGGGGCACGCGGCCCCCACTGCAAGTGCGGCATGCCGATCAGGCGGCTGCGTCCTGTGCCAGCTTGCCACCGGCCTTGCGCTCGCGCGCGGCACGGATGAAGCCGATGAACAGCGGGTGGCCTTCGCGCGGCGTGGACAGGAACTCCGGGTGCGCCTGGCAGGCCAGGAACCACGGGTGCTGGTCACGCGGCAGCTCGATGACTTCCACCAGGGTGTCATCCATCGACTTGCCGGCGATCACCAGGCCCGCATCTTCCAGCTGGGTGCGGTAGCGGTTGTTGAACTCGTAGCGGTGACGGTGACGCTCGGAGACCACGTCCTTGCCGTACAGCTCGCGGGCCAGCGTGCCCGGCTTCAGGCGCTGTTCCTGCAGGCCCAGGCGCATGGTGCCGCCCAGATCGCTCTTGTCGTCGCGCTTTTCCACATCGCCGGTGGCGGTGCGCCATTCGGTGATCAGGCCGATCACCGGGTTCGGCGACTGGCGGTCGTTCTCGGTGCTGTTGGCACCTTCCAGGCCGGCCACATGGCGGGCGAAATCGACCACTGCGGCCTGCATGCCGTAGCAGATGCCGAAGTACGGCACATTCTGCTCACGGGCGAACTGCGAGGTCAGCACCTTGCCTTCGAAGCCACGGTCGCCGAAGCCGCCCGGCACCAGGATGCCGTCGACATCTTTCAGCGCGGCCAGGTCGCTGTCTTCCAGCTCCTGCGCTTCGAGCCACTTCAGGTTGACCTTGGTGCGCTGGCGCAGGCCACCGTGCTTGAGCGCCTCGCCGACCGACTTGTAGGCGTCCTGGTGATCGACGTACTTGCCGACCACCGCGATGGTGACCTCGTCCAGCGGGTGCAGCGTGGCATCCACCGCCGCTTCCCACTCGGCCAGATCGACCGGGCCGGCCTTGTCGCCGAGCTTGAGCTGGTTGACCACGATGTCGTCCAGACCCTGCGCGTGCAGGCCCATCGGGATGCGGTACAGCACGTCCACGTCCGGCACGCTGATCACGGCGCGCTCGGAGACGTTGGTGAACTGGGCGATCTTGCGGCGCTCCGAATCCGGCACCACCTGCTCGGAACGGCACAGCAGCACGTCCGGCTGGATGCCGATCGAGCGCAGTTCCTTGACCGAGTGCTGGGTCGGCTTGGTCTTCAGCTCGCCGGCCGCAGCAATGTACGGCACCAGGGTCAGGTGCATGAACAGCGCCTTCTCCGGGCCGCGCTCGGTGCGCACCTGGCGGATCGCCTCCAGGAACGGCAGCGACTCGATATCGCCCACGGTGCCACCGATCTCCACCAGCGCCACGTCGAAGCCTTCGGTGGCCTCGTCCATGCAGCGGCGGATTTCATCGGTGATGTGCGGAATGACCTGCACGGTGGCGCCCAGGTAGTCGCCGCGGCGCTCCTTGCGGATCACGTTCTCGTAGATGCGGCCGGTGGTGACCGAGTTCTTGCGGCTCAGGCGGGTGCGCACGAAGCGCTCGTAATGGCCCAGGTCCAGGTCGGTCTCGGCGCCGTCATCGGTGACGTAGACCTCACCGTGCTGGAACGGGCTCATGGTGCCCGGGTCGACGTTGATGTACGGATCAAGCTTCATCATCGTCACCCGCAGGCCGCGGGCCTCGAGGATGGCGGCAAGCGACGCGGCGGCAATGCCTTTGCCGAGCGAGGACACTACGCCGCCGGTTACGAAGATCAAGGGAGTCATGGCTGGGGGTGTCCTGTCAGGAAGGGGGAAACGGCGCCGGCGCGCAGGGCGACGGACGACGTAAAGGGGGAAATCGAGGCGATCCGGCTGGCGGCGGCGTCTTCACGCGCCAGGACCGGGATCAGGGGGGATGCGGTGCGGGAGTGGGTCAGCGACGTCGGGTCAGCCGTGCCGGCCGCTGTCTGGACCGTCACCTCCTGCCTACCCTGCTGGCGATCGCGCACGATCAGGCCAGTCCATTCGCTGATGGATGACACGCACTACTCCCGGAAAGCCATAGTTTACAGATTGACGGCCTCCAGCCCAAGGGGCGGATGACGGCCTTCACATAAAAAGAAGAGCCCCGGCGCGATACCGGGGCTCATGTTGCGTACTTTTTCAGATCCCCAGGTCTCTGTCGTGGAGAGCCCCCTTGGCGTTCAAGGGGGCGCCGACAGGCGCGGGGATGTGGAAGAGAGGGTGAGCGGGGCCCACGGTTTGCCGCGCAAACCGTGGGGAAGCGTCAGCGCGAAGCGCTTATCGCTTCTTCCGCGCTTCTTCTTCCTCTTCCTTCTGCGGGGCCTGGTCGCCCTTGGCCTTCATTTCGGCCGTGGCGGCGGCGCGGCGCTTGGCCTTGGCGTCCGCTTCCGCCTGGGCCCTGTCGGCCTGTTCGCCCTGCTGCGGCGTGGGCTGGCCCTGTCCGGCGTTCTGGGCCAGTGCCATGGGCACGGCCACGACGGCGGCGGCGATGGCAACGATGGTCAGCAACTTCTTCATGGGGTGCTCCTCGCGGTATGGCATGAAATGGGGCGCCGGAGGCTCCGGTTTCCCATCCAGCACAGTCTATCGCGCCCCAGTCGGCCGCCCCCTGAACGTGTGGCGTGCAAAAAACCCGTCCAGACCGCAAACTTCGCCGTCGCATTGCGCTTTATGAAGACAGATGAACGCCCGCTATAACGCCGCCGATATTGAAGTCCTGTCCGGCCTGGACCCGGTCAAGCGCCGCCCCGGCATGTACACCGACACCGCGCGCCCGAACCATCTGGCGCAGGAAGTCATCGACAATGCCGTCGACGAAGCCTTGGCCGGACATGCCCACACGGTCGAAGTCACGCTGTTCAAGGACGGCAGCTGCGAAGTCAGCGATGACGGCCGCGGCATGCCCGTGGACATCCACCCCGAGGAGAAGATCCCCGGCGTCGAACTGATCCTGACCCGCCTGCACGCGGGCGGCAAGTTCAACAACAAGAACTACACCTTCTCCGGCGGCCTGCATGGCGTGGGCGTCAGCGTGGTCAACGCGTTGTCCACCCTGGTCGAAGTGCACATCAAGCGCGAGGGGAGCGAACACCGCATCACCTTCCGCAACGGCGACCGCGCCACCCCGCTGGAAGTGGTCGGCAGCGTCGGCAAGAAGAACACCGGTACCCGCGTGCGCTTCTGGGCCGACCCGAAGTACTTCGATACGCCCAAGTACAACCTGCGTGCGCTGCGCCACCTGCTGCGCGCCAAGGCCGTGCTGTGCCCCGGCCTGACCGTGAAGCTGCACGATGAAGCCACCGGCGAGCAGGACACCTGGTACTACGAAGATGGCCTGAGCGATTACCTCAAGGCCGAGCTCGGCGAGCGCGAGATGCTGCCGGCCGACCTGTTCGTGGGCCACCTGAAGAAAGAAAACGAGATCGTGGACTGGGCCCTGGCCTGGATTCCCGAAGGCGAGCTGGTCCAGGAAAGCTACGTCAACCTGATCCCGACCGCCCAGCACGGCACCCACGCCAACGGCCTGCGCACCGGGCTGACCGAGGCGCTGCGCGAGTTCTGCGACTTCCGCAACCTGCTGCCACGTGGCGTCAAGCTGGCCCCGGAAGACGTCTGGGACCGCGTGTCGTTCGTGCTGTCGCTGAAGATGACCGATCCGCAGTTCAGCGGCCAGACCAAGGAACGCCTGTCCTCGCGCCAGGCCGCAGGCTTCGTCGAGGGCGCAGCGCATGATGCCTTCAGCCTGCTGCTGAACCAGAACGTCGCATTGGGCGAACAGATCGCCCAGCTGGCCATCGAGCGCGCCAGTGCGCGCCTGAAGACCGAGAAGCTGGTGACCCGCAAGAAGGTCACCCAGGGCCCCGCCCTGCCCGGCAAGCTGGCCGACTGCATCAGCCAGGACCTGTCGCGCACCGAGCTGTTCCTGGTCGAAGGCGACTCCGCGGGCGGCAGTGCCAAGCAGGCCCGCGACAAGGACTTCCAGGCGATCCTGCCGCTGCGCGGCAAGATCCTCAACACCTGGGAAGTGTCCTCGGGCAGCGTGCTGGCCTCCGAAGAAGTGCACAACCTGGCCATCGCGATCGGCTGCGACCCGGGCAAGGACGACATCGCCGGCCTGCGCTACGGCAAGGTGGTCATCCTGGCCGACGCCGACTCGGACGGCCTGCACATCGCGACCCTGCTGACCGCGCTGTTCCTCAAGCACTTCCCGGCGCTGGTCGATGCCGGCCACGTGTTCGTGGCGATGCCGCCGCTGTTCCGTGTCGACGTGGGCAAGCAGGTGTTCTACGCCCTGGACGAGGAAGAGAAGCGCACGATGCTGGACAAGATCGAGCGCGAGAAGATCAAGGGCCAGATCAGCGTGACCCGCTTCAAGGGCCTGGGTGAAATGAACCCGCAGCAGCTGCGCGAGTCCACCATCCATCCCGATACCCGCCGTCTGGTACAGCTGACCATCGATGACGGCGAGCAGACCCATTCGCTGATGGACATGCTGCTGGCCAAGAAGCGCGCCAGCGACCGCAAGGGCTGGCTGGAGAAGAAGGGCGATCTGGCCTCGCTGGAAGTCTGATCGACCGGTTGTGACACTGGAAAAACCCGCCTTCCGGCGGGTTTTTTCCTGGGCGACGCCGCGCACTAGCGGTGATAATCGGGGCAACCTGCATCAGGACGTCCCGCATGTACGATATCCAGCCTGCGCTGACCACCGATCACGACCGCATCACCGTCGTCTGGGAAGCCTCGGTACGCGCTACGCACGGCTTCCTGCCGGAGGCGGCGATCCACGCACTGCGTCCGCTCATCCGCCAGCAGTACCTGCCAGCCGTGACGTTGCGCGTATGCAAGGATGCCGATGGCGTCATTCAGGGCTTCGTCGGCGTCGCCGATGATCGGATCGAAATGCTGTTCATCGAACCGCGCGCGAGGGGCACCGGAATCGGCAAGGCATTGCTGCGCCATGCCATCGAGGTACTCGGTGCCGATGCGCTGGACGTCAACGAACAAAATCACCAGGCGGTCGGCTTTTATCAACACCAAGGGTTCGTGGTGACCGGTCGCTCAGCGCTGGACGAACAGGGCCAGCCCTACCCACTGCTGCACATGCGCCTGGCCCCTCACTGACCCATCATCGCGGCAGCGCACTACATCCCCGGAGTTCAGTCATGCCGTTCGATCCCACCCTGCAACTGGAGAGCGCGCGCCTGGTGCTGACCCCGATCGGCGCGACGGACGCGCAGGCGATGTTCGCAATCCAGTCCGACCGTGCCGGCATGCGCTACTGGAACCATCCGGCGTGGACCGACCTCAAGCAGGCCTATGTGCAGATCCTCGACGATCTGGCCGCGCTCGATGCGGGCACGCAGTTGAAGCTGGCGATCCGGGAGCGTGTGGACGGGCCGCTGCTGGGGATCGTGGTGGTGTTCGCGATCGACGAGACGTCCCGGCGTGCGGAGATCGGGTATCACCTGGCGCCGTTGGCGCAGGGCAAGGGCTACATGCACGAGGCGCTGTCACGGTTCGTGGCGTATCTGTTCGATGTGCTGCGCCTGCGTCGCCTGGAAGCGGAGATTGATCCGCGCAACGTGCCCTCGGCGAAGGTCCTGGCGCGGCTCGGCTTCCAGCGCGAGGGACTGCTGCGGGAGCGCTGGCGGGTCGCCGGCGAAGTATCGGATTCGGCGGTGTATGGGTTGCTGGCACGGGAGTGGCAGAGGCCAGGCAGCGCAGTGTCGGGGTGACCGTCGCACGAAACACCCCCGGCCATTCCGGCCTCTGCATCCGCGGTGCCCCACGAAAAAGCCCGCCTTCCGGCGGGCTTTTCGATGTTCAACCGTGCTGACCGATCAGGCCCAGCCGAACAGCTCGAACAGACGCAGGATCAGGTACGCACAGCCGCCGGCGGCCGGGATCGTCAGGATCCACGCCCACACGATGCGCTCGATCACGCCGAAGCGCAGCGAACGCGGGTTCTTGGCGAAGCCCACGCCCATGATCGCGGTGGAGATGCTGTGGGTGGTCGAGACCGGCATGCCGAAGTGCGCCGCCACGGTCAGGATCGTGGCCGAGCTCGTTTCCGCGGCGAAGCCGTGGATCGGGTGCAGCTTGACCATCTTGTGGCCCAGGGTCTTGATGATCTTCCAGCCGCCCGAGGCAGTACCGGCGGCCATCACCACGGCGCAGGTCAGCACGATCCACATCGCGATGCCGTCACCGGCGGTTGCATCCGGGTGCATGAACGCCAGCCAGGACGGCAGGTCGTTCAGCGCACCGGTTGCCTCGGCGCCGATCAGGGTCATGGCGATGATGCCCATGGTCTTCTGCGCATCGTTGTGGCCGTGGGCGAAGCCCATGTAGGCCGCCGACACGATCTGCGCCTTGCCGAAGAACGCATTGACGATGCGCGGCCGGGCCAGACGGCCCAGGAAGCCACCGATCTTCGCCATGCCGGCGATCATGCCCCACAGCAGCAGCATCACCGCGATGCCGAGCAGGAAGCCGGCGATCGGCGAGGTGATCATCGGCAGGAACACCTTCCACAGCAGGCCCTTGTTCTGGGCCCAGGTGCCGATGCGCTCGGACCAGATCAGGGCATCCCAGTTGTTGTGGGCAGCGGCCAGGCCGGCGCCGCACAGGCCGCCGATCAGGGCGTGCGAGGACGAGGACGGCAGCCCCTTCCACCACGTGATCAGGTTCCAGATGATGCCGCCCAGCAGCGCGCACAGGATCACCTGCGGGGTCACATCGACCACGTTGGTGTTGAGCAGGCCCGAAGCGATGGTCAGCGCGACGGCGGTGCCGGTCAGCGCGCCGATCAAGTTCATGAACGCGGCGAGCATCACCGCCCAGCCGGGCGAGAGCACTTTGGTCGCCACCACGGTGGCGATGGAGTTGGCGGTGTCGTGGAAGCCGTTGATGAACTCGAAAACGAGCGCGGCCAGGATCACCACCAGGACAAGGGTCAGCATGCTGTGGCGTCCGTCAGCTGTTCTTCAAGACGATCTGGTACGCCACCACGCCGGCCTCGCGGCAACGATCGATGGCCTTTTCCAGGATCTCGAAGAATTCCTTGAGCAGGAACATCTGCAGGCTGTCCAGGCGGCCGGAGTAGATGTCGCGGTACAGCTCGAGCATCAGGCGGTCGGCTTCGTTTTCCAGCGAACGCAGCTTCTCGTTGAGCGCGGTCATCCGGTCCAGGTTCATATGGCGCAGGTCGTTGACCATCTCCACCACCACGCTGGCAGCCTGTTCCAGCATCGCCGCGCGCGGCGCGAAATCGATGTGTTCCAGATGCTGGGTGGCCAGCGAATAGCGATCGGCGAACTTCTCGATCTGCTTGGGAATCTTGTACAGCGCCGAGCCCAGCGCTTCGATGTCTTCGCGCTCGATCGGGGTCATGAAGCTGTCAACCAGCGCCTGGCTGATCTTGTCCGAAGCCGCGCGCTCGCGCAGGCGGGCCAGCTTGAAGGCGTCCAGCGCCGGCTGGCGGTCCGCTTCGCGCAGCATGGAGTGCAGCGCCTTGGAACTGTCCTGGGCGGCCTGGGCAGCCTCGTCCAGCAGGGTATAGAACTGTTTGCCGGAGCCAAAAATGGTCTGCAGAGAGAACATTGAGAAACCTATTCGCCGTCGAGGAAGGACGGCACCGGGCGGAATTATGACGGTTTGATGTCTGTTCCGGGTACTCCCCCCCTTCTTCACACTGGGACGGCCCCGTCTGAACGACTCTGTTTGCACCCCTGCCCCGGCCTTTTGTTAAGATGCGCGGGCACCTTCGGGTGCACTCTATGGACGACGACCCTTACCCCCCGCCGCACCGCCGCGCTTACGCGCCCTCCGGTAGCCGACATCGCTTGAACACGCCCTCCCTGCCACCAACCGGGGAAGCCGCCCGTGTTTGAACTGATTATTGTCCTCGCCCTGATCCTGCTGAACGGATTCTTCGCCATGTCCGAGATGTCGGTCATGACCTCGCGCAAGAGCCGGCTGAAGCAGATGGCAGGTTCCAGCAAGCGCGCCGAGCGCGCCCTGGCGCTCTCCGAGAAGCCCGAGAACTTCCTGTCCACGGTCCAGATCGGAATCACCCTGATCGGCATCCTGACCGGCCTGTTCGGTGGCGAGGCGATCGGCCTGACCATCGCCGAGTGGCTGCAGGGCATGTTCCCGGCGTTCGCGTATTCCGGCGTAGTCGGCAAGACCCTCGCAGTGGCCCTGATCACCTTCCTGACGCTGATCTTCGGCGAACTGGTGCCCAAGCGGCTGGCCCTGACCCGTTCGGAGGACATCGCCGGCCTGGTGGCGCTGCCCATGAGCTGGCTGGCGAAGATCGCCGCGCCCGGCGTCTGGCTGCTGTCCCACTCGACCCGGCTGGTGTTGCGCGTGCTGGGCCTGGGCAAGGACGAATCGGCCTCGGTGACGGAAGAAGAGATCCGCATGCTGGTGGCCGAAAGCCACGAGGCCGGCGTGATCGACGCCCATGAGCGCGACATGATGAACCGCGTCATGCGCCTGGGCGACCGCACCGCCGACAGCCTGATGACCCCGCGCAACCGGATCGCCTGGCTGGATACGCTGGCCGAGCCGGAAAAGAACATCGCGACCATGCGCGAGAACGAATTCTCGCGTTATCCGGTGTTCCGCGGCAACGATCAGGACATCGTCGGTGTGCTGGAGGTCAAGAGCCTGGTGACGCGCCTGGTGCGCGATGACCATTCGCTGTTCCAGAACCTGCGCGAGCCGCTGTACGTCTCGGAGTCCACCCATGCGATGAAGCTGCTGGAGATCTTCCGCGAGGAACAGCAGTCGATGGCGCTGGTGGTGGACGAGTACGGCGAGATCCAGGGCCTGGTGACCATCAGCGACCTGATGGGCGCGGTGGTCGGCCGCCTGCAGTCGGTGGAGAACGTGGACGAGGACGCCCTGGTGGTGACCCGTGAGGACGGCTCCTACCTGGTCGATGGCTCGCTCTCGATCGAAGACCTGCGCGAACTGATGGGCAACGCCGAGCTGCCCGATGCCGATGATGGCGACTACTACACGCTGGCCGGCATGTGCATCCACTATTTCGGGCGCATCCCGCATGCGGGCGAGTACTTCGATTGGGCCGGCTGGCGCATCGAGATCGTCGATCTCGACGGTGCCCGTGTCGACAAGCTGCTGCTGCGCACCCTGAGCGAAGACGAAACCGATGACATCACCGGCTGAGCCGACGCCGCCGGATCCGACGCGGCCCCAGTACCGCAACGAGGGTATCCGTACCCTGCTGGCGATGTTCGACCACGGTGACCCGGAGCAACGGCTGCTGCTGGGCCAGATCCTGCAGGATCTGCAGCAGAGCGCGTTCGGTGTGTTCCTGTTCGTGGCGATCCTGCCGGCCTTCATCCCGATCCCCGGGCTGGGCGGTGCGGTCAGTGGACCGCTGGTGGTGCTGATCGGCGCGCAGATGCTGTGCGGCATGCGCCGCCCCTGGCTGCCCGGCTTCATCCGCAACCGCGGACCCAAGCGGGGCACCATGCATCGGTTCCTGGAGCGCATCGACCGTCCGCTGCGGCGGCTGGACCGCCTGCTCAAGCCGCGGATGCCCGGGCTGCTGGTACCGCTGCCCGCGCATGCCTTCAGTGGCCTGTTGCTGATCCTGACCGGGGTGCTGCTGTCGCTGCCGATCCCGCTCACCAATTATCTGTTCGGCTTCCAGCTGCTGCTCTTCGCGTTGGCACTGCTGGAACGCGATGGCGTGCTGATGCTGCTCAACTGGATCGGCGCGGTGGCCGCCGTGTTGTTCTTCGGCTTCAGTTCGGGGCAGCTGGTGGGCTATACGGTGGATCTGTTCCAGCGCTGGTTCTGAAGTACCGACCAACGGTCGGTACCTACCGAAGTACCGACCAACGGTCGGTACCTACCGAAGTACCGACCAACGGTCGGTACCTACCGAATTACCGAGTCGGCACCTACGCGCCGGGCTTGAGATCCACCGTGCCGGTGTCGGACATCGCGCCCGGATCATCGGTCACCGCCGACAGCACGAAGTACAGTGCCTTGCCGAGCAGGCCGCCGGGGCCATCCCAGTATTCGGCCGATTCGGCGCTGACGTGGATCAGACGCAGGTTCGGGTCGTCCTTGCCGCCGGGGAAGAAGATCTTCATCGCCGGCGACCAGAGTTCGTCGATCTTGGCGCGGTCATTGACCACCCGCGCGGTACCCGAGACCGAGACATAGGTATTGCCCGACGGCGATGCGTAGGCCACGTTGACGCGCGGGTTGGCGGTGATTTCCGCGATCTTCGGGCTGTCGGCGCCGGTGGCGAACCACAGGTCGCCATCGAACTCGACTTCCTGTGTGCCCAGCGGACGACTGAACAAGCGTCCATCCGCACCGACCGTGGTGAACATCGCGATGTCCACGCCGCGGATCAGTTCGGCCAGTTGTTTGATGTGCTGCTGACGATCGTGCTCGGCCATGGGGTGGCTCCTGTAAGGGGAGCCACCATCACAGCCGATCGGCGGCTACGGCGACGTGAACCGCACGGTCACGCCCTCTTCGCGCGCCGCACCGGTTTCAGACCTGCAGTGCGCGCCACGCCTGCATCGCCAGCCCGAACGAGCGCTTGCGCGCGGCGTGGTCGTAGATGTTGGCGGTGACCAGCACTTCATCCGGCTTGTGTCGCGCGACGAACGCGGCGAGGCCTTCCTGCACCTGCTGCACGTCACCGACCACCGCACAGGCCAGCGCGTTCTGCACGCCGGCCTTTTCGTGCGGCTGCCAGAACGCTTCGATGTCGTCGATCGGCGGCGGGATCAGACCCGGCAGGCCACGGCGAAGATTGACGAAGCTCTGCTGCTGGGTGGTGAACAAGCGCTTGGCCTCGGCTTCGGAATCGCTGGCGACCACGTTCAAGCCCAGCACCGCGTACGGCGCCTGCAGATACTGCGAGGCACGGAATTCGCGGCGGTAGACCGCCAGCGCTTCATCCATCGCGTCCGGGGCGAAGTGCGAGGCGAAGGCGAACGGCAGACCCATCGCCGCCGACAGCCGCGCACTGAACAGACTGGAGCCCAGCAGCCACACCGGCACCGGGATGCCCGCACCGGGCACGGCGCGCACGGCCTGGCCCTTCTGGGCCGGCTCGAAGTAATGCAGCAGCTCGCGTACGTCCTGCGGGAACTGGTCGGCGCTGTCGAAGTAGCGGCGCAGTGCGCGGGCGGTCGGCTGGTCGGTGCCGGGCGCGCGGCCCAGGCCGAGGTCGATGCGGTCCGGGTACAGCGAGGCCAGCGTGCCGAACTGCTCGGCCACCTGCAGCGGCGAGTGATTGGGCAGCATGATGCCGCCGGCACCGACGCGGATGCGCTTCGTGCCCCCGGCCACATGACCGATCAGCACCGCGGTGGCGGCGCTGGCGATGCCGGGCATGTTGTGGTGCTCGGCCAGCCAATAGCGGTGGAAGCCCCAACCTTCGGCGTGCTGGGCCAGGTCCAGCATGTTGGCGAAGGCCTGCGTGGTGTCGCTGCCTTCGCAGACCGGCGCCAGATCAAGAATCGACAGCTGCATCATGAATGCTCGTTCCAACCAGGAGATATCCCACTGAGATGGGGCTGGCTGGCCGGTTTGCCACCGCCCACAAGGCGCAGGTGGCAAGACGCTGATTTCCGTCTCGCGACGATTCAGGACAATCGAGGCCGTGAAGGCGGCTCAGGCGGCGCCGGCGTCCTGATCGACCAGTGGCTGCAGGGCCGCATCCAGCGCCACGCGCTCGTCGAAGACGAAGCAGCGGCCGTCATAGCCCTCACCGCCCACGGCCTCGAAATAGCCCAGGATGCCGCCGTCCAGCTGCAGGACGTTGTCCATGCCGTCGTTGCGCATCCACAGCGCCGCCTTCTCGCAGCGGATGCCGCCGGTGCAGAAGCTGACCACGGTGCTGTCCTTGAGCGCTTCGCGGTGTGGGGCCAGGGCCTCGGGCAGATCGGTGAACTTGGTGATCGGCAGCACCAGCGCGTCCTGGAAGGTGCCGTACTCGATCTCCTGGGTGTTGCGGGTGTCCAGCATCACCACCGGCTTGCCGGCGTCATCGTGCCCCTGGCGCAGCCAGCGCTGCACCGTGGCCGGATCGATCGAGGGCGCGCGCGGGTAGGCCAGCGGCTGGCCGTCGTCGATGCGGAAACTGATGATCTCCGGCTTGACCTTGGCCTTGAGCCGGGCGAACGGCTGCATCTGGCTGTAGCTGGTCTTCACGCGCAGCCCGGCAAACCGCGCATCGGCGCGCAGGGCGGCGTAGAAGCCGTCGATCTGCGGCTCCGCACCGGCGAGGAACAGATTGATGCCCTCGCCCGCCACCAGGATCGTGCCGCGCAGCTGCGCGGCGGTCGCCCGCTCCAGCAGGGTCGCGCACAGCGCGTCCGGGTCGGCGACGGGGGTGAAGTGGTAAGCGGCGGTATTGGCGATCATCCCGCCATTTTAGCCGCTGGGCAGGCGCTACGCCTGAGCGGCCCTGGAATCAGCCGCGCAGCAGCACGAACGGCAGCAGCACCAGCGCGGTCGCGACGGCCATGCCGAGCAGCACCGCCACCACGAACACCGGGCGGCGGCGGATCAGGCTGCCGAAGGTCTCGGCCGTCCCCTCACGCAGCGCGGCCTCACGCTCGCCACGCACGCGCTCGCCGCGTGCCTGCTGGTACTCGCCCATCAGCGCCTTGGCCCGAGGGTGATCGGCGTCATCGCGGACCCAGATCCCGCCAAAGGAGATCCCCCAGGGGCTGGGCTCGGTGCGGTAGTGGGCGATGCCCGCCTTGTCCAGCAGGGCGGTGACATCCTGGATTTCATCGTCTGCGACATTGCGCAGGTTGAGCAGCAGTTTCGACATGTGCCCATGATAGCGCCCGGCGATGCGCTACCCTTGCGTCCCCGTTTTTTGGATCCGGAGCCCGCCCATGCGCCGTCTGCCGCGTTACCTGCTCGCCCCCCTGATGTTGTCGCTGCTGGCCGCCTGCACCCCGCCCGGCCCGCCGCCCGGCGGCAGCATCGCGCAGTTCGAGAAGATCGATACCCAGCCGGGCACCGGCGCCGAGGCCACACCCGGCAGCAAGGTGACCGTGCACTACACGGGCTGGATCTACGACGAGCGCACCGCCGACAAGCACGGCGCCAAGTTCGACAGCTCGGTCGACCGCGGCGAGCCCTTCACCTTCAACCTCGGCCAGGGCCAGGTCATCAAGGGCTGGGACGAAGGCTTTGCCGGCATGAAGGTGGGTGGCAAGCGCACGCTGATGATTCCGGCCGAGTACGGCTACGGCACGCGTGGCGCCGGCCCGATCGCACCGAATTCCTCGCTGGTGTTCGATGTCGAACTGCTCGACGTCAAGCCGCGTTGATCCTGCCTGCATGAGCATTGCCGTGAACACCCCACGCCGGGTCGCGATCATCGGCGGCGGCCCCGCCGGCCTGATGGCGGCGGAAACCGTGCGCGCTGCCGGCCACACCGTCGATCTGTACGAAGCCAAGGGCTCGCCCGGGCGCAAGTTCCTGATCGCCGGCAAAGGCGGCCTCAATCTGACCCACTCCGATGCGCGTGAGGTGTTCATCTCGCGCTACCGCGAGCGCGCGGACGCGGTGGGCGGCTGGCTGGCCGATTTCGATGGCGAGGCGCTGCGTGCCTGGGCGCTGGCATTCGGCGTGGAGACCTATGTGGGCAGTTCGGGACGTGTGTTCCCGGTCGACCGCAAGGCCGCCCCGCTGCTGCGCGGCTGGGTGCGCCGGCTGAAGGAACAGGGGGTGCGCCTCCACGTGCAGCACCGCTGGACTGGCTGGGATGACGCAGGCGCGCTGCGCCTGGAAACCCCCGAGGGCACGACCACGATCACGGCCGATGCGGTGGTGTTCGCGCTCGGCGGTGGCAGCTGGCCGGAGCTCGGCTCGGACGGTGCGTGGGTGGCGCCGATGACCGCCAGCGGCATCGACATCGCCCCGCTGAAGCCGGCCAACTGTGGCTTCGACATCGGCTGGACGCCCTACTTCAGCGAGCGCCAGGCGGGTGCCCCGCTCAAGCCGGTGGTGGCGCACTGGACCGACCTGCAGGGTGAGCCGCGCTCGCTGCAGGGTGAATGCGTGATCACCGCGACCGGCATCGAAGGCAGCCTGATCTACGCGCTGTCGGCCGATCTGCGCGACAGCCTGGCCCGCGACGGGCAGGTGACCCTGCAGCTGGACCTGCTGCCGGGCCAGACCGAAGCGCAGGTCGCGGAAAAACTGCGCAAGCCGCGCCAGGGCCGCAGTTTCGGCGAGGTCCTGCGCCGCCAGCTGGGTCTGGGCGGGGTCAAATCCGCGCTGCTGTTCGAGGTACTGGGTCGCGAGGCCGGGCAACTGCCGCTGGACCAGATCGCGCATGCGCTGAAGCGGCTGCCATTGGCTCTGCAGCGAGCCCGTCCTATCGATGAAGTGATCAGCACCGCCGGCGGCGTGCGCCTGGAAGCACTGGATACGCAGCTGATGCTGCGCGGGCGCCCGGGCATCTTCTGTGCCGGCGAGATGCTGGACTGGGAAGCGCCGACCGGCGGCTATCTGCTGACGGCCTGCTATGCCAGCGGGCTGCGCGCCGGGCGTGGCGTGGTGGCGTGGTTGGCGCAGGCGTGAATCACGCGGTGCCGGCCAGCGGCCGGCACTACCGAGGTAGTGCGCACCGTGGCGTGCCGGACCGCCTGTCAGGACATGCAATCGGTAGTGCCGGCCGCTGGCCGGCATCAGCGCCTGCGCTGCATCCGCACCGAAGCGAGCGCTACCCCGCTGGGGTGTGGGTAGCTTTCCTCGCGCAACGCTTCAAAGCCACAGCGACGATAGAACGCGACCGCATTGAGCGAGGCTGAGAGCACCAAGGGCCGCGCCGGATCCGCCCGTGCTTGCATCGCCTGCATCAAGGTCAGGCCGATGCCACGGCCGCCGCAGTCGGGATCGACGAACAACGCATCGATTTCGTTGCCGGCCAGATCGATCACGCCATAGCCCAACAGCGCGCCGTCGGCATCTTCGGCAATCACGCAGCCACCGGCGGCGAGCAGCGCGCGGTAGTGGTCCGGTGGCGGTGAGGCCGACCACGGGGCGATCACCTCCGGCGGATAGGCCGCACTGCACAGCTCACGTACGCAGCGCGTGCGCAGCAGCCACAGTCTGTCCGCCTCCTCGGCACGGCCAACGCGCAAGCGCAGGTCACGCGCATCGGTCATCGCGATTTGCTTGTCCGCAGCGCCTGGATGCGCGACGGCGGCTGGAACGAATCACTGCGCGCATCGGCCCAGTAGTCGTGGAAGACCGCATGGTCCGGCACTTTGCGCAGCAGCTCACCCGGGGCCAGATAGCGGTACAGCGAAGCCAGTGAGCGGATTTCCACCGGCGAGACGCGGCGCAGGATGTGCTCCGGGCCCAACTCGGAAGGATCGTTCAAGCCGGCCGCGCACAACAGGTCGCGCAGCGCACGCAGGGTGTTCTCATGGTAGTTGTGAACGCGCGTGGCCTTGTCAGCGGCGTCCAGGTGACGCCAGCGATGCGGGTTCTGCGTGGCGATGCCGGTGGGGCATTTATCGCTGTGGCAGCTCAGCGACTGGATGCAGCCCAGCGCGAACATGAAGCCACGCCCGGCATTGCACCAGTCCGCGCCCAGCGCGATGGTGCGTGCGATCTCGAAGGCACTGGTGACCTTGCCCGCCGCACCGACGCGGATGCGATCGCGCAGGTCCAGGCCGACCAGCGTGTTGTGCACCAGCAACAGCGCCTCGTGCATCGGCACACCCACGTGATCGATGAACTCGGCCGGCGCCGCACCGGTACCGCCCTCGGCGCCATCGACCACGATGAAATCCGGCAGCAGCCCGGTTTCCTGCATCGCCTTGGCGATACCGAACCACTCCCAGGGGTGGCCGATGGCCAGCTTGAACCCGACCGGCTTGCCGCCGGACAACTCGCGCAGCCGCGCAACGAACTGCAGCAGTTCCACCGGCGTATTGAACGCGCTGTGCCTGGAGGGCGATACGCAATCCACGCCCATCGGCACGCCACGGGTGATCGAAATCTCCTCGCTCACCTTGGCCGCCGGCAGCACGCCGCCGTGGCCGGGCTTGGCGCCCTGCGACAGCTTGATCTCGATCATCTTGACCTGATCATGGGTGGCGTTGGCGACGAATTTCTCTTCGCTGAAACCACCGGCATCGTCACGGCACCCGAAGTAGCCCGAGCCGATTTCCCAGACCAGGTCGCCGCCCATTTCGCGGTGATAGGGCGAAATCGACCCTTCGCCGGTGTCGTGATAGAAGCTGCCACGGCGCGCGCCTTCGTTGAGGGCGCGGATCGCGTTCGCCGACAACGAACCGAAGCTCATCGCGGAGATGTTGAACACACTGGCCGAATACGGCTTGGCGCAGTTCGGGCCGATCTGGATGCGGAAATCGTGGTGGCCGATCTCGGTCGGCGCCAGCGAATGGTTGATCCACTCGTAGTCCACCGCATAGGTACTGCGCAGCGTACCGAACGGCACCACGTCCATTTCATTCTTGGAGCGCTGGTAGATCAGCGCGCGCTGCTGGCGCGAGAACGGCACATCCTCCAGATCGCTCTGCACGAAGTACTGGCGGATCTCCGGCCCGATCGATTCCAGCCCGTAGCGGAAGTGGGCCATCACCGGATAGTTGCGCCGCAGCGTGCTGCGCTTCTGCAGCAGATCCCAGGTGCCCAGCACCACCAGCAACGCCGTCACGCCGACGCCCCAGTACCAGGCGGGCCAGATCGTGGCCAACCACAGGCAGACCGGGAACAACCCGATGGCGAGCAGGTACGCGAGATAGCGATGCATGGCTTTCCTCAATCAATAGCTGCCCCCGAGTCTACAGGCGGTCGTCCACCACTTCCCGGGGCCACACGGATTTGACGTCGTACACCACACCGCCCGGCGTGAGCAGCGCGCGCACCTGCGCGGCATCGAAGGCACGGAAACGATCATGCGCCACCGCCAGTACGACGGCGTCATAGCCGGCCGCATCCGGGGCCTCGACCCAGCGCACGCCCGCATCGGCCAGTGCGGCCGGCCCCACCCACGGGTCCTGCACGTCCACCCGGGCGCCACTGACCTGCAGGCGCTGCGCCAGTTCCAACGCGCGGCTGTTGCGCAGGTCCGGGCAGTTCTCCTTGAAGGTCACGCCCAGTACCAGCACGCGTGCCTGCGCGACATCGATGCTGCGCGATGCCAGCAGTGCCAGCACGCGTTGTGCGACATGCTCGCCGACCCGGTTGTTGACCTGTCGCGCGGTGTGGATCAGGTCCGGGTGATACCCCACGCTCTCGGACTTGTGCAGCAGGTAGTACGGGTCCACGCCGATGCAGTGGCCGCCGACCAGGCCGGGGCGGAACGGGAGGAAGTTCCACTTGCTGCCGGCCGCATCCAGCACGTCCTGGGTATCGATGCCGAGCCGATCGAAGATCAACGCCAGCTCGTTGACCAACGCAATGTTGACGTCGCGCTGGATGTTCTCGATCACCTTGGCCGCTTCGGCCACGCGGATCGAGGGCGCCGGCCAGGTGCCGGCCGTAATGATGCGCTTGTACAAGGCATCGACCACGGCGGCGACTTCCGGCGTCGAGCCGGAGGTGATCTTGCGGATGTCCGGCAACCGTCGTTCGCGGTCACCCGGATTGATCCGCTCCGGGCTGTAACCGCAATAGAAATCGACGTTGAAGCGCAGCCCCGATCCGGCCTCCAGCAGCGGCACGCAGACTTCTTCTGTCGTGCCCGGGTAGACGGTGGATTCGTAGATCACGATGTCGCCCGGCGTGAGCAGGCCGGCGATCAGGGTGCTGGCACTGCGCAGCGGCCCGAGATCGGGCTGCTCATGCGCATCGATCGGGGTGGGCACGGTCACGATGTAGACGTTGCACCCGGCCAGCTCTGAAGGATCGGCGGTGTAGCGGGCATGCAACGCAGCAGCCAGTTCATCCGCGTCCAGTTCCAGGGTGTGATCCATGCCACGCTGCAGCTCGGCGACCCGCGCCTGATCGATGTCGTAGCCCACCGTGGCCTGGTGCCGGCCAAAGGTCACGGTCAACGGCAGCCCAACGTAGCCGAGCCCGATGACCCCGATGCGCGCGGACACCGCGGCGGAAATGGCGTGCGTCATCGAGCGGCTCCGCACCGCGGAACCGGGCCAGCCATCAGGCGGGGCATCATCAGGGAATACGTCATGCGATACGGAGCCGGGAGACAGGTGGTGCAAGACTAACGCGCCCGACCCTGCCCCACAAAGAACAAAGCCGCCGCCCGCGGAGAGTACGGACGACGGCCAAAGGAATAATGGTCCAGCTGCGGTTACTACCCTTTCAGACAGCCTCCAAGGGCAAACCCCGCAAGACTGGTCACAGCTGGTAGAAAGAGGATAGGCGTGCAACCGTGATCATTGTGTTACGGACAAGGTTGTTTTGCGTTACGACCCCAATGTCACTGCTGCCGGTTCCAACTCGCCGGACACACCGGTCCATGCCTCCAGCAGACGACCAAAACCTGCGGGCATATCGTCTGGCTCGGAACACCGCTGTTGGAACCCCTGCCAGGGCGCCTCGACGATACGCGCAAGCGCATCCGGTTCGACCGCTGCCGATGCCATCGTCCAGCAGGGGAAATGGCGTTTCTCCACGAACCCTCGCGCGAGTTCGCGCAGATTCGTATGGATGCGCGCGTTGAACACGCGCTGGAACACCGAGTCGACACCGTCCTCCGGTCCCTCGAAGTACTGCAGGAAACACCGGCCGTCGAACATCAGCACGCCGGTCACGCCTGCCACTTTGTTAAACCCCATTGCTGCTCGCAGGATCTGATCGATATCAGACGTTTCGATTCCATCGATAGCGTCGCTGACATAAGCGACCGCATGCAGCGGCATGAAGGATTTCCGGAATGAACTGAAGCTGACTATGCCATGAAGTTTTCGCACTGGGTAGACACCGAATGTGCTCACGGTCTCGTTACGAATCGCCCGTTAGTCACGCCTTATTCCGGTGCCTGGACCTCATAGCCCCGGGCACGCAATTGATCGGCATAGCCACCGGGCACCAGCAGCGAGGTGACCGGGACGGTCGCAAAGGTGACCGCATTGCGCGCCAACGCCTCGCCGGCCAGGGTCATCCATTTGCGCTGCGCCTGCGCATCGACATCGGTCAAGCCACGCCGCCGCCCGAAATCGCTGTTGGCCACGGCATCCACGCAGGCCAGGTACTGCCCCTTCACCGCCAGCCGCTCCAGCGCCTCGATATCACCGACCGACCAGGCGTTGGCGCGCTCGGCCAGCAGCGGCAGGCCGTGTTCGACCACATCCAGGGTACGGCGGAAGCACTCGACATCCTGCAAGGCGGTGCCACGCACTTCCTTCAACGCCTGCCGCGGGTCGGCGATCTTGATCGTGACCTGGGTCGGGACCGGCGTGAGACCGTGCGCCTTGCTGGCCTTCTGCACGATCCTGGACACCGGTGAGGAACGGCCGAGGCCGACATCCTTCAGTGCGGCGGCATACAGCTGGGTCGCGGCCACCAAGGGCCGGTCTTTCTCGATGCCTCCGTCGCGGCCGATGTGGCGTTGCTTGAGCACTTCCCAGCGCGCGTAGAGATCGGGCGGCAACACCTCGCGCAAGGTGCGTCCGCCGGGATCACGGGCAGCCTTCATCGCCGAGGGCACCAGGGTCAGCCCGCGGAAAAAGCCCACGTCGGCATCCAGTGTCCAGCCCGGCGAGCCGAGCACTTCCTGCGCGCTGGCGATCACCGCCTGCACCTCGTCGGCACGCCACGTCAGCTTGGCTGGCAGCGGCGAAACCGTCCCGAGAATCCACAGTGTGTGTCCCTGGGCATTTCGGACCTGCCACATGCCTGGCCCGGGCTGCTCACCCGAGACCACCACCGGGGCGAGATCGATCACCTCGCCTGCGGCCTGCGCCGGCACCTGCGTCTGGGCCTGCGCATGGGCCACGCCGCCGAACAGCAGCGCCACGCCCCACACCAGTGCTTTCCCTGCACGAACTGCGTTTGCCATGTGGCGTGTCCGAGGTGGGTTGCTGCGCAGCGTACGGTGGCACGCGGCCGGCTGCGTAAAGTTTGCGTTGCGCGGGCAACGCGTGAAACTGGCCGTTGGTGCCCGGGGCCGGAATCGAACCGGCATGGGGTTGCCCCCGGCGGATTTTAAGTCCGATGCGTCTACCAATTTCGCCACCCGGGCAACGGCGCGCATAGGGTGCCTGATCGCGCCCGGTTTTGGAATGCACGCGTCACAGCGGCCCCGCTCAGATCGCGCGGGAATACCGCACGGGCTGGTCCGGCTGCGTCAGATAGCGGTCGAAGCACATCGCCAGCAGCCGCAGCAGTGGGCGCCCGCGCTCGCTCGCGCGCACCACGCCCTGCGCGTAATCGGCCAGGCCGTCTGCCTGCAGTGCCGCCAGCGCGCGCAGTCCCTCGGCGAAATACGTCTCGAAGTCCACGCCGTGCCGTGCCGCCACGGCTGCCCCGTCCACTTCTCCCTGGCACATCAACTGGCCGATCACTTCCGCGCGCAGCACATCGTCCTGGTCCAGGGTCAGGCCGCGCCAGACCGGCAACCGCCCTGCATCGACCGCCGCTTCCCAGGCCGGCAGTTCACGCGGGTTCTGGCTGTAGGTCTCGCCGATGTGGCTGATCGCGCTGGCCCCCAGGCCCACCAGATCGGTGTCGGCGTGCGTGGTATAGCCCATGAAGTTGCGGTGCAGTTGCCCCGCCCGTTGTGCCCGTGACAGGTCTTCCTCCGGCAACGCAAAATGATCCATGCCGATGTACTGATAGCCCGCGTCTGAGAGGCGCTGCACCGCCAAGCCCAGCAAGGCCAGCTTCTGCTCGGGGCTGGGCAGATCCGCATCGGCGATCTGGCGCTGCGCGCGGAACAGGTGCGGCAGGTGCGCGTACCCATACACCGCCAGGCGATCCGGTCGCTCGCGCAGCACGGTTTCCAGCGTCTGCGCGAAACCGGGGAGTGTCTGCTTCGGCAGGCCGTAGATCAGATCGACATTGACCGAGCGCAAGCCATGCTCGCGGCAGGCACGCAGGATATCCAGTGTGTCCTCCACGCCCTGCTCGCGGTTGATGGCCTTCTGTACATCCGGATCGAAATCCTGCACGCCGAGGCTGGCGCGGTTGAAGCCCAGCTCGGCGAGCACCGCGATATCGGCCCGTGTGACGAAGCGCGGGTCGAGCTCGATGGAGAAATCGCGCGCGGCCGCCGTGCTGAAGTTGAAGCGCTGGCGCAGACCATCGATCAACTCGCGCATCTGTGCCGGCGCCAGGAAGTTGGGCGTGCCACCGCCGAGGTGCAGCTGGATCACTTCGCGCGCCGGATCGAACTGCGGCGCCATCAGGTCCGCCTCGCTCAGCACGCGGGCGACGTAGCTGATGCCTTTGCTGTGATCGCGGGTGATGACCCGGTTGCAGCCGCAGTAGAAACACGGGCTGCTGCAGTACGGCACATGCACGTACAGCGACAGCGCGCGGCCCCGGCGGTTGCTGTCCACGATGGCCTCGCGCAGGGCCAGCTCACCGTAGCCGTCATGGAAATGCGGGGCGGTGGGATAGGAGGTGTAGCGCGGGCCCGGCCGGTCGTGGCGACGCAGCAGCTCGGGATCGAAGTGCCAGGCGAGCCCGGCGGCGGCAGGCGAGAAGGTATCCATGCCGCCAGCTTGCGCGTGCGCGGGTGCGCACGCATTGCGTCAGATCAATTCACGCCCGGGCGGCCCGCCATCGGCAGGCTCGGCCAGCGCAGCATCTGGAAGCGACGCCAGAAGGTATCGGCGATCCGCTCGGCGACATCATCGGCCAGCCGCTGCATCGGTGGATTGCCGCATTCGGCGGTGGTCTGCCGGAACAGGGCCAGCCAGCGGTCGAACAGATCGCGATCCAGCTCATCCATGGCCATGTGCTTGGGCATGGGCGCGCCTTTGAAGCGCCGCGTGCCGCGCAGCATCGCCGACCAGAAATCCACCAGCTGCGCCAGATGCGCATCCCAGTCGTGGATCCGCGCCGTGAACACCGGGCCCAGGCGCGGCTCCTCGCGGACACGCGCGTAGAAATCGTGCACCAGGCGGGTGACGTCCTCTTCGCTGCACAGGTCCAGTGCCGGAAGAGGCAGCACGTTGTCGGTGGGATCGGACATGAACACCCTCGGGCAGCAACGCCCAGCATCGGCGGCAGGGGCTGCCGCTGCCTTGATCAGGATCAATGAAGCCGACGGCGAAGCCTTCTAGTCTGGGAGCTCGACAGGAAGCGCGCACTCGCGGTCCCGGCCCCCGGTCGGCGCGAAGTATAGCCGTGCCCTGCCCCCTCCTCCTGACCGTGGCCGCAATGAACGACCTGCACGACCCGCCCGACGGCAGCCGCCGACGGCTGATCCAGCAATGGGGCGCCATCCTGTGGCCCAGCTTCGTCGCGGCGGGCCTGGCCAGCGTGGTGTTCTTCGCCTTTGTGGACCCGCTGCGCCTGCGCGACATCAGTTTCCCGCAGCACGAGATCAGCCGCGAGCTGGGCTACACGCTGGGGTTCTTCATGTTCTGGGCGGTCACCGCCGCCGCCAGCGCGATCACCTGGTACCTGCTGCGGCCGATGCCCAGCGACGATGACGACCTGCCACTGGGGTGACCATGACAGACCGCCTCACCCTGCATCTGGTCGATCCCTCGCCTCCGTCCCCGGCCCCGGGCCGGCGCGCGCCGCTGCGCTGGCGGCCACTGCTCTCGGTCATCCTGCTGGCCGGCTTCTATCTCCTGCCGTGGCTGCGCTGGGAGGGTCGCCAGGCGCTGTTGTTCGACCTCACCGCGCGCCGCTTCGATCTGTTCGGCTGGACCCTCTGGCCGCACGACGTCGGCATCCTGCTGGGCCTGGCCGCCGTGCTGGCCACCGCGTTGGTACTGCTCACTCACCTGGCCGGCCGGGTGTGGTGCGGCTACGGCTGTCCGCAGACCTTGTGGAGCCGGTTGTTCCGGTGGATGGATCAAGGCACCGCACGCTGGCTGCCGGCCACCGGCGCAGCGCGTGCGGTCAAGCATCTGCTGTGGCTGCTGGTGGCCGCGTGGACGGGCATCACCTTCGTGGGCTTTTTCAGCCCGATCCACGGTCTGGTCGGTACGCCGTGGCCACCGGTCTGGAGTGGCTGGGAAACGTTCTGGATCGTCTTCTATGCGGCAGCCACCTGGGGCAATGCCGGCTTCCTGCGCGAACATGTCTGCCGCGAGCTGTGTCCGTATGCGCGCATCCACGGCATGTTCTGCGACAACGACACGCCGCGCATGCAGTACCACGCACGCCGCGGCGAACCGCGCGGCCCACGCGTGGCTGGGCTGGGCGGTGTCCAGGCGCGGGGACGCGGGCTGCTTGATCCCACCAGCGCCAGCGACTATGCCTTCCGCGCCGCACATGAAGACATCGCTGGCCCGATGCCGCACTTCAGCGCCGATCGCCTCGGCGATTGTCTGGATTGCGGCGCCTGCGCCAACGTGTGCCCGATGGCGCTGGACGTGCGTGCCGGACCGAACGCTGATTGCATCAGTTGTGGCGACTGCCAGGATGCCTGCGATGCACGCATGCGTGCCTGGCAGTTCCCGACCGGGTTGATCCGCTATGCACGTCCATCGGCCATGCAGCAGCACCCGACCCGGTGGATTCGTCCGCGCACGCTCGCCGCCGCCGGCACGCTGCTGGCGCTGCTGGCCATCGGTCTTCATCACCTGTAACGGCGCCGCGTTGGCGGTTGTCCCCCGTACCGGTTCCCGGTCCCCCGACCCGGTCTCAGCGCGCGCGCGGGCGTGCGCTGCGCGGCGGCACCAACTGGGCGCGCCGCACGATCCCCAACTGTTCAATGATCAACGCCAGCTCATTGGTGACACGGGTTCGCGCGGTGCCCTGCGCGGGTGGGACCAGACGCTCGAGCACGCGCTGGTAGGTGGACCAGAATTCCGGGCCGCAGCCATGTTTCACGTAGCTGGCTTCCAGCTCGGTTCGCACTCCATCAGCCAAGTCATGTTCGCCGTATTCCATACGACCTCCGTGGGACTTGCTTGCTTCAGGGACGACAAAACCCCCTCAGGGGCGGATTCACTTCGGGTTCACCTAAAATTTGCACGGTCATCGCATTAAGTCAATTACCCGAAGGGTAAAGGCCACGCCCCTGATGAACCGTTCATACAACGTCCGAACCCGTGCCTGCATCATGCAGGCCGGGTATTGACAGCAATATGTCAGGGCAGCGCTTCGGATACTCCGCGCCTGGCCGCCCCGCCCCGGGAAGCTGCACAGGGGCGCGCCACCTCACTCGGCCGCCGAGCGGCTCTCCTGCATACCCGCGCGCGCGGGCAGGTGCGGCGCGACGAACTGCATCAGACGTTCCATGGCACTGCCTGCCGGCGGTCCGCCCGCGGCGCGATCGGCAAACGCCTCCCATTCTCCGGCAGACAAGATCTCGACCAGGGTCGGCTCCACGCCCAGCCAGCGCATGCTCCAGTAAGGAAAATAGCGCGCAGGCACGCGGGCGTGACCGAGTTTGCGAATGTTCCGATGACTGCGGGCCTGCAGTACCCGCTCGTGTACTGCCGACACCCCATCATCCGGGCCTTCGAAGTACTGCAGGAAACGACTGCCGTCGCAGAGAAGCACACCGGTGACCCCGGCCAGGCTGTTGAAGCGGATGGCATCTTCGACAAGGGCGTCGAGATGCTCCGCAGACAGCGGGCCTGCAACGTCGCTGACATACGCGATCGCGCAAAGGGGCATGGGTAAACTCCGACGATTTCAAAGCACTATGCTGTCACTTTCAGGTATCTAAATAAAGCCGTTGCCTGAAGCGTTCAGAACACTTTCAAAACGAATGCTCCTTGTCGCGCACGCTTTCGCCGGACAGGCACACGCCGGCTGCCGCGGGACTACCGATGTCCCGCCATCGAGCTTCTTACCGCCTCACTGAACGCATCGAGCAGAAACGGCTTGGCGATCATCGCCATGCCGTTATCGAGGAATGCCGAGCGTTCCTGTGCTTTCTCTGCGTAGCCGGTCATGAACAGCACCGGCAACGACGGCCGCGATTGCCTCGCGATTTCGGCCAGCTGGCGTCCGTTGAGGCCGGGCAATCCGACGTCGGTGATCAGCAGGTCGATCTTCTTCGATGAGCCGAGGATCGGAATGGCGCCATCGGCATCACCCACGACTTCGGCGGTATACCCGAGGTCTTCCAGCACCACGGTGACCAGCATGCGCACCTGCTCGTCATCCTCCACCACCAGGATCGACTGCCCGGCGCCGAGCGACACCGGCTGTGCGCTCGGTGCACCGTCGTCCTCGGCGGCGTCGTGCACCACCGGCATGAACAGCGCTACCGTGGTGCCCTGCCCTGGCGTGGAATCCACCGTGATGTGGCCGCCGGACTGCTGCATGAAGCCGTAGATCATCGACATGCCCAAGCCCGTGCCCTTGCCGATCGGCTTGGTGGTGAAGAACGGCTCGAAGATCCGCTCGACCACCTCCGGTGGCATGCCGGTGCCGGAATCGGAGACCGATACCACGGCGTACTCGCCTGCCGGAATGGTCGGCACTTCGCCCTCGGCCGCAAAGACGTGCGAGGTCCGCAGGATCAACTCCCCCCCTTCAGGCATCGCGTCACGTGCATTGATCGCCAGATTCAGCAGCGCGCTTTCGAACTGGTTGCTGTCCAGGTTGGCGCGCAGCGGCGCGTCACTGGTCGCCATCTGGATGCGGATCTTCTCGCCCAGCGTGCTGCGCAGCAGGTGCTGGACCGAGCCCACCAGCGCATTGAGTTCCACGGACTTCGAATCCAGCGACTGACGTCGCGAAAACGCCAGCAGACGCTGGGTCAAGGCCGCCGCGCGCTGGCTGGAGGCGGTGGCCGCATCCAGGAAGCGCTCCATCCCTTCCATGCGCCCCATGTCCAGGCGCATGCGCATGATGTCCAGCGAGGACAGGATGCCGGTCAGCATGTTGTTGAAGTCGTGCGCGATGCCGCCGGTCAACTGCCCGATCGCATCCATCTTCTGCGACTGGCGCAGGGCCGCTTCGCTGGCCTCGCGCGCGACCATCTGCCGCTCCAGCTCCGCCGTGCGCTCGGCCACCATCGCCTCCAGGTCCGAGGCATGTTGCTGACTCGTTTCCAGGGCCAGCTTGGAGGCAGTGATATCGGTGACGAACACGTGGAACCCGTCCGGCGCGCCGTCGGCATCGAAGCGCGGCGAATAACGGATCTCACTGTCGCGCCGGCGGCCGTCACTGAACGGCCAGTTGGCCTCGAACACGATGTGCTCGCCCGCCAGCGCACGTTCGATCAACGGGCGGCGGCTGCTCCATACCTCCTGCCCGAATACCTCCGGCACGCGTTTGCCGATCACGGCCGATACCGGACGCTCGAACCAGGCCTCATACGCCTTGTTGGCGAAGCGGTAACACAGGTCGCGGTCGATGAAGGCGATCAGCACCGGCATCGCATCGGCCACCAGGCGCAGCTCTGCTTCGCTGCGCTCCAGTGCGGCACGGCCATCGGCCAGCGCCCGCATCTGATCGCGGACCAGGAACTGCTTGTCGCGCGCCCGCAGCGCACTGCGCACGGAGCTGAGCAGCGAGCTGCTGCCCAGCGGCCGGTCCAGCTCGATGATGTTGATCGACAACTGCAGGCCAGGATCGGCCAAGGGGCGCTTCTGCGAGCGCGGCGAACGCAGCAGAATGAAGGGAATATCCGACCAGGACGGTTGCCTGGCCAAGGGCTCCAGCAACGCGGCGGTGCCCTTGGCGACCGCCTCTTCGGTGACGACCACCGCGCCAACGTCATCATCAAGCGCGTCGGCCAGCCGTGGCAGGCTCTCCTGGATCGCGGTCCGCAGCCCGGCGGCATTGAGTACGCCGGCAATGCTCTGCGCATCGCGCCCGAACGGCGCAACGATATGCACCACACCGGAAACGGAGTCACTCTGCACGGGTGTGGCCGAGCAGATGCGCCGTATTGCCCACGAATTCCGGCGTGCCGGTCAGAATGCCCTTGAACTCGTTGAGCGGGGCACTCAGCGAAATCCCCTTGCCGTCGATCTTCAGCTCGCGGATCGTATTCTCGTGCGCACCGCCCCGATTCTTGATCACCGAGATCGCCTTGCGGATGCGCCCCTGCGATTCGAAGAACCGGAACAACACGACCGAATCGGCGATGTAGGAAACGTTGAGGTTGCCGGTCGACATGGTGCCGACCAACCCGTGTTGCGGATTGATCAGGATGGTCGCCACGCCCTTCTGGTTGAGGTAGGACAGCATCTCGTGCAGCTGAAGCATCAACTGCTTTTCCTGGGGCATCGCGGTGACGTAGCCGTTGAGGCTATCGATCACCAGCAGGCGGCAGTGGCGCTCCTCGACCGCACGCTGCATGTTCCAGGCGAACTCGCCCGGTGAGATCTCGGCCGGATCGACCTGGAGGATTTCCAGCAGGCCCGACGCCAGGTGTTTGCTCAGATCGATATCCAGCGACTCGGCGCGGGCGAGCAAGGTGCCGATGCGCTCATCGAATTCGAAGATGCAGCAGTGTTCACCGCGCTCGCAGGCCGCCCAGACGTACTGCAGCGCCACATTCGTCTTGCCGCTGCCAGCCGGGCCGGTCAACAGCGTGCTGGTGCCCCGCAGCGGACCGCCGCCGAGCAGACTGTCGATCTCGCCGACCCCGCTGCTGATGGGCGTGCCGTTGAACGTGGCGTGGTGGTCCGAGGCGATCAACCGCGGGAAGACCTCCAGGCCCCCTTCGCGGATGGTCATGTCATGGTAGCCAGCGGTGAAGTTCACTCCGCGCAGTTTCTGGACATGCATCCGGCGGCGCGCCGGGCCGAAATCCAGCGTGAGCCGTTCCAGCGACACCACGCCATGACACAGACTGTGCAACTGGCCATCGCGCTC
This sequence comes from Stenotrophomonas sp. TWI602, assembly GCF_039674045.1. Classification (NCBI taxonomy): domain Bacteria; kingdom Pseudomonadati; phylum Pseudomonadota; class Gammaproteobacteria; order Lysobacterales; family Lysobacteraceae; genus Stenotrophomonas; species Stenotrophomonas sp. TWI602. The sequence continues at coordinate 47,742 of NZ_JBDJMT010000014.1, forward strand.
CTCACCGGAGGCCGTCATGTCATCGACCAGCACCACGGTCGCGCTCTTGGGCGCGAAGAACTGCTTGAGCGAGAGAATCTGCCGGCGATAACGCAGCGGATCCTGCGACAGCAATCGCAGCTCGGACAGCGAATCGAACACCACCCGATGCGGCTTGATGCGCTCCACCTCGCCGAGGATCAGCTTGACCGTTTCGTCCAGCTCGACTTCCCAGGAGTGCAGTACCGACTGCATCCGTCCGTCGCCCAGCGCTTCCTCGGCCGAGGCCAGCTCGAACAACTCCAGCCCATCCAGGGACCAGCCGTGCGCATTGGCAACTTCTCGCAGCTCGTCAGCTGTCTCGGAGAGCGTGATGTAGAGGCAGCGCTCGCCCTTGCTCAGCCCATGCAGCAGAAACTGCAGGGACAGCGTGGTCTTGCCGGAGCCTGGGGGTCCTTCCAGCAGGTACAGCCGTCCCTGCGGGAAGCCCCCGCCGAGGATGCTGTCGAGGCCTTCGATACCCGTCGCTACGCGTGCTTTTTGTGTCTGCATAAGGCTGCCAAAGTGGACGGCCGCAGCATACGAAGCGCGTTGTGTAGGCCCTGTCGGCTCTGGCCTCCGAAACTGAATGGAGGCCCACAACGCACAAAGCCCGCTTTCGCGGGCTCTGGGCTACTTTCTATTTGGAGGCCTGGGTCGGAATTGAACCGGCGTACGCGGATTTGCAGTCCGCTGCATGACCACTCTGCCACCAGGCCGGTGACCCTACGATCATCGAAGGCGTGTTGCGTGCCCCGATAAAACAAGACCCCGAGAACGGGGCCTGGTCAGGATTTGGAGCGGGAAACGAGACTCGAACTCGCGACCTCAACCTTGGCAAGGTTGCGCTCTACCAACTGAGCTATTCCCGCAAAATCAAGCCTATATGTTACCGAAACCACTCGAAACACACCAGCTTTTTCACACTTTTTTTCACATCCCGGCCGATGCTTCCGGCCCGGATGCCCGCGTGCCACCGCGGAGAAAAACAAGGCCCCGAGGGGGGCCCTGTCGAAATCTGGAGCGGGAAACGAGACTCGAACTCGCGACCTCAACCTTGGCAAGGTTGCGCTCTACCAACTGAGCTATTCCCGCAGACTTTCGCTTGCCCCGACGGCACCGCACCCTGAGGCGCTGGAGGCTGTCGGCCCCTCGACCTGCGTCGAAGGAGCGCTATTCTGTCGGAATTCCTTCACGTCGTCAACATCCTTTTCGCACCACGTCAGTGCGCTGTTCCGATCTGCCCGGACGCCTCCACAGCGCTGGCGCAGCCCCTCGATCCCAGGAACCCTTCGGCCATGCCACGCCATCTCCGTATCGCCCGCCTCGCCAGGGGCACTGCGATCAGCCTCGCCGCCGTCACCCTCCTGCTGGGTGCAACGACGCACGTCTTCTCCAACGCCTGGCTGATGCTGACCGACAGAAGCAACGTGATCCCGGCCGAGTCCTCGATCCTCTGGTTCGAGCCCTACGTCATCAACCAGGGCGCATCGAACTACTGGCTGTACGGCAAAGACCGCACCAACTACTACCACTTCGCGCATATGGAGCAGGCGCTGTACCTGTACCTGCCGATCAATAACAGCTGCCCCGGGTTTGATCGGGAAAACATCCGCACCTGGTGCAACGTCCGGATCGGGAAGCACCACTGACCCTCGACACGCACAAACGAAAAAAGCGACCCGGAAGGTCGCTTTTTTTCGTTGCATCGCATTGGGACGAATCCCGATGAAATGCGCTATCTGGAGCGGGAAACGAGACTCGAACTCGCGACCTCAACCTTGGCAAGGTTGCGCTCTACCAACTGAGCTATTCCCGCTTGGGAGGCGAAATTCTACAGCCAAATGCACCCCTGTCAACAGCCCTCACGCATTCTTTTTTGCTTTGGCGTTCTCACGCGCAAGGCGCTCGTCTTCGCGCAGGCTCGGCCACGCGGCGTGCAGGTATTGCAGGCCCGACCACAGTGTCAGGATCGAGGCGATCGCCAGGGTCCAATCGCCGATGTGGAAGACCTGGGTGCCCATCCAGATGTCCTGCATCGGGGTGTGCGGCGCGACCGAGTACAGCAGGCACAGCAGCGCGACCATCTGCGCGGTGGTTTTCACTTTGCCGATCACCGCCACACGCACTTTGGCCCGCTGGCCGATTTCCGCCATCCATTCGCGCAGTGCCGACACGGCGATTTCACGGCCGACGATCACGGCCGCCCAGACCGCCATCCACGCGGTGGGATGGCCCTGCACGATCAGGAACAGCGCCACGGCCACCATCAGCTTGTCCGCGACCGGGTCGAGGAAGGCGCCGAACGCGGACTGCAGGTCGTAGCGGCGGGCGATCCAGCCGTCGAGCCAGTCGGTGAGCGCAGCCAGGCCGAAGATCGCCGCCGAGGCGAAATTGGTCCACTTGTAGGGGAGATAGAACACCAGCACCAGGACGGGGATCATCACGATCCGCAGCAGGGTCAGCCAGGTGGGGAGGGTCAACTTCATTGCGTCTCTCTACTCGCCCGCCGCGTCGGGCGTGGGCAGTCCATGAAGGTTAGCGTAGATACGCGCAGCGAGGGCGTCATTGATGCCGTCCACTTTCGCGATTTCCGCTTCGCCGGCGGCTTTCAGGCCGACCAGGCCGCCGAAATGTTTGAGCAGGCTGGCGCGCCGGCGCGGGCCGATGCCAGGAATATCCTCGAGTTTGCTGGTCATCCGGGCCTTCTGGCGGCGCCCACGGTGGCCGGTGATGGCGAAGCGGTGGGCTTCGTCACGCACCTGCTGGATGAACTGCAGCGCCGGTGAGGCCGCGCCCGGGCGTAGTTCGCGGCCATCCGGCATGACCAGGGCTTCATGCCCTGCCCTGCGCTCCACACCCTTGGCCACGCCGACCAGCATCACCCCTTCCACGCCCAGATCGGCCAGCGCCGCCTGCGCCTGGGCCAACTGGCCGGCGCCACCATCGATCAGCAACAGATCGGGCAGCACCGCATCTTCCTCCACCGCCCGGCGGAAGCGCCGCTCGATCGCCTGGCGCATGGCCGCGTAGTCATCGCCGGGCTCGATGCCGCTGATGTTGAAACGGCGGTACTGGCTGCGGACCGGGCCCGCCGCATCGAACACCACGCACGAGGCCACGGTGGCTTCGCCCATGGTGTGACTGATATCGAAACACTCCACGCGCTTGACCTGTTCGGTCAGACCGAGCATCTGCCGCAGGTCTTCGCTGCGCGCGTGCTGCGCGGTGCGGCTGCCCAGTTCGGTCACCAGGGTGATCTGCGCGTTGCGCGCGGCCAGTTCCACATAGCCGGCGCGCTCACCGCGCACGTTCCAGCGCAGCTGCACCTTGTGCTCGGCGGAGGCACTCAACGCCGATTCGATCAGGCTGGCATCGGGAATCTCGCGATCGAGCAGGATCTCGCGCGGCGGCGCGTGCTCGGCGTAATACTGGGACACGAACGCGCCCAGCACTTCATCGGCACTCTCTTCGCCATTGGTGCGCGGGAAGAATGGGCGCGTGCCCATGTTGCGGCCATCGCGGAAGGCCAGCAGCAGCACGCAGGCACTGGCGCCCTGGGTGGCACAGGCGAGCACGTCCAGATCCGCCGCGCGGCCGTCCACGTACTGGCGGGTCTGCATGCTGCGCAGCGAGGCGATCAGATCGCGCAGGCGCGCGGCCTGCTCGAACTCCAGTGCTTCGCTGGCGGTCTGCATCTGGGTGCCGAGCTCGCGCGCCAGCTGATCGCTCTTGCCTTCCAGGAACATCGAGGCGCGGCGTACCGACTCGGCGTAATCGTCCGGCGCCACCAGCTCCACGCACGGCGCGCTGCAGCGGCCGATCTGGTACTGCAGGCAGGGCCGCGAGCGGTTGCGGAACACGCTGTCTTCGCAGCTGCGCAGCTTGAACAGCTTGTGCATCAGGTTGAGCGTTTCGCGCACGGCAGTGACGCCCGGGTACGGACCGAAGTAGCGCCCGGGTACCGCCCGCGGGCCACGGTGCAGCGCGATGCGCGGCCATTGCTCACGGGTCAGCAGCACGTGCGGATAGGTCTTGTCGTCGCGCAGGGAGACGTTGTAGCGCGGCGAGAGCGACTTGATCAGCTGGTTTTCCAGCAGCAGCGCCTCGGCCTCCGAGCGGGTCACGGTCACGTCCATGCGCGCGACCTGCGACAGCATCGACATGATCCGCGTGGTCTTGGGCGTGCCGTTGAAATAGCTGCCCACGCGGTTGCGCAGCGCACGCGCCTTGCCGACGTACAGCAGCGTGTCATCGGCGGCGTACATGCGGTACACGCCGGGGGCGGTGCTCAGGTGGGCCGCAAATGCCTTGCCATCGAAGGCGGGGGCGGAAGAAACAGTCATTCGTTGATCGGCACGTCGCTCAGGACACCACTGACGGGGTCGAATCGCAGCACGGCATGGGCATCGGTCTCGGCAATCCAGACCGCGCCACCGCCGAGCGCCAGGCCAGCCGGGCCATGCAGGCGGCGCGGCAACTCCAGCGTACTCAGCTCACCACCGCCCAGGCGCAGCGTGCGCAGGCGGCCGTTGCCGGCATCGGCGATCCACAGCAGCGGCGCATCCGGACTGAGCGCGATCGCCTGCGGGTACTGCAGCAGTGCCGAGGTGCGCGGGCCGTCCTGTTCGCCGAAGGTCCACAGCCCCTGCCCGACCAGCGTCTGCACCAGATCCCCACGCAACTGCATGGCGCGGATAGAGGAGCCCAGCGCATCGCAGACGTACAGCACCTGCTGGACCGCCGCGACCGAGCACGGCTGCGCGAACGCGGCCATGTGGCCACTGCCGTCGCGCTCGTCGATCGCCCCACTGCCGGCGCGCCAGTGCAGGCTGCGCTGGCCAAGGTGATAGCTCCAGATACGGTTGTCGCCGGCCATCGCAATGTGGATCTGGTTGTCGGCGACGGCCAGTCCCTGCGGATGGTTGAGCGCGGTGTAGCGCGGATCGGCCACCGGCCCTTCGATCGGTTCGCCGGGGCGGCCGGTGCCGCACAGCGTGTCGACCTGGCCGGAAAGCAGATGGATGCGGCGCAGGGCATGGTTGCCGGTGTCGGCCACGTACAGCCATTCGCGCTCCAGCGCGAGGCCCTGCGGATGGTGGAAGGCCGCCTGGGCCTGGTCGCCATCCATGAAATCGGCGGTGCCCATGCCGAACTGGCGCAGCACGCGGCCACCATGGCTGCATTCCAGCACGCGGTGATGGCCGGTGTCGGCGATGTACAGGCGCTCGGTGGTCACCGCCAACCCGGTCGGGAAGCGCAGCGGGAGGCGCGGCTCGGGACTGAGTTCACGGGCGCCGTGCAGATCCTCATCGGACGGCCGCGAGCTGCCTTCGCACAGCGCAGTGAGCGAGCGTTCCAGTTCCCCGCCGAGACCGACCAGTCGCTCGCGCTCGCGCCCTTGGGCATCGAGCAGGACCAGGGTCGGCCATGCGGTCACGCCGAAGCGGCGCCAGCCATCCCAGTCCGCATCCAGCAGGGCCGGCGCGTTCAGCCCCTGGCGGCGCAGCAGCTTGAGGGACTGATCGGGATCGCGCTCGCCGTCAAAACGTGGCACCTGCAGCACCAGCAGCTGAAGCTTGCCCGGGTTGCGTGATTGCCACTGGGCCAGCTCGGCCAGCCGCTGCGCGCACCACACCGAGGCGGCATTGACGAAGGCCAGCACGACCGGCCGCCCCTGCAGCTCGGCCAAGGTGGTCGGTTTGGCGTTGAGCCAGGTGGCGAACTCGGGCAGATCCTGGACGGGCTGGACGTTCATGCCCCGATTATGCCGGACTACGCGTCATGCAACCGTCGTGCCACGGTCACGGGTGTGCCGCCCACCAGGCTTCGGCGCGCGCCAGATCGTCCGGGGTATCAATGCCGGGCGGGAACTCGGCCGGGGTCAGCGCCACGCTGATGCGGTGCCCCGCTTCCAGCACGCGCAACTGCTCCAGCGACTCCAGCTGTTCCAGCGTGCCAGCCGGCAACGCGGCGAACTGGCGCAGGAAACCGGCGCGGTAGCCGTAGATGCCGATATGGCGCAGCCAGTGCGCGCCGGCGAGCGTGTCGCGCGAGCGGGCGAAGGCATCGCGGTGCCACGGAATGGGCGCGCGGCTGAAGTACAGCGCGTCCAGGTTCTGCTTGCGCACGACCTTGACCACGTTCGGGTCGAACAGGGTGTCCGCGTCTTCCACCGGCGTGGCCAGCGTGGACATCTCCGCACCGCTGTAGACCAGGGCTTCGGCCACCGCGCGGATGCCTTCTGCCGGGGCGAAGGGCTCGTCGCCCTGCAGGTTCACCACCAGGGTGTCATCGGACCAGCCCGCCTGCGCCGCGCACTCGGCCAGCCGATCGGTGCCGGAGGCGTGCCCGGTGGAGGTCATCGCCACACGTACCTCGGCCATGCCCTGCAGGGCATCGGCGATGCGCTGATCGTCGGTGGCGACCCATACCTCGCGCGCGCCGGCGAGCAGCGCGCGTTGCGCCACGCGCAGCACCAGCGGCTCGCCGCCGAGCAGGCGCAGCGGCTTGCCTGGCAGCCGCGAAGCGGCATAACGGGCGGGAATGGCAACGACGAACTCGGCGGAAGCGCTCATGGGGGATGACCTGTACGAAAGGAATGCAGTCAGGGACGCAGTGTGCCGCAACCGGCACCGGGCCCGTCAACGCTTGCCGAGTTTCTCGACGCGGTCCAGCAGGCTGATCCAGAACGCCGCCGGCAACTCGGCCGACAGCGGCACGGCGAAGTGCCATTCGGTCGCGAACGCCTTGCACTTGACCGCGTCCTTCTCGGTCATCAGCACCGGCAGTTCGCTGCCGAAGCGCAGATCCGCTGGCTGGTAGGCATGGTGATCAGCGAAGGCATGCGGCACCACGCCGATGCGATGCGCGCGCAGCATGTCGAAGAAGCGCTGCGGATTGGCGATACCGGCCACCGCATGGACGCGCTGGCCCTGGAAATGCGAGAGGCGCCGCGCGCGGCCGCCCTGCAGCGGCTGTGCGCTGTCGATGCGCAGCTGCATCGGCCATTCGCCGAAGCCGCAGGCGGTCTGCGCTTCGGTGCCATCGCTGGCCTGGCCCATGTTGACCACGCGGAAATCGCAGTCGCGCGCACGGCTGGCTGGCTCGCGCAGCGGCCCGGCGGGAATCAGCCGGCCGTTGCCGTAACGACGCTGGGCGTCGACGACTTCAATTTCGATGTCGCGCGCCAGCCGGTAGTGCTGCAGGCCGTCGTCGCAGACGATGATGTCGCAGCCCGCCTCGACCAGCGCCTTGCCGGCCGCGACACGGTCCGCATCCACCCGCACCGGCACGCCGGTTTTCCAGGCGATCAGCACCGGCTCGTCGCCGCCGACGGCGGTATCGGTGCTGGCCAGGACCCAGCGCGGGGTGCCTGCATCCTCGCGCCCATAGCCACGGCTGGCGACCCCCGGCTTCCAGCCGGCGTCGCGCAGACGGTTGACCAGGGCGATCGTCAGCGGGGTCTTGCCGGTGCCACCGGCGGTGACGTTGCCGACCACCACCACCGGCACCGGCAGTGAATGCCGTTTCAGCCAGCGACGGCGATACGCCATCCGGCGCAGCGCGATCGCCGCGCCGTACAGCGGTGACGCCAGGCGGGCCAGGAACGGAATCGCGCTGCCGTCGTACCAGTACGGCGGCGTGTGGGTGCCCTTGCCTGCCATCAAGGCTGCCTTTCGCGGAACTGCATCTTGTGCAGGTGCTCGTACAGGCCACCCAGCGCCAGCAGTTCGTTGTGCGTGCCGCGCTCGACGATGCGGCCATGGTCCATCACCAGCACCTGATCGGCATGTTCGATGGTGGACAGACGGTGCGCGATCACCAGCGTAGTGCGCTCGGGCATCAGGCGCTGCAACGCATCCTGCACCAGGCGCTCGGACTCGTTGTCGAGCGCGGCGGTCGCTTCATCCAGGATCAGGATCGGCGCATCGCGCAGGATCGCGCGGGCGATCGCCAGACGCTGACGCTGGCCGCCGGAGAGCAGCGCACCGTTCTCGCCGACCGGCGTCTGCAGTTGCTGCGGCATGCGCGCGATGAACTCCCACGCATTGGCCGCTTCGGCCGCGGCGCGGATCTGCTCTTCGGTCGCATCCATGCCGTAGGCGATGTTGGCGCCCACGGTGTCATCGAACAGCATGACCTTCTGCCCGACCATGGCCACCTGGCGACGCAGGTCAGCCAGCGGGTAATCGTCCAGCGCCACCCCATCCAGCGTGATGCGGCCGCCGCTGGGTTCGTAGAAGCGCGGCACCAGGCGGATCAGGCTGGTTTTGCCGCTACCGGAGCGGCCGACAATCGCCGTCACCGTGCCCGGCTTGGCCACGAAACTGATGTCGTCCAGCGCGATGCCGGTGTCTTCGCGATAACGCAGCATCACGTGCTCGAACGCAAGCTCGCCCCGTGCGCGGCCGATCCGCTGGATCCCTTCGTCGCGCTCGACCGGCATATCGAGAATCCCGAACAGGCGCTCGGCCGCGGCCACACCGCGCGAGATCGAGGTCTGCACACTGGTCAGGCGACGCAGTGACGGAATGATCGCCATCATCGAGGTCATCAGGCCCATGAACTGGCCTGCGTTGAGCTTGCCGGCCAGCGCCTCGCGGGTGGACACCCATACGATCACCGCCAGCGCCAGGGCCGCGAGGAACTGCACCGTGCTGGAGGCCAGCGCGCGCGTGGTTTCGACCTTCATGTTCAGGCCGAGCATGCGGTTGGCAAGCCTGGAATAGCGCGAAATCTCGTGCGCCTGGGTGCCATGCACCTTCACTTCCTGCTGCGCGGCCAGGGACTGTTCGGCGGTCTGCGCCATGCCGCCCATGCCGTCCTGGATGCCACGGCTGATCCGGCGGTAGCGCTTGCCCACGATCGAGACGATCACGCCGATCAGCGGCACCACCACCAGCATCGCCATCGTGACCTTGACGCTCATCTGCAGCATCACCACCAGCATGGCGATGATGGTGAGCGTATCGGCCACCAGGGTCTTGAGCGCATCGGCGCTGGCCTGGGTGACCTGCTCGGTATCGAAGTTCAGGCGGCTGACCATCACCGGCGTGGCCTCGGCATCGAAATGCGAGGACGGCAGATGCAGGTACTTTTCCAGCACCTGCTCACGCAGGTCGCGCACCACGCTGCGCCCGGTGCGGGCCAGCGCGTAATCGCTGACCAGGGTGGCCAGGCTGCGCATCATGAACAACCCGAGGATGGTCAACGGCAGGATCACCGCCATCCGCGGCTCCGGGTTGACGAAGCCCCGGTTGACCAGCGGCTCCATGAGCTTGGTGAAGCTGTAGCCGGCCAGGGCCTCGACCACCATCGCGACCACGGCGGCGACCATGAACACCCAATAGGCACCGGTATACCCGAGCAGGCGCTTGTAGATCGGCCAGACGGGGGAGTGTTTCTTGCTCATGGACGCACCTCCGGCGCGGTAGCGATGGCGATGCGGCGGAAGCCCAGCTGGCCCAGAGCATCCTGGGCCGTGACGACAGCCTGGTAAGGGGTGCGCGCGTCGGCGCGCAACAGCACGGTCTGTTCCCGATCGCTGCCGGCGACGGCGGCAATGGTCTGCTTGACCGACTCGACGTCGGTGCGCAGCACTTCCTGGTCGTTGATGAAGTAGCGCCCTTCGGCATTGACCAGCACGCTCAGCGAGCGCGGCGGCTCGGTGGTGTCCTGCTGGCTGGCGGTCGGCAACTGCAGCTGCAGGGTCGAACGCGCGTCGAAGGTGGTGGTGACCACGAAGAAGATGATCAGAACGAGGATCACATCGATCAGGGGAACCAGATCGATCTGCGGCTCGTCCTGGATCCGGTCATTGCGGATGCGCATCCGTCAGCCCTTGACCGTGACCGGTGCGGCGCCGGCCGAACCAGCGGCGGCACGCGGCGCGTTGTTCATCACGCCCGGGCGACCGTCGAGTGCATCCAGCAGCGCCGACGCCTCCTGCTCCATCTCGATCACGTAACCGGCGATGCGGCCCTTGAAATAGCGATGGAACATCAGCGCAGGGATCGCCACGATCATGCCGGTGGCGGTGCAGACCAGCGCCTTGCCGATACCGCCGGCCAGCTGGTTCACATCGCCCACGCCGTGGTCGAGAATGCCCATGAACATCTGGATCATGCCGACCACCGTGCCGAGCAGGCCCAGCAGCGGGCCCGCCGAGGCGATCGTGCCCAGTGCGTTCAGGAACCGCTCCATGCGGTGAACCAGATGCCGGCCGGCATCTTCGATGCGCTCGCGGATCTGGTCGCGCGGGCGGTTGCGCGCTTCCAGCGCGGTCGCCAGCAGCGCGCCCAGCGGCGAGTTGCCGCGCAGCGACTGGATGTGGCTCGGGTCGAGCTTGCCGCGTGCGGCCCAGTTGCGCACTTCCTGGCCCAGCCCGGGGGGCAGGACTTCATTGCGCCGCAGGGTCCAGAAACGCTCCAGGACGATTGCCAAAGCCAGTACGCCCAACAGCAGCAGCGGCAGCATCGGCCAGCCACCGGCCTTGACCAGTTCCCACACGTTTCAATCCTCCGGCCCAGCGGCCGCCTGTTTGATCGCCGATAGGATAGCAGCCGGCCGGCTCCGCTCCGCGGCATCCCACCAACGCCGCTCGAAAACCCGTTGTTCACGCACCTGCAGGCCTCCACGCCCGAGCCAGATGCGAACCGCGCCGCTCTCGGACGTGTTGAGCACTTCGGCGCCCACCGCCTGCCAGCGCTCCACCACCTCGGCACGCGGATGCCCAAACCGGTTGCGGTGACCGGTCGAGACGATCGCCAGCCGCGGCGCGACGGCCGCCACCCAGGCCGGCGTGGACGAACTGGCACTGCCATGGTGCGGCACCACGACCGCCTGGGCCGCCAGCAGCGCGCCTGCGTGCCGGAGCAGCAGGGCCTCGCTGCGCTTCTCGATGTCCCCGGCCAGCAGGATGGCCCCCTGGTTGGTTTCCAGCCGCAGCACGCAGCTGCTGTCGTTGGTCGACTGCGGTTCGTCGCGCGGCGGATGCAGCACCCGGAACGTCACGCCGTCCCACTGCCAGGATTGCCCGGCATGGCAGGTCGATGCGCGGCCACGCAGGACGCCGGGCGGCGCCTGCAGCATCGCGCCGGGAAAGCTGCGACGCACCCCGCGCAGGCCACCGGTGTGGTCGCGATGGTCGTGGCTGATCATGATCCGGTCCAGCCGACCCTGCCCCAGCGCACGCAGGGTGGGCACGACGATCCGCTCGCCGGCATCGAATCCCTCCTCGGCCCCCGGCCCGGTGTCGTACAGCAGCGTGTGCCGACGCGTGCGTACTGCCACCGCCAGGCCCTGCCCCACGTCCATCACCAGCAGTTCCACCTCGCCCTCAGCCGGCAAGTGCCGCGCCGGCCACAACAGCGGCAGGCACAGCAGCAGTGCGGGGACCCGGCCACCACTGCCACGCGGCAGCAGCAGCCAGAACACGCCGAACACGGCCGAGACCAGCGCCCAGCGGTTGGACTGCGGCAGCCACCACAGCGACAGCTCGCTGCGTGCGGCATACCCGAACAGCCACCAGCTGGCCTCGAAGCACCACGCCGCCAGCTGCCACGGCCAGCGCCCCGCCCCGTCGATCAGCGCTTCCAGGGCGGTGCCGAGCAGCGCCAGCGGCACCACCACCATCGTCCACCAGGGAATCGCCACCAGGTTCACCAGCGGTCCCGCCCGCGAGGCCTGCCCGAACAACGCCACGGTCAACGGCAGCAGCGCCACGGTTGCCACACCCTGCGCACTCAGGACCCCCCGCAACCCGCCCTCCTCGCGCCCGGGCAGGCACCAGATCAGCCACAGCACGCCGGCAAAGCTCAGCCAGAAACCGGGCGCAAGGACGGCGAGCGGGTCGAACAGCAGCATCGCCAGCGCCGCCAGGGAGAGCGACTGCGCCACGGTTGCCCGCCGCCGGCTGCAGCGCGCAGTGGCCACCACCGCGATCATCAGCACGGTCCGCACCGTCGGCAGCGCGAAACCGGCGGCTGCGGCATACAGCGCCGCGCCTGCGACGGCCGCCGCCGCGGCCCCCATCGGACGCGGTACGTACAGGCCGAGCATCGGCAGGCACCGCCAGAGCCCGCCCGCCAAAAGCGCGGCGACGCCGGCCACCACGCCGACATGGAAGCCGGAGATCGCCACCAGGTGGGTCACCCCCAGCGCACGCAGGTCATCCCAATCGGCTTGGCTCAGGCCGCGGGTATCGCCCAGTGCCAGCGCCTGGACGAAGCGACGACCATCGCCCTCGACTGCCGTGGCGATCGCGTCAGCCATCTGCTCTCGCCACGCAGGCAGTCCGGTCGGCTCACCCAGCGGGTGCGCCTGGGCAGGCTCGCGCACGTACCCGCTGCCAGCCACCCGTTGCCGCAACGCATAGCCTTCGGCGTCAAACCCGCCGGGGTTCACCCGCCCGCGTGGCGGCCGGACCCGGACCGTGAGCGACCAGCGTTCGCCGGCCTGGAGCGTGCGCCGGCGCTCATCGGCTGGGCCACGGAATGCGTCATGCCAGCCCAGCGCCAGGTCACGGCCGCGCAGTCCGGTTGGCATCGTCGGGCCGTCGTCCACCCGGTAGCGGAAACGGGTACCGCCGGGACCCTGCTGAGGCAGGCTGATCACGCGCCCCTGCAGCACATGGTCCACCGGCGGGCCACCGGGGGGCAGCTGCTGCGCCAGCCCGGCGTGACCGTGCACGGCGGCCCAACCGAGACCGAACAAGGCAGCGCCGAGGAGGCGGAGGCGGCAGGGCAGGACCCAGAGCAGGCTGCCGGCAGCTGCTGCGGCAACGCCCCACCCCAGCGGCAGCAGCCGGGTCGAGAAGACGATCGTGCAGATGCCTGCCAGCAAAGCGACGACACACGCCTTGCCGAAAATGGGAAGCGACGCGTGTGCAGCCATGCCGCCGCTGTGTAGCACTCGCCGCATGTGCAGCACCCAGGAAACCCTGAGTGTCGACGGCGGGCGCAGTGCGGGGTATCAGTGCGCCATGCAGGCCGTTGTCAGGAAACGCACATAGCAAAAAAGCCAACCCGAGGGCTGGCTTTTCTGTTGTGCCACGACAGTCTCCGGGACTGAAGTGGTGGGCGGTACAGGGTTCGAACCTGTGACCCCTACCATGTCAAGGTAGTGCTCTACCGCTGAGCTAACCGCCCGTTTTGCTTTCCTGCCCCGCTGCGAATGCGTCGGTGCAGGCCGCGTATATTACGGACGCCCCCCGGAAAGCGCAACACTTTTGTGAAGATATTTCACGATGTGTTGTTCAGCCCAGACTGGCCTCCTTCAACTGGCGGATCTGATCACGTACACGGGCCGCATCTTCGAACTCCAGGTCGCGGGCGTGCTGGTACATCTGCTGCTCCAGGGCCTGCAGGCGCTTGGCGATCTGGGCCGGCTCCATCGTGCGGTAATCGGTGGACTCTTCGGCCACACGCCCGCCCTTGCCTTTGCCCTTCCCTTTGCCGCGCGACTCTTTCTCGGCCGCTTCCGAACGCGCGCCTTCGAGCACATCGGTGATCGGACGCAGCACCGACTTGGGCACGATGCCGTGCAGCTCGTTGTATTCGACCTGCTTGGCGCGACGGCGGTCGGTCTCGTCGATCGCGGCCTGCATCGAGCGCGTCATCTTGTCCGCATACAGGATCGCCTTGCCGCGCAGGTTGCGCGCGGCGCGGCCGATGGTCTGGATCAGCGAGCCGGTCGAACGCAGGAAGCCTTCCTTGTCGGCATCAAGGATCGCCACCAGCGACACTTCCGGCATGTCCAGGCCTTCGCGCAGCAGGTTGATGCCGACCAGCACATCGAACTTGCCCAGACGCAGATCGCGGATGATCTCCACGCGCTCGACGGTGTCGATATCCGAGTGCAGGTAACGCACGCGGATGCCGTGTTCGGTCAGGTACTCGGTGAGGTTCTCGGCCATGCGCTTTGTCAGCGTGGTGACCAGCACGCGGTCGCCCAGCTTGATGCGCTCGTTGACCTCGGACATCAGGTCATCGACCTGGGTGCCGACCGGGCGGATCTCGACGACCGGATCGATCAGGCCGGTCGGGCGCACCACCAGTTCGGTGATCTCGCCTTCGGTCTCGCGCAGCTCGTACGGCCCCGGCGTGGCCGAGACATAGATGCTGCGCGGGCAACGCTCTTCCCACTCTTCAAACCGCAGCGGACGGTTGTCCAGGGCCGAGGGCAGGCGGAAACCGAACTCGACCAGCGTTTCCTTGCGCGACCGGTCGCCTTTGAACATCGCGCCGATCTGCGGAATGGTCACGTGCGATTCGTCGATCACCAGCAGCGCATCCGGCGGCAGGTAGTCGAACAACGTCGGCGGTGGATCGCCGGCGTTCTTGCCGGTGAGATGCCGCGAGTAGTTCTCGATGCCGTTGCAGTAGCCGACCTCAGCCATCATCTCCAGATCGAACTGAGTACGCTGCGCCAGGCGCTGCGCTTCCACCAGCTTGTTCTGCTCGTACAGCTGTTCCAGGCGGACCTTCAACTCCGCCTTGATCGTGTCCACCGCCGACAGCACGCGCTCGCGGGTGGTCGCGTAGTGGGTCTTGGGATAGATGGTGTAGCGCATCATCTTGCGCAGGCTTTCGCCGGTCAGCGGATCGAACATGCTGATCTGCTCGACCTCGCCTTCAAACAACTCGATGCGCACCGCTTCGCTGTCCGATTCGGCCGGGAACACATCGATCACTTCGCCGCGCACGCGGAAGGTGCCGCGGTGCAGCTCGAATTCGTTGCGGGTGTACTGCAGCTGGGTCAGGTGCTTGATCAGGTCGCGCTGGTCGATCCGCTCACCGGTGGAGAGGATCAGGCGCATCGACAGATAGTCCTCGGGCGCGCCGAGGCCGTAGATCGCCGATACCGTCGCCACCACGATCGCATCCGGGCGTGACAACAGGGTCTTGGTCGCCGCCAGCCGCATCTGCTCGATGTGCTCGTTGATCGAACTGTCCTTCTCGATGAAGGTGTCCGAAGAAGGCACATAGGCCTCCGGCTGGTAGTAGTCGTAGTAGCTGACGAAATACTCGACCGCGTTGTGCGGGAAGAACGACTTGAACTCGCCGTACAACTGCGCGGCCAGGGTCTTGTTCGGCGCCATCACCAGGGTCGGTTTCTGGACCCGCTGGATCACGTTGGCGACCGTGTAGGTCTTGCCGGAACCGGTGACGCCGAGCAGGGTCTGCTTGGCGATGCCCGCCTCGAAGTTGGCGGTCAGTTTCTCGATGGCCGCCGGTTGGTCGCCCGCCGGCGAATACGGGGATTCAAGTTGGAAACGATCGCTCATGGTGCCGCCACTGCCGGGAAGCCTTCAGTATAACGGCCGGGTTGGTGACGGCCTGTTGAGGGGAGGGCCGACAGCACAACGCGGCATGAACCGGCGGCGGTGGGGCCGTCGGGCCGCCAGAGTGAAGGTTGCACGCACCCCGGACCGTCGCCGTGGAACATGCCCGCCCCCTGCCCTGCCCGGCCAACTGCGCCGGCGTGACGCTGATCCAGTCGCTGATCGCGATGGCGGTCCTGGCCATCCTCACCGGCATGGCCCTGCCGGCCATGCAGCAGACCCGGGATCGCCTGCAGGCCGACAGCCTGCGCATGCAGCTGGCCTCCGCGTTGGCGACCGCGCGCAACACGGCGATCACCGAACGGCGCCCGATCGCGGTCTGCCCCACTGACGATGGCGTGACGTGCGGCCGGGACTGGGCCCGGGGCTGGATGCTCTATGCCCCCGCAACGCCTTCCTCGGGCGAGGCGCGTTCCGCAGGCCCCCTGCTGGTGCAGCAGCACGCCCGCTCCAGGCTGAGCGCCTGGGGCAGCCAGGCCAAGCCGCGCCTCCAGTTCCGGCCGGATGGGCGGCTCAATGGCAGCAACCAGTCGGTCATCTTCTGCCTGGACGGCGCCTCCCCGGGCAAGGTGGTGGTCAGCCTTTCAGGCCGCATCCGCAGCGAGCGCCCGCGGCGCCCCGTGGCCTGCTGAGCCCGTCATCGCCCGCCGGGCGGAAACACAAAAAGCAAAAGCCGCGATTGCTCGCGGCTTTTGCAGATCTGGCGCCCGAAGTTGGACTCGAACCAACGACCCCCTGATTAACAGTCAAGTGCTCTAACCGGCTGAGCTATTCGGGCGGGGTGCGCATTCTAGCCAGCATCGGCAGGGGGATGCAAGCACTCCGGTACAACCGGCGATAGGGCAACGTTACCAGCAGCCGGAGACGGTCTTCTCGGTGGGCTTCTTGCGCCCTGCCTGATCCAGCGCCAACGTGCCGCACGTGTCCTTGGCCTGGCTTCCGCCGGCCACCGGGACGGCCTGGATACCGAACGTACTCGCCGTCGGGTCCTTGTCGAAAGACAGGGTGTAATGTGCGGTGCCATCGCGCGGTGACTGGGTGAACTGCAGCGTGGCGGTGGCGTACGTGTTCTGGACCGTGTGGTAACGCTCCAGATTCTGGGCCAGTTCAACCAGATCGGCCTTGGCCTGGGCGCGCCGGGATTTCCGCACGGAGTCCTGGTAGGCCGGCATGGCGATGGTGGCAAGGATGGCCACCACGGCCACCGTGATCATCAGCTCGATCAGGGTGAAACCGGCGACCCGGCGGCGCAAAGCGGTCTGCATGGGGGCTCTCGTCATGAAGGTCATCAGCGCACCTGCCGCCAGGACTGGCGTCCGCAGGGGCGCGGCATGTACAGCGGATCCGCACCCGGTGCACGCAGCACGAAGGTGCACTGGTTGGCCTTGATCAACTCATCCACCGTGCAGGTGGCCTTGGTCGGGTCGCACGGGGTCAACTTGGGCACGAAGATGTTGCTGTCCTTCACCGGTGGGCCGCTATTGGTGGCCCCGCCCTTGGTCAGCGCGATGCCGCCGCAGTTGCCTGTGCACAGCGAATCGCCCCCGATGTCCAGACTGAGGCCTGTCATCGATCCAGCGCCGGTGAGCAGATCCAGCGAGTACATCCAGTTGGTGCCGCCACCGCCGCCGCAGACTGCCTGCCCCGGCTCGTAGGTGGTGAATACCACCTTGCGGTCCTGGATGGTCGGATAGCCAACGAAGCGCTCACCGGCCACCACGTCGCCGACGATCAGGTCGGTATACCAGCCGCGCTGGCTCACATAATTGACGGCGTTGCTGCTGACATCCCGCAGCGAGTACCCCCCGCTTCCGGCACGCGAGGTGATCTGCTGCGAGATCAGATCACCGCGCCCGCCAATCGTCGAGCTCATGTTGTCCCAGACGCCGTACAGCGATTGCACCGGCGAAGACGAACTCACGGAATTGTCGTCATTGGTGAAGTACTGACCGGTGCCGAACACGATGTTGTAGCCACGCCCGGCCGCCTTGGAGACCTCCAGCCCCCCCATGATCGGCTGGGCGACACTGTTGCGGCTGGCGGTGAACAGCGGCGCGCCACTGTAGGCCACGGCCCACTTGCTGGGATCTGGATCGCGGAGGTCGAACTTCCACAGGTTGCCCTGCATGTCACCGCCATAGACGGTGTCGGCGATCCCGTTGTTGTTGTAGGCGGCCACCGGGGCGACGTTGATCAGGCCGTTGCGCAGCGCATAGCCGCTGCCGCTGGGCGACAGCCGCTTGAGCACGTGCCCGGTCTGGATATCCACCACGAACAGCACCGGCTTGCCACTGGATGCATTCACGCCGTTGCCGAAGATCGCCACGAACCGCGGCGCGCTGTCGGCCGTACTGCCGGAGACCGGGACGATCACCGGCTTGCCCAGCGCGAAGCCCATGTCCGAATCGGTCTTGCCCGAGACTTCCCACAGCACGTCATCCTTGGTGAAAGCCCCCGGATTGCTGATGTTCAAGCCGAACACCGCGCCGTTGCCGACAGCCTCTGCATTGGGCGCGCGGGTGGCGCCACCGGCACCGGTCGAGCCGACCAGCACGGTATGCCAGGCATCGCCGTAATAGACATCCGACGAGGTCAGCGCGCCATCCACGTAGTACCGATGCGAATAGGTCGGATTGGCCAGCTCGGCCATGTGTTGCAGCGATGCGGACGGAATGAACGCGAAGAGTTCATTACCCGCCGTTGTGCCGGTGGAGGCGTCGAAGGCGTGCAGCATGCCGTCGTTCGCGCCGACATACACCATGGTGCTTCGGCTCTTCTTCGCGGTCAGGTAGTCGTTGTATCGGGTCGCCAGCGTCGCTTTCCAGGTGGGCGTGGAGCCCCACGCGCCATAGCCGTAGTTGTCGGCCGTGGACACGATCTCGGTGGTGGAGTTGACGATATCGCCAAGAATCGAGCCACGCGAGCGGAAGCCGCTGATGGCCGAGCCTTTCAGGTAATTCACCAGATCGGCCACGCTGTGCGAGCCGAACCAGTCGGGAATCGAGCTGCTGAAACCCATGTTGGCCAACTGGGCCTTGCGGTCAGCACCCGGGACATCGTTTGCTTCGAACGGTGCGGCCGCCACCGGCACCAGCGCCCCGCTCCCATTGACCGTGGTCGGCGAGGTTGCCATGACGATGGTGCGGCCACTGGAACTCATCTTGGTCGAAGCGCGCCACAGCTCAATGTCATCGGTACCCGTGTCGGACACCTTGCTGGCAACGACATCCCCCACCCAGTCATTCGTTCCGGAGGCGACTTTGTAACTGGCCGAGACCGTGAACGAGCCCGCATTGATACGCGCACCGGACCCGCCGCCAGCCACTGGCGCGTCCCCCTCGGCTGCACTCTCGAAGATCGCCTCCAGGGCAGCCTTGAGCGCGGCCGGGTTACGTGCCAGGAAGTAGTTGTCCGGCGTGCCCGGCACCTTGGTGTCCCACTTGCCACTCGGGACACCGTACTTGGCGGCGTACCAGAGCGGACTCTGCAACTGGTTGGCCTGGGATCCGCTGAGCTTGTAGCGCACCACCGAAGGCTTGGTCCAGTTATTCGGCGGATTCTCGGTGGAGCTGAGCACCGAGCCATTGCTGTTGCCAGGACGCAGCAGCAGACGCTGCACGTTGTTGGCCGCATTGGAGCCAACGATGGTATAGCCGGTCAGCATCGCATTGCCTGCATACGCCGACAGATTCTCAAGGCGCACCAGCACCTCGTCTTCGCCGATGGTCGCACTCAACAGTTCGTTGGAGCACACGGTATTGTTCGGCGAACGCCAGCACATGTCCGCGATGCCCGCCTTGTCGCCACAGGCTGCGCCGACGCAGTAACTCATCATGGTCACAACGTCGTTGTCATGGTCGTTGCCCCAGAGCGAATCCTCCCAGACCAGCGAGAAACTGCCGGACTTTCCGTCGGCACGGTACGGGCGCCCGTAGACGCGTTTGGGCCCGACCGCCGCCTCTTTGGTCCCGATGCCCACCGAGCCCAGGAAGCAACTGCGCCAGCCATTGCTGTTGAAACCTGCGCTACCCTCGTTGTTGGCCTGGCAAAGAGGAGACAGCGAAATCGTGCCGCCTGCGACGCTGATGTCGAACTTGGGCAGGTTCTCGGACATGGCCACCGTATACGTGGTCGCCGTGACCTTGTAATCGCCCGGCTTTCCTGCCAGGCCCGGCCGCAGGTCCGTCTCGGCGGCCGCCTTGGCCAGGCCCGCGATCAGATAGCTGCCTTCGGTGGACGGAATGTCCGGGCAGATACCGCGGACCAGGCTGAGCTGGTTCACCTCCAGCGCCTGGCAGATATCCTCGTGCGTATTGATCGATGCGTAACGCGGGGTTGCGGTGACGCGACCGGCCAGGTAGCGCTTGCCATTGATGCCTTCAGCGGCGCCAAGCGCATCCGTGGCGGACTCCGCCGAGGCAAGATGCGGGACCGAGCCGACGTTGTCGCTGTCAAAGGACGGCAGACCCGAAGACATCACCAGGATGTTGCAGGTCGCGCAGTACGAATTTCCGCCCTGCGCAGGGCTCCGATAGGGATCTTTCCACTCCACACCGACGGGCAGTCCGGACAGATCGCCGGTGTCGTCATACACCTTCGTGCCGGCACCGACGTAGCGCAGTGCCTCGGCATACATCTCGGCCAGCGGATTGCCCCACGCACTGCACTTCTTGGCCTTGTCACCCGACGTGCCCGGGTCCAGCAGGTTGCCGCGATCACCAAAACCCTGGCGATTGAGGATGCTGTAGTCGTTGCAGTCGTTCCAGTTGTTGCTCCAGTTCCACTGATCGATGCGGAAGTTGGACATCGTGTTGATGATGCCCTCCGTCCCGCTATTGCGCGCCAGACAGAACTGCCCGGTGGCCAGGTTGATCTCATCGCCGGCATCACACAGCTTGCTGCCGTTGCCGGCGATCTTGCCGATGTTCCTGCGCAGGACCCCGCCATCGCGCGGGTGGGAATAGGTGCCGCTCACCAGGCCGAAACGCAAGCGCCCGCTTTCACCGTAGGCCTGCAGCAGGCCGCTGGGCTTATAGTGATCCTTGGTGCCATCGTTGTACTTGCGGCAGAAGCTCTCGCGATGCGCATCATTGGCGGGGTCACAAACTTCCACCCGGACGTCGTAGTCGGTCGTCGCCTTGGGCGTATCCGCTCCACCCTCGCCGGTGCGGTTGACGCCACACTGATACGAAGCCGTGGACGCCCACTCGGACCAGTTGCCACCGGCCACCCGCATCAACGGCGCGCCGTTGGCACTGATGCTTGCGTTGCAGAAGGATGTGGTCGAGGTCAATGGCGTGAAGCTGTTGATATCGGCGCCGGCATATACCTTGACCCAGGCATGCAGGTCGCTGGGAATCTGCGCGCGCTCCAGGACCGTCTTGGCCGCATCATCGGTGGAGCGTTGGCCGCCGTAGAGGACGTAGCGCATCACGTCCAGCCGGCTCATGGTCACCCAGTTGAGGAAGTTGCCCGACCAGCCCGTGCCACCACAGCTGTGCCCGTTGGTGCCGGTCGCCGGACCTGATGCCTTGAAGTGATTGCTGGTGTAGCTGTAGCAGAGTTTTGAATCGAAATAGCCTTCGTACGGGAACTTGTCCTGGTACGTGGTATCGATGATCTTGTCGTCGTCCAGATCGCTGTAATCGCTGTAGGCCTTGTTGAACAGCTGCTCATCGCGCGACATCACCATCATCATCAGCGGCGGCTGGCTCTGCTTGGTATACAGCGGCTCCTGCGCGATGTCGTAGTCGCCCAGCGCGGCGCGCAGCGGCACGACGCGGCTGAGCAGGAAGCCCACCACGATGACAAGGACGCCAATGCGCAGCCAGTTGATCGTGCGCTTGCTGAAATGGAAGCGATCAGAGGTCATGGGATATAGATCGTGTCGACGACCGCACTGGCCGAGGGATTGGTCGGTTCGTCACTGGCCAGTGCAGTGATCTGATAGATGTTGCCGGTCTCTTCGTTCTGGCGCTCACCCACGCGCGCACTGGAGGCGGCGAAGCACTTGTCCAGGCGCCGGGTATAGCTCGCCTTGGCGTCAGAGGTGCCGTCGGCCCAGGTCAGGGGATCGAAGATCGGGCTGCACTCTTCCTGCTTTGCCGTGTAGGTGCCGCCGGCCGCCAGGTCGGTATCGATGGTGTTCTCCAGCGTGCGTGCATCCGCCTCGGCATTCTGGAAGGCCAGGTTGGTGCGCAGGTAGTTGGCCGCCATGCGCTCCTGCATGCCGGTCACCTGCATGCCTGCTACGCCGAGAAGCGCAAGCAGGATCAATATGATGAGGGCGACATACAGCACGGCACCGTTCTGGCGGCGCGGTGCGACAAAGGGTTTTGGACGCGATGCCATGGAAGCCTCAGTTGCCATAAAGGCGATTACGTACGGCGATCGTGGTTTGGTAGACCGTCCGGAAACGACCGTCCGTCGGCGCGGTGAAGGTGACGCCCATGGCCGTCAACGCCGCATCCGCGTTGGCCTGCGCTGCGGCTGACGGATCCGGGCTTTCCAGCACCAGGCCCAATTGCACCGCCCCGACCCGACGCCACGCATCGGCGGCCGGCGTGATCGAGGCCTCCACGTCGGCAGCGGTTCCCTGCCGATCGATGTAGCCGGTGGGCGGCGAGGCGGCGCTGAGCGAGCGATCCTGCCCATACAGCAGCTGCATGTTGCGGACCCCCTCGACCAGTGCTTCCGGCGCAACCGCGACCAGGGCTTCACCGGGTTTGGCCGAGAAACGCACGCGATAGAGCGAACTCTGCTTGGTGGTGGCGTCGTAGCCGATGTAATAGACCACACTCTCCGCGCGATACAGCATGGCCTGGCCCGGCGTATAGAGGCTGGTGAAGCTGCCGGTGTTGTTCGGCGCGGACTCGAATGTCACGGTACCGGCAGACCCACTCACCTCGCTTGCCTGGAACATGGTGGCGGTCAGGCAGTCGGCGACACCAAACAGGCCCGGCGCTTCCACACCACTTTGGAGAACGGCCCAACGGCTGCTGTCGAAATTGAACACCGGTTTATCGTCCGTGCCCCCCACCAAGGTGACCGGGACACCATCGGGCACCAGAAACCGCAGTGCGACGATGTCGCTGCCGTCCACCCGATTGGTCAACGCTTCGGCGTATTCCGTCGGCAGCGCCGGGGTGTACTCGATGCCGCCGGTCGACGGTGTGGCACTCAGGGTCAACGGCTTGCCAGGCTCGGTGTCGGCGGCCTCGAAGCCCTGGATGGACTGCATGAAATCCAGCGCCGGGTGGCCGCCGGCATCGAACGTTGTATGCATCGAGCCAGGGCTCTGCACATTGTGACTCTGGTCGTTGACGCAACCGAAGTGGCCAGCCATGCGCAGATCACGCTGCAGGTAGTCCATCGCGAAGCGGCCATTCTCCTGCACGCGCGCCAGCCCCTCCGAGAGGCGTGAGGCCGTGCGCGAAGCGGCGAACACCTGCATCAGGCCCAACAGCAGGACCAGGCCGATGACCATGGCGATCATCAACTCGATCAGCGAAAGACCGCGCGCGCGTTCACGGGGTGACATGGCGCGCATCACAGCTGCGTCCTCGCCGCAAAGGTGGTGTCCGCCGCGTCCAGCCAGCGCTCGTCTCCCCAGCTCACGCTGACCGTCACTTCATCGCCGCTGCGGGTCACCTTGGCACTGGCTTCATCGCCCAGGGCCTTGCCCAGCCGGCAGCGCCAGTCCGTCATGTACTGATCCTTGGTGATCTTGGCGCCGATCGGCGATGTGCAATCGGCCGCCTTGGTGGTCGCCGCGTAACTGCCTACGTAGGTCGTCGCGGCGACGCGGTTGATCCGGATCTGGTCCAGCAGCTCGTAGCTGAGGTTGGTCGCCTGGGTGCGGAAATTCGCGCTCTGCACGAACCGCACGTTCATCGTCTGCAACAGCGCGAAACCAAGCAGGCCGATGCTCATTACCACGATCGCGATCAGCACCTCGATCATGGTGAAGCCGCCCTGCCCTGCGCGCCGCGCGCCAAGATGTCTTGCCGTCACTTGCAGCTCTCCCGTTCCACACGTACCTGCCCAACGGCCGACAGCCGCAGCGTGCGCTGCAGCGGCAGGTCCCCGCACTCGTCGGGCTTGAGGGTGATGTCCAGCGCCGATGCGGCGCGATTGCGACCCCGGCCGTCGAAGGCCAGCGTCAGGTTGTCCTGGCTGCCCAGCATCTTGGTCGAGCCGGCCGAGTACCGCAGCACCGGCTCGCCGGAATCGAAGCTGCCACTGCCGTCGGCATCGGACCAGACCATCCAGCCGTCGCCCCAGGTATCGCCGTTGCAGCTGGTGCCATCGGATGAGGCGCATACCCCGGCCCCACGGGTGTTCTTCAGCGCTTCGCTGCGCGCCAGCGCCAATGAAGCCATCAGCTCGTTGGTGGTGGTGGCCGCCCGGTTCGAGCGCAGCACGCCCTGGAAGCTCGGAAACGCAATCACTGCCAGGATGGCAAGCACCGCGATGGTGACCATCAACTCGATCAGTGTGAAGCCGTTGGACCGGCGCAAAGACATGAAACGCTCCCCAGCGTTGATGACACAGAAGATGAACGTCCCGCCGCCGATCAGCAAGGGGCGGCAGGACGAACGGTCGCCCGGAGGCGACAGGCGTCAATCAGTTGACGCAGATCCAGGCCGACGGCAGGCCCCCTGCCCGCCGCTGGCCCGGCCAGGGCCTCAGGCCATGACCTTGTAGCAGGGCTGGTACTCGCCCGAGATCTTCATGCGGCGCTGCTCGACGAAGGCGCGCAGCAGCTCATCCAGCGCCTGCATCATGTCCGCATCGCCATGGATCTCGAAGGGACCGAACTGCTCGATGCGGCGCATGCCGTCTTCCTTCACGTTGCCGGCCACGATGCCGGAGAACGCGCGACGCAGGTCGGCGGCCAGGGCATGCGGCGGGCGGCCGTGGTGCAGGTCCAGCGCGGCCATCGCCTCGTGGGTCGGCACGAACGGCTGCTGGTACTCCCACGGAATCTCGATCGACCAGTTGAAGAAGAACGAGTCCTTCTGCGCCAGGCGATGTTCGCGCACGCGCTTGATGCCCTGGGCCATCTTGCGGGCGACGTTGACCGGGTCGCCGATGATGATCTCGTAGCGGCTGGCGGCTTCCTCACCCAGGGTGAGGCGGATGAAGCGGTCGATCTGCTCGAAGTACGGCGCGGCCACGGTCGGGCCGGTCAGGATCAGCGGGAACGGCAGGTCCTTGTTCTCGTCGCGCAGCAGGATGCCCAGCAGATACAGGATCTCCTCCGCGGTGCCGACACCACCGGCGAACACGATGATGCCGTGGCCGATGCGCACGAACGCTTCGAGACGCTTCTCGATGTCCGGCATGATCACCAGGTGGTTCACGATCGGGTTCGGCGACTCGGCGGCGATGATGCCCGGCTCGGTCAGGCCGATATAGCGCGTGGTGGTCTTGCGCTGCTTGGCATGGGCGATGGTGGCGCCCTTCATCGGGCCCTTCATCGCGCCCGGGCCGCAGCCGGTGCAGATGTCCAGCCCGCGCAGGCCCAGCTCGTAGCCGACCTGCTTGGTGTACAGATACTCATCGCGACCGATCGAGTGGCCGCCCCAGCAGACCACCAGGTTCGGGTCGCCCGGGTTGAGGATGCGCGCGTTGCGCAGCAGCCCGAACACCGCGTTGGTGATGCCTTCCGAAGATTCCAGCTCCGCCGCGTACGCCGGGCCCATCTCGATGGCCATGTAGGCCAGATCGCGCACCACCGCGAACAGCAGCTCGGCCACGCCGCGGATGATCTCGCCATCCACGAAGGCCATCGCCGGCGCGTTGACCAGATCGATGCGCACGCCGCGGTCCTGCTGTGCCACCTGGATATCGAAATCGGGATACAGATCGCGCGCCGCGCGCGGATCGTCCGAGGCGCTGCCGCTGGTCAGCACGGCCAGCGCGCAGCGGCGCAGCAGTTCGTGCATACCACCACCGGAGGCATCGCGCAGGCGCGCAACTTCCGCGCGCGACAACACATCCAGCCCACCGCGCGGGTAGATCCGCGCGTCCTGCACCGGCAGCGTCCGCGCCGGCTTTTCGTTGATCGTCATGTCCATCTTTTTCGCTTTCCTCAAGGTTACCGACTGTACCGCTGCCCCCTTAAAAAGCAAAACGGCCGGGAAACCCGACCGTTGGATGTGTCCTGACCGCGACAGGGGCGCTGGGCCGTCGCAATTGCGCTGATTTCCGCGCAACCAATTGAATATACAGGCATGCACTGCCCAGCACAACACTCATTGGAGCAGACGATGGAGACCGAGGCGTATCCAGCCGCCCCTCCCTCCTACAGACAAAAAAAGCGACCGGGTTACCCCGGCCGCTTTTCAATCATCCACTATGTCCGACGCATCAGAACTTGTAGCGGAAACCAAGCTGCAGCGACCACTGCGACACACCGGTGTTGAAACCGTCCGCATCCGCGTTGGCGAAGGCGCTGTCGGTCACGGTGGCGCTCTGGCTGCCCTGACGCTCCGCACGGAACTCGTACAGGTACTTGCCAGTGGTCGGGTCGATGCCGCGGAAGTTGGCGATACCCTGGTCAGCATAGAAGCCGAAGTCGTCGATGCGACCCCACTTCTTGTTGAGCAGGTTGCCCACGTTCTGGATATCGAGCCAGATTTCGGACTTGTGACCCTTCATGAAGCCCGGCAACTGCTGGGTGATACGCACGTCAAAGGTGTTGACCCAACCGGCGCGAGCCGAGTTCTGCGGGGTCACCTGGCCGGCGTAACGGTTCAGCTGTGCGTTGTTCTCCATCCATGCGAAGAAGGCTTCTTCCATGGCGGCACCACCGGTGAACAGCACGTCGCCACGGCCCTTCGGCACATAGAACAGGTCGTTGTAGGTGCGGCCGTCGCCGTTCATGTCGTTGGAGTAGACGAAGCTGTACGGACGACCGGTACGGCCTTCGTAGAACATGCCCACCTGGGTTTCGTAGTCACCGAAGAACGCATGCTTCCAGTTCACCGAGCCGGAAACGCGGTTACGGATCTCGTAACGCGAGCGCGACAGCGCGTTCTCGTTGGCCTGGAAGATGTAGTTGTTGTTCCAGTTCGAGGTCGCCACCGAGGAGCTGTTGCTGGCAACTTCCTTCGCATCGGTGTAGGTGTAACCCAGGTTCCAAGCCCAGTCACTGTCCGGGCTGAACGGCTTGGCCAGCGACACGGTGAACTGCGCGGTGCGCCCCTTGTCGGTGTTGTCCAGCAGCACGGCATCGCTCACCCAGCTCGGAGTGGTCGACTTCGAGGTCGAGGCGTTGGCAACGTTGCCCCAGTAGAAGTTGCGACCGTCCGGACCGCCGGTGTAGCTCGGCTGCATCAGTTCCAGGCGCTTGAAGTACAGACCATCCTTGACCTTGGTCACCAGCAGCTCGGCCGATGCGACCAGACCGTTCCACGGCAGTTCGTGATCGAACGCCAGATTGGCCTTGTACACGGACGGGGTGCGGAAATCGTCGGAGACGAAGTTCACGACCTGCTGTGCCGGACGGTTGCGGTTGTTGTACGGGTAATCGGTGCCCTGGGTGAAGTTCACGCCGTTGTTGGCATAGATGTTGCCCAGCCACACCTGCGGCGCTTCACCACGGAAGAGGCCAACGCCACCACGCATCTGCGTCGGGCGATCGCTGTCGAAGGTGTAATTGAAGCCGACGCGCGGCTGTACCATGAAGCCGTTGTCGCCGATCGAACGGTTGTCGTAACCGAAGAACTCGCTGGCACGCTGGTTATAAGCCGTGTCCTTGTTGGTGTCGTACTTGTCCGCACGCACGCCCAGGGTCAGGGTCAGGTTGTTGTTGACGTACCACGTGTCCTGTACGAACAGGCCCAGAGTGGTGTAGTCGTAGTCGGCCGCAAGGCTCTCCACGCCACCATCCACCGGGTTACGCCAGGTGCTGACCACCGGCGTGTTGTTACGGAAGCCTTCGATACCGTTGTAGACCAGGTACCCATCGACGTTCGGCGCGTACAGGTTGTAGATTTCGTTCTTGCTGTAGTCCGCACCGAACTTCACGTCGTGGTCGCCCAGGGTGAGCGTGCCGGAGGCGAAGTAGTTCCAGGTCTTGGTGTACAGCTCGTTGTACTGGGTGTTGGCTTCGGTACCCAGGTACAGCGTCGGATTGGCGACCGACTCACGGTTCGAGTTCAGACCGCCGAAACCGATCAGGATCGCCGGAGTACCCGGAGCCGACGGAGTACGGATGGCCGAATAATCGCGGTAGCTGGCCTTGATTTCGGTCGAGAAGTTGTCGCTCCAGTCGCTGAACAGCTGGCCGACGTAGGACTCGATCTTCTTGTCGTGCTGGTACCAGTACGAGCTGATCGACGCGCCGGTGGTCTGGCCGTAGCCATTGATGCGCAGTTTGTCCTGCTCCAGCTTGCTGTAGCGGAAGCTCGCACGCTGATTGTCGGTGATGTTCCAGTCCAGCTTCAGCGCGTATTCTTCGAGGTTGGTGTCCGAAGCGGCGTCGTAGCTACCCGCCGACACGCCATAGCGTTCCTGGAAGATCTGCTGGGCCTGGGCGATCTGGGCATCGGTGATGGTACCGGCGCCGATGGCACTGCCGGCGATGTCGGCGCCCGGAGCGGACTGCTCGAACTTCTCATAGTTGGCGAAGAAGAACAGCTTGTCCTTCACCAGCGGGCCACCGAGAGTGAAGCCGTAGGTCTTCTCGTCTTCGAAACCGTTGAACTTGCCGCCACCCGGGTTGTCACCGAACCAGCTGCCGTCACGCATGTAGCCGTAGACCGAGCCGTGGAATTCATTGGTACCCGACTTGGTCACGGCATCGACCACAGCGCCGGTGGCGCCGGTGATGGTGATGTCGTAGCTGGACAGGTCGACGTTGATGGCTTCGATGGCTTCCATCGAAACCGGCTGGCGACGGGTCGGGAAGCTGTTGCCTTCCAGACCAAAGGTGTCGCTGGCGTTCACGCCATCGATACGGACGGCGTTGTAGCGCGGGTTCTGGCCGCCGGCGCTGATGCTGCCCGAAGCACGGTCAACGAAAGCGACACGCGGATCCAGGCGCATCATGTCCTGGATGTTGCCGCCGACGGACGGCATGGCTTCGATCGTTTCCTGGCTGATCGACGTGCCCGAGCCCATCTTGGTGGCGCTGAACACTTCCGACCCTGCGGCCACGGCAGTCACCTGCACGGCATCGAGGTTCGTCGCAGCGAGGTCGCCGGTCAGTGCCGCGTTGACGGTACCGATCTGGTTGACGCCGAGGTACACACCTTCTTCAGTGCGCGTGCCTTCACCCGGCTTGTTGATGGTGATGGTGTACGGACCACCCACGCGCAGGCCGCGCGCGTTGTAACGACCCGATGCATCGGTCGTGGCGCGGCTGACGGTGCCCGACTCGGTGTGCGTGATGGTGACTTCTGCACCGACGACAGGCGCGCCTGCAGCCGACGTGACCTGACCGCCGACACCGGAAGAGGTGCTCTGGGCGAAGGCGGGAGCGGCGGCAAGTGCAGCCACGAGACCAAGCGTCAGCTTGGACATCCGGAGACAACGGGAGTGGGTCATTGGGGAGTAGCCTCGATGCGAGATTGGCGATGGCGGAGAAAAAAACGCGCCCAAGCAGCCTTGCTGGCGGCTGACTGGACTTTTATCTGGGTTCCCTAGCCGCGAGCTGGTTTCAGCCGCAACGGTTAACACTAGATTAACACGATAGCCTCGGATTGTGACGGTTTGGCGACAAAACACACGCCATCACAACGGGATCGTGACGCTATCTTCACATCTGAGTGTGACCGGCTGAATGCGGGCCAGTGGGGCCCTCAGCTGTGTCGAGATGGGTGCCCGCAAGTTGGCCGGGGAGCCGGGGAGCCGGGGAGCCGGCCAGCGGCCGGCACTACCGTGAAAGAGGCGGTGACGCCTTTGCCGCTCTCAGGCCTCGAGGATCTGGCCGCGGTGGGCGGCGCCCGCAGCGGACAGCAGCAGGACCGCCGCGGCGGCGCACTCGGCCGGGTCACGGGCGGTGCGGTCTTCATCCAGGGAGAACGCACGGGCGCGCAGCGCCGTACGCATCGGGCCGGGTTGCAGGCCGCTGACCCGCACCGGGCTGCGGCCGAGTTCGTCATGCAGGGAAGCGATCAGGCCGCGCAGGCCGTGCTGGGCCGCGCCGTAGCCGCCCCAATAGGCCTGCCCTACCCGCGCCGGGTCATCCACGGTGAACACCAGCGCGGCATCGTCACTCTGGCGCAGCAGCGGCAGGCAGGCCTGGGCCAGCCAGGCCGGCGCGGTCAGGTTCACATGCACGGCGCGGGCAAAGGCGGCCGGGTCGGCCAGCTCGAACGGGGTCAGCCCGGCGAAATCAGCTGCGCAATAGAGAACACCATCCAGATGACCGAGCTCGGAGTGCAGGCGCTCGGCCAGGGTGGCGTAATCGTCCGGGGTGGCGCCTTCCAGATCCAGCGGATACAGCAACGGCTCGGGGCCGACCGCCTCGACGGCGGCGTAGACCCGGTCCAGGCGGCGCGGTTTGCGCCCCAGCAGGACCACGGTTGCCCCGGCCTGCGCGCAGGCGACAGCGGCCGCGCTACCAAAGCCTCCCCCGGCCCCGGCGATAAGAATGACGCGATCGGCGAGCGATCCGGTCCCGACCACCACGGACGGGACCGCACTCACGGCTGGGAAGCCTCTTCGACGATGCGCTTGAGCTCGCCGGATTCGAACAGCTCCAGCACGATGTCGCAGCCACCGATCAGCTCGCCGTGGATGAACAGCTGCGGGAATGTCGGCAGGTTGGAGAAGCGCGGCAGGTTGGCGCGGATCTCAGGTTCTTCCAGCACGTTGACCGTGCGCAGCGCGATCGCGCCGGCGGCCATCAACGCCTGGATGGCACGGCTGGAAAAGCCGCACATGGGATATTGCGGAGTGCCCTTCATGAACAACACGAGGGGGTAACGTTCGACTTCGGACTGGATCTGCTGCATCACCGCCACAACGACTCTCCCTCCAATGGGACAACCCGGCCTCACCGGTCGGATAGACTCCCCTGGCCGCCATTGTATGCCCTACCTTCGGGTGGTGGGCACCCTGCCATCCGCCACACTGATGACGATCCGCCATGGATCGGCGCTCTCCCTTCCCAATCTGTCGTGCCCATGCCCCTCGAACTGCCTCGCCTTCCCTACGACCGCGCCGCCCTTCAGCCTCACCTGTCGGCGGAGACGCTGGACCTGCACCACGGGCGCCACTTCCGTGGCTACCTGGATACGGTGAACGCACGTATTGAAGGCACGGAGCTGGCCGAGCTGCCGCTGGAGGAGATCGTCCGCCAGAGCCAGGGCAGCCTGTTCGATGCCGCGGCCCAGGCCTGGAACCACCAGTTCTATTTCCAGTGCCTGCACCCGCGCGCCGGTGGCGATCCGCAGGGCCGGCTGGGTGAACTGGTCACCCGTCATTTCGGGGATGCCAAGCGCCTGCGCGATACCTTCGACAGCGCCGCACTGCGTCTGTTCGGCTCGGGCTGGGTGTGGCTGGTACAGCACCCCAATGGCGCGCTGGCGATCCAGGTCACGCGCAACGCGGGCACGCCGCTGACCGGCGAGAGCACCCCGCTGCTGGCCTGCGATGTGTGGGAACACGCGTATTACACCGACTACCAGAATGAGCGCGCGCGCTATCTGGAGGCGTTCTGGAAACTGGTGAACTGGGACTTCGTCACCGCGCAACTGCGCGATTGAGGCCCGGTAGCGGCCGCCCGGTGGTGGTGGGGCCCAGGAATGGCCGGCCCAGGGCGGGCACCCACGCCGACAAACCCGCAGGGACTCG
>NZ_JBDJMT010000015.1:0-74755 GCF_039674045.1 Stenotrophomonas sp. TWI602
GGCCGGCTCCTCATGGAATCCAGGCATCGTGAGGAGCCGGCCAGCGGCCGGCACTACCGCGATGTCGGGATTGTCGGGGTGGTGCCGACCGTTGGCCGGCACCCGCATTTCCCCTCAGCTGGCCGCCGCGAACACCGGGCGGGTCAGGTTGTCGGCATCGCCCTCGGTGCACAGCACCTCGTCCTCGATCCGCACCCCGCCATACGGACGGAAGAAATCCACGCGGTCCCAGTTGATGCTGGCGCCATTGCCGGCCTGCTTCACTTCGTCCAGCAGCATGTCGATGAAGTACACGCCCGGTTCGATCGTGACCACCATGCCCGGCTCCAGCACGCGGGTCATGCGCAGGTACGGGTGACCCTGCGGGCGCTCGATGCGGCCACCGCGGTCGCTGGCCGCAAAGCCGGCCACGTCATGCACCTGCAGCCCGATCAGATGGCCCAGGCCATGCGGGAAGAAGGCCGCGCTCACGCCGGTGGCCAGCGCCGCTTCCGGCGAGACGTTGAGCACGCCGAAGTCCTTGAGGATGCCCATCAGCGACAGGTGCGCGTCGATGTGCAGCTGCTTGTAATCCACGCCCGCGCGCACGCCGGCGCCCATCTGCTGCTGGGCGGCATCCACCGCATCGATCAGCGCCTGGAATTCGTCATGGCCGCTGGCCGCATAGGTGCGCGTGATATCGCTGGCATAGCCGTACGCGCTGGCGCCTGCGTCGATCAGGAAGCTGCGCAGCGGGGTCGGCGCGCTGCGGCCCAGATCGGTGTAGTGCAGCACGGCCGCGTGTTCGTTGAGGCCGATGATGTTGCCGTAGGGCAGTTCGTTGGCGTCCTGGCCGACCGCACGGCAGTACGCCATGTGGATCTCGAACTCGCTGGTGCCAGCGCGGAAGGCGGCTTCGGCGGCACGGTGGCCGCGCACGCCCAGTCGCTGCGCTTCGCGCATCAAGGCGATTTCATACGGCGTTTTGTAGCCGCGCTGCCAGTCCAGGTAATCGATGACCGGTGCGGGATTGTTCGGCACGAAGGCGCCCAGCGCACTCTGCGGCTCACCGAGGATCGCGCAGCGCGCGGCATCCTTGGGCAGCAGCGCCAGCGCCTCGTCCGGCGTGCGGATGATCTGGATATCGACATGCTCCACCCACCAGCCATTCGGCGCACCCGGCACCACGTGCCAGTAATCGAAGGGCTGATGGAAGATCAGGGTCGGGCGCTTGCCGGGGGTGTACACCAGCCAGCTGTTGGGCAGCTTGGTCAGCGGCAGCCAGGCCTTGAAGTTCGGGTTCACCGCATACGGGTAATCGCGATCATCAAAGGCCTGGTAATGCAGGGTGCCACTGGGAATCACCAGATGGTCGAAGCCGCCACGGGCCAGCGCTTCATCGGCGCGCTGGCGCATCACGCTGGCATGGTGGGAATACAGGGCGCCGAGGTCTGGCTGGTTCATGGCATGAAGCTCGCTGGCAGTGCGGAATGCAGCCCTAGATTCTGCCGCAATCCGCCAGCGGGCGCTGTGCCGGAACCGGCGCTCAGACTGCCGAAGTTTCCTCGGCGATCCATTGCCGCAGCTGCTCGCGTGATTCGCGCGCCAAGGTCAGGAAGCGGAAGCCCACCCAGGCCTGGCCCGGTGCATGGGTCTGCTCGCTCCAGAGCAGGTGCACGCCGACGTCGATCAGCAGCGGCTGACCCTGCGGGCCGGGGATGGTGAACTGCAGCTGGTACAGCGCATCGTCCTGCATCGGCACCGAGGCCAGCATCAGCATGCCGGTTTCGGAGACATTGCCGAGCCGGCCGATCACGGTCTCGGCCATCAGATCGGTCACGGGGACCAGCTCGGCCACCTGGCGACGCGGCGCGCGGCGGGTATCGGGTGTGGTCATTCGGCGCTCTCCGCAGGCGTGCCGGCCAGCGAGCGCAGGGTCCGCAGGGTGGCCTGCCAGGCACGATCAATCAGCCTGCCCTTGTCTTCGGTGACGATCCGCACCTGGCCATGGGCCATCAACCGCGACAGGGCATCCAGCGAATGCTCGCCCACTTTCTGCCCACGTTGATTGACGAACAGCGCGTTATCGGTGATCAGGCTGTACCAGGACAACCGCTGCCGGCGCACGTCGCCCTGCTGGTTGGTGGTGAACTCGAACCAGGTCCCGAACGGCAGGGTGCGCAGCTGGCGATAGCAGTCGTCCTCGGCGGTGCTGCGCGCGAGCGGGGCGACCTTGCGCGGATCACTGGCATCGGCCTGTTCGCCCAGCCGGGTGCGGGCGCGCAGGCGGGCGGTGAGTTCGGTACGTGAACTGCTGTCATCCTCGCCGCCGGGCGTGGACAGGCGCCGCGCGATCGCGGCTGCTTCGTCCTGGTGATAGCCGACCTGCAGCAGAGCGGACTCGACCTGCTGGCCCAGCGCATCATCGCGCTCGGCCACGCCCGGCGCCAGGCAGGTCACCTCGGCGATCCGGGCGGTTTCCTGCTGGCGCTGCTGCCACTGCGGCGAGGTCTCGCCGTTGCGCAGCAGGGTGAGTGTGAGCACATCCGACCACGCCTGTTTCAGCAGCGCCTGCACGAAGCGCGGGGGCGCGGCCTGCGCGCACACCTGCTCGATGCTGGTGCTGGCCTGTTGCTTGGCCGCCTCCAGGCGCTCCTTGCCGCGGGCGGCCTCGACATGACGGCGCTCGGCCAGTTCGGCCTTGTGCGCCAGCGCGCGGAAGTGCTGCTGGATCTCCTCGTTGGCGGTGTCGAAGACCGCCACATCGCCGTCGTACGCGTTGACCACCTGGTCGACCGCGTGGCCGAGCTTCTGCACCAGCTGCGGATCCACATCTTCCTCGCCCAGCCAGTTGGCGCCGGCCTCGGCTACCGCATTGAGCAGCTCGCGCGCCGGGTGCTGGTCGCGCACGAAGAAGGCCGGGTCGGACAGGGCCGCGCGGGCGACCGGCACCTGCAGGCGGGTCAGCAGGTCGGCGGCCACGGCCTCGGGCCGCACCTCGCGCTGGATCTGTCCATACAGCATGTCGAGCAGGTCGAAGGTGTCGCTGTCCTTGACCGTCAATGAGGCCTGCGCGCCATGCTCGGCCCGGACCTGGGCGAGCAGCGCGTTGTGCAGGTCGGCCATGCTGCGGCGGGCGCCGCCGGGAGCGACCGCTTGGCCCTGCAGCCTGGCCAGCGTGGCGTGCACGGCTTCGGCGGGTACCGCCAGCGCGGGGAGCGCCTCGGGCGCCAGGAAGGCGTTTTCCGTGGGGGTGGCAACGGCCTGGGCCGAGGCGCCGACGGCTTGCGCGGCCAGCGCTCCGCCGCCAGGTACCGCGCCGGCCGCATGTGCCTGCCGGGCAGCCCCCAACAGCTGGTGCAGCGCTGACATCGCCGGTGCACCGAGGTCGGCGGCAGTGGGGCTGGTGGGGAGGCTCGGCGCTGACACTGACACTGACGCCGATGCCGTCGGCGAGGCCGCCGCCGCGCCACCGATGGGTGTGGTGCTGTCCGGCGCGGTGGACGCCGTGGTCAAGGCCATGGCGTGCTCGGTCATTGCTGCCCAGCCGGTGCTCGGCGCGCTGCCGTTCCAGCCGGTCAGGGGCCGCGCCGCCGCGCCGCCGCGTGCGCCGGGCAGGCCGCGCTCGGGGCCGGTGATGATCCGGCGCGTCGTGGCCGAGCGCGCCAGATACGGGGTGTAGACCAGCGCGGGCAGGACGCCTTCGTGCCCCAACAGGATGTTGGCGCGCTCCAGCAGTTCACCCAGCCGCTCCAGCAGTTGACGGTCGAACACGCGGTACAGCGCCAGCTGTGTTTCCAGGCCCAGCGCGAAGTCTTCACCCAGTTCGCGCACGATCCGGCACAGCGCCTGCGGGCCGAACGGCAGGTCATCGACATCGAAGGCCGGTCCGGCGGCGAGCACCCCGAAGCGTTGGCCGAGCAACTGCAGGGCGGTGGCCGAGCGCTGGGCTTCGCGGCGGATGATGTCCACCAGCACGATGTCGCGGTCCACGTCGGTGTCGTTGACCAGGGTCAGCGCGGTGGCCGAAACGGATACCTCGGTCGGGACGATGCGCTGGGCGTGGCGTGGACCGCGCAAACTGGCCAGGCTCACCGCCACCGCCTCCAGGAAGCGTGGGCCGAACTGCGCGTTGACCTCATGCAGCTGGCGGGCCTGCGCGAATATGTCGGCCTGGATCTGGCTGTTGCGCGCGCGCTCGGCATCGCGGAACAGCTCGCGCTCGAGCTCCACGATGGTCAGTTTGAGTGGCGCGGTGAGGGTCTGCACTGCCAGCCCGTGCAGCGCGGCCAGCAGGCGACGCACGCGCGGCGGCGCGGCCACGTCCGCAAAGCGGGTCATGTCGGGCTGGGACGACGAAGGTGCGGGCGCAGACATCCGATGTTCTTCCAGCTCCCCTGAGAACACGGAATCTAACGGTTTCGCCCGGTCCCTGCCAGAAGCGACAAGGTTCGAGGTTCCCGGCGCCGGCCAGCGGCCGGCATTACCGTCCGGGCAGGCGCCGCCTGCTCAGGGCAGGAACAGCTCGACCACGTCGTTGGTGAAGCGCCGGCCCAGTTCGGTTGGCATGGCGTCATCGCCGGCCACGGTCATCCAGCCCTTGGCCACGGCAATGCGCAGCGGCTCGGCGATCCGTGCCCGGTGCAGGCCGGTCCGCGATTCGAAATCCTTCAGGCTGAAGCCTTCATGCAGGCGCAGCAGGTTGAGCATGTACTCGAACGGCAGTCGCTCGGCGCTGATCACATCGTCGCCGCCGATCGAGGCTGCGGTTCCGGCAGTGTCCATGAAGGTCTGCGGATGCTTGTGCTTCCAGCGGCGCAGCACGTGTTCTTCAGCGCCGCTGCTGATCTTGCCGTGTGCACCGGCGCCGATCCCCAGGTAGTCGCCAAAGCGCCAGTAATTGAGGTTGTGCTGGCTCTGCCGGCCGGGTTTTGCGTAGGCGCTGACCTCGTACTGCGCATAGCCGGCCTCGGCCAGCATCTGCTGGCAGTGCTCCTGGATGTCCCATGCCGAATCTTCATCGGGGATGCCCTGCGGCGGCCGCGCGAAGAACACGGTGTTCGGCTCCAGGGTGAGCTGGTAGTGCGACATGTGCGTGGGCTGCAGCGCGAACGCGCGTTCCAGGTCATGCTCGGCCTGGGCCAGCGTCTGCTGCGGCAGCGCGTACATCAGGTCGATGTTGAAGTTGTCGTAGCCCGCATCCTGGGCCAGCTTCACCGCACGCTCGGCTTCGCCGCTGTCGTGGATGCGGCCCAGGCGCTTGAGCGCCTCGTCGTTGAAGGTCTGGATGCCGAAGCTGATCCGGTTCACCCCGGCCGCGCGGTAGCGGTCGAAACGGCCGTGCTCGGCGGTGCCCGGGTTGGTCTCCAGCGTCACTTCCAGGTTCGGCGCGAAACGCAGCCGGGCCGAGGCCGCCTGCAGGAAACGGTCGATCGCCTCCGGCGGGAACAGGCTCGGCGTGCCGCCACCGAAGAACACACTGCTCACCACCCGGCCCCAGACCAGCGGCAGATCCTGATCGAGATCGCGGATCAACGCGTCGATGTACGCCTCGAACGGCAGCTCGCCCTTGGCCGCATGCGAGTTGAAATCGCAGTACGGGCATTTGCGCACGCACCACGGCAGATGCACGTACAACGCCAGCGGCGGCGTAACCAACCGCGGAGCGTGGTCGTGATCACCCGTGCAGGTTTCGCCGGGCAGGTGGGAGCAGGGGTCGTGTGCCATCACAGCAGGGCGGGCAGCTTCTGCTTGAGCAGCTGCAGGGCTTTGGCGCGGTGGCTCATCGCGTTCTTCAGGTCCGGCGCCATTTCAGCCGCGGTCTGCGCCAGCACCGGGTCCAGGAACAGCGGGTTGTAGCCGAAGCCGTGGCTGCCACGCAGCTCATCGAGGATCACGCCTTCCCAGCTGCCTTCACAGATCAGCGGCTGGGGATCATCGGCATGGCGCAGCAGCACGATCACCGCATAGAAGCGGGCGCTGCGCCGATCGGCCGGTACATCGCGCATCGCCTCGAGCAGCTTGGCGTTGTTGGCGGCATCGTTGGTCGGGCTGCCGGCATAGCGCGCGCTGTACAGGCCGGGTGCGCCGTCGAGCGCATCCACGATCAGGCCCGAATCGTCGGCCAGCGCCGGCAGGCCGGTGCTCTGGCAGGCATGGCGCGCCTTGATCAGGGCGTTCTCGACGAAGGTCAGGCCGGTTTCCGGGACGTCGCTGACGCCCAGTTCGCCCTGCGCCACGATCTCCAGCGGCAGGCCGCCGAGCATGGCCTGCAGTTCCTTCAGTTTGCCGGCGTTGCCGCTGGCCAGGACCAGTTTCATTGCTTGGGCTCCAGCAGATCCCACGTGTTGCCGTACAGATCGCGGAACACCGCGACCGTCGCGTAGACCTCCTCGCGTGGGGTTTCGAGGAAGACCACGCCACGCGCGGTCATCGCTGCGTGGTCGCGCCAGAAATCATCGGTGTTCAGGAAAAATCCGACCCGGCCACCGGTCTGGTTGCCGATCCGCGCGCGCTGTTCGTCGTTGCTGGCACGTGCCAGCAACAAGGCGGCCGCGCTGCCGTCGCCCGGCCCGACCACCACCCAGCGCTTGTCGCCCTGGTCGATGTCATCGATCAGGCTGAAGCCCAGCGCGCCGGTGTACCAGGCGATCGCCTCGTCGTAGTCGGCCACTACCAGGGTGGTCAGGGCGATACGACGGTTCATGCCTTGGCCAGGGCCGCCTGCTGCGCAGCGAACAGATCCTTGATGCCCTTTTCGGCCAGGACCAGCAGCGCATCCAGTTCATCACGGCGGAAGGCGTGGCCTTCGGCGGTGCCCTGCAGTTCGATGAAACCGCCACCGTCGTTCATCACGACGTTCATGTCGGTATCGCAGTCGCTGTCTTCGGCGTAATCCAGATCCAGCACCGGGGTGCCGCGGTACACGCCCACCGACACCGCCGCGACGGCGCCGAAGATCGGGTTGCGCTTGATGTCACCGCGCTTGATCAGGAAGTTCACCGCATCCACCAGGGCCACGTAGGCGCCAGTGATGGCCGCGGTACGGGTGCCGCCATCGGCCTGCAGCACGTCGCAGTCCAGGGTGATGGTGCGCTCGCCCAGCGCGCCGCGGTCGATGCAGGCGCGCAGCGTGCGGCCGATCAGGCGCTGGATTTCCAGGGTACGGCCACCCTGCTTGCCGCGGGCGGCTTCGCGGTCGTTACGGGTGTGGGTCGAACGCGGCAGCATGCCGTACTCGGCCGTCACCCAGCCTTCGCCCTTGCCACGCAGGAAGCCCGGCACGCGGTTTTCCACGCTGGCCGTGCACAGCACGCGGGTCTCGCCGAAGCTGACCAGCACCGAGCCCTCGGCGTGACGGGTGAAGGCGCGCTCGATGCGCACTTCGCGCAGCTGGTCGGCCTGGCGGCCACTGGGACGGGAATCAGTCATGCTCAAGTTCCGGTAAGACGGGGGATGCGGGGCCACGCCCGGGCCGGGGACCGGCGGGCGAGGAGGCTCTAAGGAGACCGCTAGGGTACCATTTGCACTTTGAGAGCACCGGAAACCCGCATGATTCGAAGCATGACCGCCTATGCCAACGGCGAGCGCGCCACCCGCTGGGGCACGCTGGCCTGTGAGCTGCGCTCGGTCAACCACCGGTTCCTGGAGGTCGGCGTCCGCCTGCCCGAAGAACTGCGTGCGTTGGAGCCGCACCTGCGCGAGCGCGTCGCTTCCCGCTGCAGCCGCGGCAAGATCGATCTGGTCATTCGCCTGCGCGCGCCGGAGGTCACCGGTGCACTGGTGGTCAACGATGCGCTGCTGGGCCAGCTCGGCGAGCTGGCGACCCGGCTGTCCTCGAGCTTCCCGAGCCTGCAGGTGAGCTTCACCGAACTGCTGCAGATGCCGGGTGTGATGCAGGGCGAGGCGGTCGATGCCGCCGCGCTGCATGCCGAAGCCCTGGCGCTGCTGGATACGGCGCTGGACGGCTTCGTTGCCGCGCGTGAGCGTGAAGGCGACAAGCTGGCCACCGCGATCCAGGAGCGCGTGGACAGCATCGAGCGCATTGCCGCCGAGGTCACCACCCTGATCCCGCTGATCCGCGAAGGCCAGCGCACCAAGCTGGCGGCCCGCCTGGCCGACCTGCCGCACCCGGTCGATCCCGGCCGTGCCGAACAGGAACTGGTGATGTGGCTGCAGAAGCTGGACGTGGATGAGGAGCTGGACCGCCTGGGCAGCCACATCGCCGAGATCCGCCGCGTCTTCAAGCAGCGTGAGCCGGTCGGTCGCCGCCTGGACTTCCTGCTGCAGGAGTTCAACCGCGAGGCCAACACGCTGGGCTCCAAATCGGTGGACAGCCGCACCTCCAATGCCGCCGTCGAGCTGAAGGTGCTGATCGACCAGATCCGCGAACAGGTGCAGAACATCGAATGAGCAGCCCGATCCCGCCCGTCGGCGCGCCTGCGCGCGGCACCCTGTACATCGTGGCCGCGCCTTCCGGGGCCGGCAAAAGCAGCATCGTCAACGCCACCCTGGCCCGCGACCCGCAGATCGCCCTGTCGATCTCGTTCACCTCGCGCGCCACGCGCCCGGGTGAAATCAATGGTGAGCACTACCACTTCGTCAGCGCCGAGGAATTCGAGCGGATGATCGCCGCCGGCGACTTCTTCGAACATGCCTGGGTGCATGGCGACTGGAAGGGCACCGCGCGGCAGTCGGTCGAGCCGCAGCTGTCGGCCGGCCAGGACGTGCTGCTGGAGATCGACTGGCAGGGCGCCCAGCAGGTCCGCCAGCTGGTGCCAGGCACGGTCACCGTGTTCATCCTGCCGCCGTCCAAGCAGGCGCTGCAGGACCGGATGCGCAAGCGCGGGCAGGACAGCGAGGCGGTGATCGCCCAGCGCCTGGCCGCCGCGCGTGAAGAGATGCTGCACTTCAACGACTTCGACTACGTGATCGTCAACGAGGTCTTCGAGACCGCGGTGGACGAGCTGTGTGCCATCTTCACGGCCAGCCGCCTGCGCCGGGAAGCCCAGAAGGTCCGCCACGCGGGCCTCATCCAGGCCCTGCTGACCCAGGATCCGGCCACAACTGACTGATTCTCAACGGGGTGCTAGCCGGTTGGCTTGATTTTGTCCAGCCCTGGCCGGTACAATCCGTCCCCTTTCCCTCATTCGATTGAGCAGCCCTCACCGGCTGCCGGGAGCCCGCATGGCCCGCATCACCGTAGAAGATTGTCTGGAAGTCGTGAACAACCGTTTCGAACTGGTCATGATGGCGTCCAAGCGCGCCCGTCAGCTGGCCAATGGCGTCCAGGCCACCCTGGACAACAGCGAAACCGAAGACAAGCCGACCGTGCTGGCGCTGCGCGAAATTGCCGCCCGCAAGATCGACAACGCCCTGATCGACGAAGTCGAGAAGGCCGAGCGCGAGCGTGCCGAGCGTGAAGCACTGGAATGGGCCGCTGCCGAAGTCGTCGCCGACGAAGACATGTCCAAGAACGACGACTGATCGCCTCGCGCGTCCGTTGTTGTTGCTGCGAACAGCCCGCCTTTTGGCGGGCTGTTTCGTTTGTGCCGCCAGTGGCTGCGGCGGGGCCGTGTTGTTGCAGGTGAAACTCCCTGTTCAGGATTTGCCGATATCACGCCGCTGGCATAGTCTTTGAGCATGAACCCAGGCCCCACTGCCAAGGTCGCCACGCCCGCCGGCGCGGCCGTACCCGACTATGTCCTCCAGCTTGAGCGCGCAGCGCACTATCTGCCGCCCGACCAACTGCCACTGCTGCGCCGCGCCTGGGAAGTAGGCGCCGCCGCGCATGCCGGCCAGACCCGCAAGTCGGGCGAGCCCTACATCACCCATCCGGTCGCCGTGGCCCAGGTGCTGGCCGAGCTCGGCCTGGACGTGGAGGCGCTGATCGCCGCGATCCTGCACGACACCATCGAAGACACGCCGCTGACCCGCGAGGAGCTGGCCGCCGAGTTCGGCGAAGCCGTGGCCGAACTGGTCGATGGCGTCACCAAGCTGGACAAGCTGAAGTTCCGCGACCGCCAGGAGGCGGCGGCGGAGAGTTTCCGCAAGATGCTGCTGGCGATGTCGCGCGACCTGCGCGTGATCATGATCAAGCTGGCCGACCGCCTGCACAACATGCGAACGCTGGGTGCGCAGAGCCGCGAAGCGCGCGGCCGCATCGCCCGCGAAACGCTGGAAATCTACGCGCCGATCGCGCAGCGGCTGGGCATGAGCCTGGTCAAGAGCGAGCTGCAGAACCTGGGCTTCAAGGCGCTGTATCCGTGGCGCCACGCGATCCTGGAAAAGCACATCCGCAGCCAGCCGGTGGTGCGCCGGGAGGCGATGGCGCAGGTGGAGGTGCAGCTGTCCCAGCGGCTGGCCAAGGAAGGGCTGGAGCACCGGCTGGTCAGCCGCATCAAGACCCCGTGGAGCATCTACAACAAGATGCACGACGAGAACAAATCCTTCGACCAGGTGATGGATGTGTTCGGCTTCCGCCTGGTCGTGCGCAACGTGCCCAGCGCCTACCACGCGCTCGGCGCGGTGCATGCCACCTTCAAGCCGCTGGACGGGCGCTTCCGCGATTTCATCGCGATCCCCAAGGCCAAC
Source organism: Stenotrophomonas sp. TWI602 (assembly GCF_039674045.1). Lineage (NCBI taxonomy): Bacteria > Pseudomonadati > Pseudomonadota > Gammaproteobacteria > Lysobacterales > Lysobacteraceae > Stenotrophomonas > Stenotrophomonas sp. TWI602. Next base: position 10,573 of record NZ_JBDJMT010000015.1, read on the forward strand.
GGTTACCAGTCGCTACACACGGTGCTGTTCGGGCCGTATGGCTCGCCGATCGAGGTGCAGATCCGTACCGAGGAAATGGACCTGATCGCCGAGCGCGGCGTGGCCGCGCACTGGACCTACAAGTTCGGCGGCGACTCGCCCAACAGCGCACAGAGCCGTGCGCATGCGTGGATCGTGGAGTTGATCGATTCGCAGCGTGCCGCCGGCTCGTCGCTGGAATTCCTGGACAACGTCAAGGTGGATCTGTTCCCGGACGAGGTCTATCTGTTCACGCCCAAGGGCAAGATCCTGGCGCTGCCGCGCAATTCCACCGCGCTCGATTTCGCCTACGCGGTGCACACCGACGTGGGCAACATGGCCGTGGCCTCGCGCGTGGACAAAAAGCTGGTGCCGCTGCGCACCAAGCTGGTCAGTGGGCAGACGGTGGAAGTGATCACCGCGCGTTCGGCCACGCCCAAGCCGCAGTGGCTGGAGTTCGTGGTCAGTTCCAAGGCACGCACGGCGATCCGTCATCAGCTCAAGCAGCTGGAGCACGAGGACGCGGTGCAGTTGGGCCATCGAATGCTGGACCGCGCGCTGGAGGCGATGGACAGCTCGCTCGAACGCCTGCCGAAGGGGCGGCTGGATGCGTTCCTGGCCGAACACCGTTACCCGCGCCTGGAGGCCCTGCTGGCCGAAGTGGCGCTGGGCAACTGGATGCCCAACCAGGCCGCGCAGGCGCTGATGGCATATGCGGAGCTGCGCGGTGGGGCGCATTCGAAGCATTCCCAGGAAAAGATCCTGATCAACGGCAGCGAGCGCGGGGTGGTGAGCTTCGCGAACTGTTGCCAGCCGATTCCGGGCGACGACATCATGGGCTACCACACGGCCGGCAAGGGCATCGTGGTGCACCGTCTGGACTGCCCGAACCTGGCCGAGCTGCGCAAGTCGCCGGAGCGCTGGGTGCCGATCGGATGGGATACGACGGTGTCGGGGGATTACGACACGTCGTTGATCGTGGAGGTGGAGAACGGGACCGGCGTGCTGGCGCAGTTGGCGGCGGCGATCGCGCAGAGCCATTCCAACATCGAGCGGGTGGATTATCTGGACCGCGATTTCAACGCGGCGGTGCTGGCGTTCAATATCCAGGTGCGTGATCGCAACCATCTGGCGGAAGTGATGCGGCGTCTGCGGCGGTTGTCGGTGGTGCAGTCGGTTCGCCGGCAATAAACCGCGTTCCGCGCGGCGGTGATGGGGCCGGGCGCTCTTGGCGCACCACCGGGGTAGAGCCGACCGTTGGTCGGCTGCTCGCACACCGCGCGGCGATGATCGGCTCGAACGCCTCTTCGCCGGGCAATGGGCACACCACCGGGGGGTAGAGCCGACCGTTGGTCGGCTGCCGTGCACCGTGCGGCGATGGTCGGCTACCGTGCACCGCGCGGCGATGATCGGCTCCAATGCCTCATCGCCGGGCAATGGGCACACCCCGGGGTAGAGCCGACCGTTGGTCGGCTGCTCGCCCCCCGCGCGGCGATGATCGATATGGTCGGCCAGCCGACCAACGGTCTTCGTCATTTTCCGGCCAGCCGACCAATCGTCTTCGTCATTTTCCGGCCAGCCGACCAGCGGTCTTCGTCATTTTCCGGCCAGCCGACCAACGGTCGGCTCTACCAGGGATTGCGGCTTCGATTGCGGCTTCGGATGCTTCTCGGGGAGGGCGAGTCCGGCGGTACAATGGTGGGCCCATTTTTGTCCCCCTGGAGCTTCCATGTCCCGTCAGATCATTACCAGTGCCAAGGCCCCGGCGGCCATCGGTCCGTATTCGCAGGCTGTGCGTGCCGGCAACACCGTGTACTTCTCCGGCCAGATCCCGCTGGACCCGGCTACCGGTGACATCGTGGGTGCAGGCGATATCGAGGCGCAGGCGCGTCGTGCGTTCGACAACCTGAAGGCCGTGGCCGAAGAGGCCGGTGGCTCGTTGGATCAGATCGTGCGCCTGGGCCTGTACCTGACCGATCTGGGCGAGTTCGCCAAGGTCAATGCGGTCATGCAGGATTACTTCAAGGCGCCGTTCCCGGCACGTTCGACCATCGAAGTGGCGGGTCTGCCGAAGGCCGCCAACTTTGAAGTCGATGCGGTGATGGTGCTCGACCAGGCCTGACGTGGCGCGGTCACGGGCTCCTGCACCGGCGCTGGCCGCGGCCGGGGAGGCATCGTTGTCGATGCTCTCCGGTATCGGGCCGGCGGTGGCGATCAAGCTGGCCGCCCGTGGCCTGTCGTCGCTGCAGGATCTGTGGCTGCATCTGCCACTGCGCTATGAAGACCGTACCCGGCTGACCACCATTGCCCAGTTGCAGCCGGGGCTGGCGGCGCAGGTGGAGGGGCGGGTGAGTGCGGTGGAGCGCGGGTTCCGCTATCGGCCGGTGCTCAAGGTCGCGATCGAGGATGATTCGTACGGCACGCTGGTGCTGCGTTTCTTCCATTTCCGTGCCCAGCAGGTCGCGCAGTTTGCCGTGGGCACGCGCATCCGCTGCTACGGCACCGCCAAGCCTGGCCATCACGGGCTGGAGATCGTCCATCCCAGTTACCGGGTGATGGGCGGCAATGAGGATGACGAGCTGGGCGACAGCCTCGATCCGGTCTATCCGGCAGTCGAGGGGGTCGGGCCGGCGACGATGCGTAAGTTCATCGGCCTGGCGCTGGACAGGCTGCCGGAAGAATCCACGCTGGAACTGCTGCCAGCCGGGTGGTTGTCGGGGCTGGGGTTGCCCTCGCTGCGCAGTGCGCTGTTGACCGTGCACCGGCCACCGCCGGACGCCGATCTGGTGGCGCTGGCCGCGGGCCGACATCCGGCGCAACGCCGGTTGGCCCTCGAAGAACTGCTGGCGCACCACTTGAGTCTGCGCCGTCAGCGCATGGCGTTGCAGGCGCATCACGCGCCATCGCTGCGCGGGCAGGGTGCCTTGGTGGCGCAGTTGCGCGACAGCCTGCCGTTCCAGCTGACCGGTGCGCAGCAGCGCGTGTTCGAGCAGATCCGCAAGGACCTGGCCAAGGCGCATCCGATGCTGCGGCTGGTGCAGGGCGATGTCGGCTCGGGCAAGACCGTGGTGGCTGCGTTGGCGGCGATGCTGGCGGTGGAGCGGGGCAAGCAGGTCGCATTGGCCGCACCCACCGAGCTGCTCGCCGAGCAGCACATGAACAATCTGCGCGCCTGGCTGGAGCCGCTGGGCGTGCGCACGGCGTGGCTGGCCGGCAAGGTTACCGGCAAGGCGCGCACCAAGGTGTTGGCCGAGGTCGCCTCGGGCGAGGCGCAGGTGGTGGTCGGTACGCACGCGCTGATGCAGGACAGTGTGGTGTTCAAGGACCTGGCATTGGCCATCGTCGATGAGCAGCACCGCTTCGGTGTGCACCAGCGGCTGGCGCTGCGCGACAAGGGGGCGGATGGGCGCAGCGTGCCGCACCAGCTGGTGATGACCGCGACACCGATTCCGCGCACCCTGGCGATGTCCGAATACGCCGATCTGGATGTCTCGGCGATCGACGAACTGCCGCCCGGACGCACGCCGGTACAGACCGTGGCACTCAACAATGATCGCCGGCCGGAGTTGATCGAGCGCATCGCGGTCGCGTGCCGCGAAGGTCAGCAGGTGTACTGGGTCTGCACGCTGATCGAGGAAAGCGAAGAGCTCGATGCCACGCCGGCACAGGCCACGTTCGAATCGCTGCAGGCATTGCTGCCGGGCGTGCGCGTGGGGCTGGTGCATGGGCGGCTGAAGGCGAGTGAAAAGCTGGCGACGATGGTCGCGTTCAAGGCCGGTGAGATCGATCTGCTGGTGGCCACCACCGTGATCGAAGTGGGCGTGGACGTGCCCAATGCCTCGTTGATGATCATCGAGAACGCCGAGCGTCTCGGCCTGGCCCAGCTCCACCAGCTGCGCGGCCGGGTAGGGCGCGGCTCGGCGGTCTCGCGGTGCGTGCTGCTGTATCAGGCGCCGTTGTCGACCATGGCGCGCGAGCGGCTGGAAACGATGCGGCAGACCAACGATGGCTTCCTGATCGCCGAGAAGGATCTGGAGCTGCGCGGCCCGGGCGAACTGCTGGGCACACGACAGACCGGCCTGGCCGGCTTCAGGATGGCCGATCTGGCCCGCGATGCGGATCTGTTGCCCGGCGTGCACGCGCTTGCCGAGCGGCTGCTGGCGGAGGCGCCGGACGTGGCCGACCAGGTCGTGCGGCGCTGGATTGGCACGGCCGTGCGGTACGCGTCGGCATAGTCCGCCGCCAGGCGGATACCGGGGGACATTTGTAGACAGGCCTACCGGCCGCGGAGTGGCCCATCCGACTGCGAGGAAACCAAGCGAAGCAGCAGCCACGCACATCTGCTGCCGAAAAGCCTTCTGGCTACCATGAGGAGCAGGCGGGCACCGCCTTGTATTTGTCATGACAGGGTGCGAAAGTCCCTTGCCGATTATCAAGACGGCAACGATGAGCAAGAAGATTCCGCTGTTGATCGACACCGACCCCGGTGTCGATGATGCCCTGGCCCTGTTGATGGCCTTTGCCGATGAGCGCCACGATATCGTTGGCCTGACCATCGCCGCCGGCAACGTAGGCCTGGACCACACGGTCCGCAATGCCCTGAAGCTGTGCGAAGTGGCTGGCCGTGACGACGTGCCGGTCTACGCCGGTACCGCCGACCCGCTGCTGCACCCCTCCGTCGATGCCGCCCATGTGCACGGCGCCGATGGCTTTGGCGATGTGAACCTGCCGGCCGCCAAGCGCCAGGCCGAGGCCGAGCACGCCGCGCTGGCGATCCTGCGCCTGTCGCACGAATACGCCGGTGAGCTGTTCCTGGTTGCACTCGGCCCGCTGACCAACCTGGCGCTGGCCCTGAAGCTCGACCCGACCCTGCCGCAGCGCGTGAAGCGCTTCCTGGTCATGGGCGGGGCGGTGACCTGCCACGGCAACATCACCCCGGCCGCCGAGTTCAACATCGCCTTCGATCCGGAGGCGGCGCACATCGTGTTCACCGGCTTCCCGCACATCGAAGTGGCCGATTGGGAGGCCACCGTCGCCCACGGCCTGCTGCATGCCGACGTCGAGCAGTGGCTGGCGGCCGATAGCGACAAGGCCCGTTTCTACGAACTGATCTCGCGCCAGACCCGCCTGTGGTCCGAAGACAGCCGTGGCGAGCGCTGGTACGCCGCCGATGCCCTGGCGATGGCCTGGGCGCTGCAGCCGGAAGGCGCGTTGCGGGTCGAATCCCGTCCGCTGAACGTGGAACTGGCCGGTGTGCACAGTCGGGGTGCTACCATTGTCGACTGGAACCGCCAGACCGGGCAGCCTGACAACACTCAGCTGCTGATGGCCTACGACCAGGGTCGTTTCGAGGCCCAGGTGAGGGCGGCACTCGGCGTCTGATGACGCCGCTGCGGCGGACCTTTCGCACGGTTGATGGACCCGGCTTGCCCTTTGCGGCGGCCGGGACTATAATGCCGCTCTTGACCACCAGCCCTTATTACGGTGCGCGCCCATGAAGGCCGATATTCATCCTGCTTACCGCGACGTGGTTTTCCACGACGTTACCTCTGATTTCAAGATCCTGACCCGTTCGACCATGTCCACCAAGGACACGATCAAGTGGGAAGACGGCAACGAGTATCCGCTCGTCAAGGTTGAAATCTCCTCGGCTTCGCATCCGTTCTACACGGGCAAGCACAAGGTGATCGACACCAGCGGCCGTATCGACAAGTTCCAGAAGCGTTTCGGCAAGCCGGCGCCGACCGCGGCCTGATCTGTCGACGCAGCTGCTTGAAAACAACGGTCGCCTTGGCGGCCGTTGTTTTTTGTTGTTCCCGGTTTGCTGAACGCCAGGTGAGGCCCGCATGCCCCGCCGACGGAACGCTGTGTCCGTGCGTTGGCGCGAGCCCTTGCGCGCGCTGGGATAGCGCCTGCGGCGCGGTCCGGAACCTGCGTCTACGACTTCCGTCCTAGGGCGTCGAAAATGTTGCTGTGCGATAATGGCGGGATCCACGATAACGATCGTGGACTTCCTTCACGTGCCTGACCCATGCGCTTGGGCGGGCGCCTTCCCTCGAGGAGCGCACACAGTGTCCGATCTTGATCAGGTCACGCTCAACGCCGGCGACACGTCGGTTGTTCTGCCAGTCATCAAACCCACGCTCGGCAACGATTGCGTCGATATCTCGAAGCTGACCAAGGAAACCGGTCTCTTCACGTACGACTCCGGCTTCACCGCCACCGCCAGCTGCAAGTCCGCCATCACCTATATCGACGGTGACAAGGGCGTGCTGCTGTATCGCGGCTATCCCATCGAGCAGCTCTCGGAAAAGTCGAGCTACGTCGAAGTGGCCTACCTGCTGATCAACGGCGAGCGTCCGAGCGCCGAGCAGCTGAAGGCCTTCACCGACGAGCTGGCGGCCGAAGCCGATGTGGATCCGTCGATCAACACGCTGATCGGCAGCTTCGCCAAGGATGCCCATCCGATGGCCATCCTGACCGCCGCCATCGCGCAGCTGTCGGGCATCTACCACGCTTCGCTGGACCTGTCCGACGCCGAACAGCGTCGTCATGCCGCGGTGCGCCTGATCGCCAAGGTGCCGACCCTGTCGGCCCTGATCTACCGCCACGGCAAGGGCCTGCCGGCCAACAAGCCGGACACCTCGCTGGATTACGTCAGCCGCTTCCTGAAGCAGACCTTCGAGTCGGCCGATGGCCAGTACGAGCTGAACCAGGACGTGGTCAAGGCGCTGGATCTGCTGTTCATCCTGCACGCCGATCATGAGCAGAACGCCTCGACCTCGACCGTGCGTCTGGTCGGTTCGACCGGTGCCAACCCGTACGCGTCGGTCGCTGCTGGCGTCACCGCGCTGTGGGGTCCGGCCCACGGCGGTGCCAACGAAGCCGTGCTGAAGATGCTCGAAGAGATCGGTTCGGCCGACAACGTCGAGTCCGCCGTGCTCAAGGCCAAGGACAAGACCTCCGGCTTCCGCCTGATGGGCTTTGGCCACCGCGTGTACAAGAACTTCGACCCGCGCGCCAAGGTCATCGGTGTGATGACCGGCAAGGTGCTGGAACAGCTGGGCGTGCAGGATCCGCTGCTGGACGTGGCCGTCAAGCTGGAGCAGGCCGCGCTGCAGGATGACTACTTCGTCGCCCGCAAGCTGTACCCGAACGTCGATTTCTACAGCGGCATCATCTACAAGGCGCTGCAGATCCCGACCGAAATGTTCACCGTCATGTTCGCCCTCGGCCGTACCTCCGGCTGGGTGGCCCATTGGCTGGAACAGCAGGTCGATCCGGAAATGAAGATCGGCCGTCCGCGCCAGGTCTACACCGGCAGCGACGTGCGCGACTACCAGGGCTGATCGCCCCGGCAGGTTGTGATGAAAACGCCCCGCACTGCGGGGCGTTTTTTTTGGGCGCCGCCGGTCACCTCTTTTCGTACTTCTTGCATGGGCCTCACTTCGATCGAGGTACAACCTTGGCGGTCACCCTCACGCCCATGGAGTCCCTCATGAATCGTCTGATCGCCGTAGTCCTCATCGCCGCACCGCTGAGCGTGGTCAGCGCCGGCGCACATGCCCAGTACACCGGCCCTGGCGCGACCAGCGCGGTCACCACCGTCGCTGAAGCCCGCGACCAGCGCGATGACCAGCCCGTCGTACTGCAGGGCACGCTGATCGCCAAGATCGGCCACGAACGCTATCGCTTCAAGGATGCCACCGGCGAGATCGACGTCGAGATCGATGACAAGGATCTGCCCGACCGGCAGCCCGTCAGCGCGACGACCGTGGTGGAGCTGCAGGGAGAAGTCGATACGCATCGCTTCAAGCCCACCGATATCGATGTGGAGCATGTGCGGATCATCGGCACGCGCTGATTCTCCTGCACCGTCGGATGCCCCGCATTGCGGGGCGTTTGGCGTTCAGCGCATGGTGATCGTCAGCGTGCTTCCGCGTAACGGCTGGGCGATTCCCCCAGCACGCGGCGGAACGCCGACGAAAACGCGCTTGGGCTGGCGTATCCCAGATCCAGTGCGATCCGCGTGACCGGCTGCCCGGCACCCAGGCGTTCGATCGCGGCGAGCAGGCACACCTGCTGGCGCCATTCGGCAAAGCCCACCCCGGTGTCCGCGCGGAACTGGCGGGTGAACGTGCGCCGGCTCATGCCCGCCTCGGCGGCGACCTCATCGAGCGAGGCGGCGATCGAGGGCGCATCGAACAGCTGCTGGCAGGTGCGCACAAGGCGCGGGTCGCGGGGCAGCGGTGCATGCAGTGACAGGCGTGGCATCGCGGCGATCTCCGCGACCAGCAGCTGCATCAGCCGACCGCCGCGACCGTCCAGGTCGTACATCGCCGGCAGGTCGACCGCATCGTCCATCAGGTGCCGCAGCAGCGCCGATACGGCATACACGCCGCAGCGCGCAGGCAACCGGACCGCCGCCACTTCGTCCGCTGCCACGAACACATTGAGCATCGTGACCGGGCCACGCATCGCCATGGCGTGGGCGACGCCTGCGGGCACCCAGCAGGCACGCTGCGGTGGTACCAGCCAGCGTCCCTCGGGTGTGGTGAGGCTGATGGTGCCGCGCGAGGCAAACGCGAACTGACCGCGCCGGTGCGCGTGATCGGGGAAGACGGATCCGGCGGCGTAGTCGTTGGCGGTGACCACCACGGCGCGAGGTAGATCTTCAAAGGGATCGAGCAGGGTATTGCGCATGGCCCGGATTCTATCGCCATCGGCCTGATATCGACGGCGGGCCACGCGCAGTCGACCTAACATCGCGGCCCGACCTCACGTCCGCACGGTGCAGCCATGCCCACTACTACCTTTCATCGCGTCGGCACTGGCGCCCATCCTGTCCTGGTCCTGCATGGCTGGTTTGGTGACGCCCACGCCTTCGAACCGATCGAGCCATGGCTGTCCGGCGAGGCGTTCAGCTACCTCTTCATGGATTGCCGCGGCTACGGTGGCATGCGCGGGGTGCCCGGTGACTACACGATCGACGAGATCGCCAATGACGCGCTGACCTTGGCCGACACGCTGGGCATCGCGACCTTCAGCCTGGTCGGGCATTCGATGGGTGGCATGGCCATCGAGCGGATCGCGGTGCTCGCCCCGGATCGCGTGCGCGCGCTGGTCGCCGTTGCACCCGTGCCGTGCGGTGGCATCGCCTACGATTCGCCCGCGCGGCAGGTGCTTGAAGCGGCCGCAGGCAGCGTGAGCATCCGTCGGGGCATCATCGATCGCAGCACCGGAGGGCGGTTGCCCGCCGCGTGGCTGGACTGGAAGGCGCAGTACTCGATGGCGCACGCGTCGCCGGAGGCATTCGCGGCGTACTTCCCGGCCTGGGCGGACACGGACTTCAGCATGGAGATCATCGGCCGACATCCGGTGAAGGTGCTGATCGGTGAGCATGATCCCGTGTTCAACGCGGCCCTCATGGACAGGACCTACCTGCACCGCTATCGGCAGGCGACCCTGGAGGTGCTGGAGAATGCGGGTCACTACCCGATGAACGAAACGCCGCTGGCCCTGGTCGCGGCGATCGAGCGCTTTCTGGTCAAGTTCGCCGAGGCCTGAAGGAGGCCGGGCGTCGTTTCAGCGACCGCCCAGATAACCCTCGATCTCGCCGTCCGCCAGCAGCTCACGCAGCTGCGTGGCCGACGCGCGCCGCATCGGCTTCTCGTCGATCGCCGACAGTGGCGGCTGGCGCAGGCCGTCATACGGCAGCACGGCGATGTCGAAGGTCAGGTCTTCGGCGCTGAACACCCAGACCGGCGCATCCAGGCTGCGCTCGCGGTCCAGCCGCAGCCGGCGCGTCCGTGATTCGGCCGGAATGCCGTGCTCATCGAGATAGCGCTGCACGGCATCGGCATCGTCGCTGTGCACCTGCAGCTGCACGGGGCTGTTGGCGTCTGCGGTGCCTTCCAGTACCGGGCCACACAGGCGGGGTGAGAAACCCTGCAGAAAGTCCATCGCCCGCAGGGCGGCCTCGCGGCGCTGGCGCAACTGCGCGCCATGGTCGGCACCGGCGAACAGGCGCTGGTACTCGCGCAGGGCATCTTCGATCTCGGTGTTGCGGGGCAGGGAGGCATCATCGTGGATGCCGAGCCGGGTGGCGGCCTTGAGCTTGGCCTGGTGATAGTCGCGGATGCCGCCCTCGGCCATCAGCCGGGCGGCTTCGTGCGCCAGCTGGTGGCGGCGCTCACGGGTCTGCGTGGCTGCATGCTGGCGGGCTCGATGCATGACCGATACTCCTTGGCGACCTGCACGGCAATGTACACCGGCGATGTGACAGGCGGGTAGAGCCACCCCATGGGTGGCTGTGCCTGCGATCAGGGCTTGCGTGCAGCCACCCATGGGGTGGCTCTACCGGGGCGATGGGGCGCCGGGCGGACCCGGCGCATGCGGTCAGAAGATATCGAACGCGGCGTCGTCGGCCTGCGGCGCATGGCTGTTGAAGTCGTACTCCTCCAGCTTCTCCATGTCCTCCACCTTGACCCACTCGGTTGCGCCGTTGAGGGTGGCCTGGACCATGCCCGAGGGCGGCTCGTTCTGCGCGATCGGGGTGTCCTTGAGCGCAACGCGCATGTACTCGATCCAGATCGGCAGGGCGGCGCGGCCGCCGTACTCGCGGTAGCCGAGCGAGCGGAAGTCATCGCGGCCGACCCACACCGTGGTCGCGTAGGGGCCGCCGAAACCGGAGAACCACGCATCACGGTGATCGTTGGTCGAGCCGGTCTTGCCGCCGACGTCCTCGCGGCCGAGCACCTTGGCCGCGGTGCCGGTGCCGCGCTGGACCACGTCGCGCATCATCGAGTTGAGCTGGTATGCGGTACGCGCATCGATCGCGCGCGGGGCGACCTTGGCATCCGGGTTCACCGGCACCGGCGTTTCGGTGGCGGCGGTGGACGTAGCCTGCTGCGGCTTGGCCGGCGCGGCACTGGCCGCCGGCGCGGAGCCGAAGTTGAAGCCATCCACCACCTGGCTGACCGGCACCCCGCTGGTGCCGGCGCAGTCGCGGCAGGCGATGGCCGGGTTCTCCTTGAAGACTTCCACGCCGTCGCGGTCGGTCACCCGGTCGATCAGCCAGGTGTCCACGCGCGAGCCGCCGTTGGCGAACACCGCGTAACCGCGGGCCACCGAGAGCGGCGTCAGCGATGCGGTGCCCAGCGACATCGACAGGTTCGGCGGCAGCTCGGCCTCGGCGAAGCCGAACTCGCTGATGTACTTGCGCGCGTAATCCACGCCCATGCCATCGAGCAGCCGCACCGAGACCAGGTTGCGCGACTGCACCAGCGCTTCACGCAGGCGCATCGGGCCGCGGAAACCGCCGCCGTCGTTCTGCGGCGACCAGGTCTTGCCGCGGCGGTCGCGGAACACGACCGGCGCATCGAGCACGATCGAGGCCGGGTTGAAACCCTTGTCGAAGGCGGCCGCGTAGATGAAGGGCTTGAAACTCGAGCCCGGCTGGCGACGCGCCTGGGTGGCACGGTTGAACTTGTTGCCGGAGAAGCTGAAGCCGCCCACCAGTGCCTTCAGTGCGCCGTTTTCAGCGTCCAGCGAGACCAGCGCGGCCTGGCCGCGCGGGATCTGGTCGAGCAGCCACTCGCCTTCCTTCTCGCCGGCGCGCACGCGCACGATGTCGCCGCGGGTGACCAGCTTGGCCGGCGTCTTGTTGGTCCAGCGGGCGGCGCTGGCCGGCAGCACCACTTCGCTGCGGTTGCCCAGCACCACGGTCGCGCTGCCATCGGCAGCGGTGGCTGCCACGATCGCCGGCAGCAGGCCGGTCTGTGCCGGAATGCCGGACAGCTTGGTGGCCAGCGCGGCGGCATCGGCATCGGCCGGCACCTCCACGTGCTGCTCCACGCCGTGCCAGCCGTGGCGGTGGTCGTAGGCCAGCAGGCCATCGCGCACCGACAGGTTGGCCGCGGTCTGCAGCTCGGCGTTGATCGTGGTGGTCACGTGGTAACCCTTGTTGACCACGTCGCCGCCGAAGCGGGCGATCATTTCCTGGCGCACCAGCTCGGCCACGTAGGGCGCTTCGACCTGCACCGGCGGCTCGTGCGCGGTGGCATGCATCGGCACGGCCTTGGCCGCGTCGGCCTCGGCCTGGGAGACGAAGCCCAGGCTGGCCATGCGCTGCAGCACATAGAAGTCACGGCGCTCGCGGGCACGCTCGGGATTGCTGATCGGGTTGCCCGAGGAGGGGAACTTGGGGATGCCGGCCAGCGAGGCCATCTCATCCAGGTCCAGCTCCCCCAGCTTCTTGCCGTAATAGAACTCGGCCGCGGCGGCCACGCCGTAGGCGCGGTTGCCGAAGAAACTCTTGTTCAGGTACAGCTCGAAGATCTCGTCCTTGCTCAGCTCGCTCTCGATCTTGCGTGCCAGCAGGATCTCGGCCAGCTTGCGGGTGTAGCTGTATTCCGAGCTCAGGAAGAACTGGCGGGCGACCTGCTGGGTGATGGTCGAGCCACCGGGCACGCGCCTGTCATTGGTGGTGGCCAGCAGCCAGACCGCGCGGCCGATGCCCTTGTAGTCCACGCCGCCATGCTCGTAGAAGCGGGCATCCTCGGTGGCGAGGAACGCCTGCTTGAGGCGCTCGGGGACGTCCTTCATGGTGATGGGGGTGCGCCGGGTTTCCCCGAACACCGCCATCAACTTGCCATCGCTGGCATAGACGTACATGGGCTCCTGCATCTCCACGTCGCGCAGGGTCTGCACGTCCGGAAGCTTGGAGGAGACGGCGTAATACAGGCCACCGGCAACCGCGGCGCCGATCAATGCCAGGACCAGGAACGCGACCAGCATCCAGCGCAGCCAACGGCGAAGACGTGTCATCAGTGACAGATTCCGATTGCGAATTTCGTGGTCGCAGAGTATAGATTACGCAAGGGAACGGCTGGGGGTGTTCCCGGGGAGAGCAGTCGATCACCGTCTGGGGACGCGTGAAACGAGCCGTAGTGCTCGTTTTACAGCTTGACGGTTGCGATTTGCAAAAAAAACGTTATTAATGCGCGGTCGCAGGTTCTGCGTCCAAGTGCCCATCGGCAGGGGAGAAACCGTGGGGCTTATCCCAAAAAGCCAGTCGCCTCTTATCGGCGTCGATATCAGCTCGACTGCAGTAAAGCTGTTGCAGTTATCCCGCAGCGGCAATCGTTTCCGCGTGGAACATTACGCCGTGGAACCACTTCCGCCGAATGCGGTTGTGGAAAAGAACATCGTGGAGGTCGAAGCGGTCGGGGAGGCCATTCGACGTGCCGTGAACCGCTCTGGAACCAAGGCACGGCACGCCGCCGCCGCCGTGGCCGGCTCGGCCGTGATCACCAAGCTGATCCCGATGCCTGCCGATCTGGACGAGAACGACATGGAAGCCCAGGTCGAGCTCGAAGCGGTCAACTACATCCCGTACCCGATCGAGGAAGTGAACCTCGATTTCGAAGTGCTGGGTGCGATTCCGAACAACCCGGAAATGGTCCAGGTGCTGTTGGCCGCCTCGCGTTCAGAGAACGTCGAGCTGCGCCAGTCCGCGCTGGAACTGGGCGGGCTGGTGGCACGGGTCATGGACGTGGAGGCCTTCGCGGTCGAGAACGCCTTTGCCCTGGTGGCCAGCGAGCTGCCGGTGGCCAGTGATGGCGTGGTCGCGCTGGTGGACATCGGCGCCACCATGACCACCCTGAACGTCCTGCGCGGTGGCCGCAGCCTGTACAGCCGCGAGCAGGTATTCGGCGGCAAGCAGCTGACCGACGAAGTGATGCGCCGGTATGGGCTGACCTACGAAGAAGCCGGGCTGGCCAAGCGCCAGGGCGGGTTGCCGGAAAGCTACGAGATGGAAGTGCTCGAGCCGTTCAAGGAAGCCACGGTCCAGCAGATCAGCCGTCTGCTGCAGTTCTTCTATGCAGGCAGCGAGTTCAACCGGGTCGATCACATCGTGCTCGCCGGGGGCTGCGCAGCCCTGACCGGCCTGCCGGACATGGTGGAAGAGCAGCTGGGCGTGGCCACCGTGGTGGCCAACCCGCTGGCACAGATGACGCTCGGCCCGAAGGTGCAGGCACATGCCCTGGCCCAGGATGCCCCGGCGCTGATGATCGCCACCGGTCTGGCGCTGAGGAGCTTTGACTGATGGCGCGCATCAATTTATTGCCCTGGCGCGCCGAGCGGCGCAAGCAACGCCAGCGCGACTTCTACGCCATGCTCGGTGCCGCCGCCATCGGTGGGTTGCTGCTGTCGCTGTTGATCTGGTTCTACTACGACCGTCAGGTCAGCGGGCAGAGCGATCGCAACACCTTCCTGCAGGCCGAGATCGAGAAGGTCAAGGAGCAGAACAAGGAGATCGAGCGCCTGGACCGCCAGAAGGACCGCCTGCTGGCGCGCAAGGCCGTGATCGAGGAACTGCAGGCCAAGCGCTCGCAGATGGTGCACCTGTTCGATGCGCTGGTCCGGACCATCCCCGACGGGGTAGTGCTGACCACGCTCAAGCAGGAGGGCGACGTGCTGACGCTGGAAGGCCGCACCCAGTCCAATGCCCGTGTCAGTGCTTACATGCGCAACCTGGAAAGCTCGGGCTGGATGACCAATCCGGAGCTGTCGATCATCGAGGCCAAGGCGCCGGAGCGTGACAGGGCCGGTGCCGCCAGCAGCCCGGTGGCGGACATCAAGTCGCTGCCGTACATGTTCGTGGTCAAGGTCAATCTGCCGGCCCAGAGCAGCGTTACCGAGCTGGCCGCCGATGGCAGCGTGATCGAGCCGACCGCCGATCCGGCACCGCCGGGCGCTACCCCGGTTCCGCCGGTGGCCCCGTTGTCGCCGGCCCCGGCGCCCAACGCACCGGCCTCGCCCGATGCCGCTGATCCGGCCCCGCCGGCCGGCAACAGCCGCATCGTGCCGCCCACGCCCTCCGCGCAACCTGCACAACCGGCGGCGCCGGCCCCGGCCCAGAAGGGGGCCGCCGCATGAGCCAGAAGATCAACCTCAAAGAGCTGGACTTCAACAACATCGGCAATTGGCCGCAGAAGGCCAAGGTCGTGTTCTGCGCGCTGTTGGCGCTGTTCATCGTGTTCATGGCCTGGTTCCTGCTGATCAGCGGGAAGCGCGATGAGCTCGCGTCGCTGGAAAGCACCGAGACCCAGCTGCGCACCGAGTTCGAAAAGGAACAGGGCCGCGCGGTCAATCTGGAGCCGCTCAAGCAGCAGCTGACCCAGATGGAGCAGGTGCTGCAGCAGATGCTGCGCCAGCTGCCCAGCAAGACCGAGATGCCTGATCTGATCATCGACATCTCCCAGACCGCGTTGTCCAGCGGCCTGTCCAACGAGTTGTTCCAGCCCGGTGCGGAGCAGCCCAAGGAGTTCTACGCCGAAAAGCCGATCGCCCTGCGCATGGTGGGCAGTTACCACCAGTTCGGCGCGTTCGTCAGTGGTGTGGCCTCGTTGCCGCGTGTGGTCATCCTGACCATGCACGACATCAACCTGAAGCCGAAGGATCCCAAGACCGGCATCACCGCCCGCAGCGGTGCGCTGGAGTTGTCCGGAACGGTCAAGACCTACCGTTATCTGGATGACGTGGAGATGGAAGCCCAGGAGAAGGCCGCCGCCGAGAAAGAAAAGGCTGCGAAGGGAGGCCGGAAATGAGCCCTCTGACGTCGACCGCACGGGTAGGTGGTCTGTTGATGGTGGTACTGCTGGCCGGCTGCGCACGCGGCGTGACCAGTACGCCCGGCGATGCACCGAACCTGGAGAAGTGGGTGGCCGACGTGCGTGCACGTCCGGCACCGCCGCTTGAGCCGCTGCCGGTGATGCAGCAGTTCGAGACGTTTGAATATTCCGCGCAGGGGATGCGCGACCCGTTCACCGACGCCTGGACCAATCCGCAAGGGGGATCGGGGCTGCGTCCGGATCCGAACCGCCGCAAGGAGCCGCTGGAAGATTTCCCGCTGGACAGCCTGGACATGGTGGGTTCGATCGGCCGTGGGGGCGGACTCGTCGTGCTGGTGATGGCACCGGACAAGGTCACCTATCGGGTGCGTCCGGGCGTCTATCTGGGGCAGAGCGACGGGCGGGTGACCGGGGTCTTCGAGGACCGGATTGAGCTGATTGAACTGGTGCCGGATGGCGCGGGTGGCTGGCTGGAACGGCCGGCAACGCTCGCGCTTGAAGATCAATGAATGATTATGGGGATAGCACGATGACCTTTTCCAACGCCATGCGGCTGCGTTCCGTCCGGCGCCAGAAGTTGCTTCACCTGTGCGCGCTGGGAGTCGCGCTCATGGTGGCCAACGGCACGCTGATGGCGGCCACGCCCAGCGGCGCAGTGCCCAAACCGGCGGCCACCACCGCGCCGGCGACCGCGCCGGCCTCGCTGTCGGTGTCCAAGATCGACTTCAAGCGCGGCGACGATGGCGCCGGCCGGCTGATCCTGCAGTTCGATGGCCAGGGCGCGAGCCCGGATCTGCGCAGCCAGGGCAACAGCGTCGTGATCGACGTCGGCAACGCACGCCTGCCGGAAAACCTGCAGAAGTCGATCAACGTGACCGACTTCGCCACGCCCGTGCAGCGCATCGATCCCAAGCCGTATGGCGGCGGCACGCAGCTGGTGCTCAACACCAACACCGCGTTCGAGTCGCTGGCCTACCAGAGCGGCAACGAATACGTGGTCGAGATCAGCCCGCGCCAGGCCGCCCCGGCGACGGGCGCGGTCACTGCCAGCTCGGTCAGTCAGGCCGCGGCGGCCCTGGGCCAGCGCGGCTACAGCGGCAAGCCGGTCACCTTCAACTTCCAGGACGTGCCGGTTCGCACCGTGCTGCAGCTGGTCGCGGAGGAATCCAACCTCAACGTGGTCGCCTCCGACAGTGTGCAGGGCAACGTGACCCTGCGCCTGATCAACGTGCCGTGGGACCAGGCGCTGGACATCGTGCTGCGGGCCAAGGGCCTGGACAAGCGTCGCGATGGCGGCGTGATCTGGGTGGCACCGCAGCCGGAACTGGCCAAGTTCGAGCAGGACAAGGAAGACGCGCGCATCGCGATCGAGAACCGCGAGGATCTGGTCACCGATTACGTGCAGATCAACTACCACAACGCCGGGGCGATCTTCAAAGCGCTGACCGAAGCCAAGGGTATCGGCGGCAGCAGCGGTGGCAGTGGTGGCAGCTCGCAGGAAGACAGCGGGTTCCTGTCCTCGCGCGGCCGTATCGTGGCCGACGAGCGCACCAACACCCTGATGATCAGCGACATTCCGAAGAAGATCGCGCGCATGCGTGAGCTCATCAGCGTGATCGACCGTCCGGTCGACCAGGTGCTGATCGAAAGCCGGATCGTGATCGCCACCGATACCTTCGCGCGTGAACTCGGCGCCAAGTTCGGCATCAGCGGCAGCCGCCAGGACGTGTTCTTCGGGGCCAACACCGATCAGAACCACAACAACATCAACGACCGCGGCACCAAGGACACCGAGTACCAGAAGGCGATCAACGAGTGGGTGGCCGGTGGCCGCACCGGCGCGATCCCGGTGCGTGGTGCGACCAAGTTCGCCGAAGGCCTGAACTGGAACCTGCCGGTGGCGGCGATCAACAACCCCGGTTCGCTGGCGCTGTCGATCCTCAATGCCGGTTACCTGCTGGATGTGGAGCTCTCGGCGATGCAGGCCGAATCGCGCGGCGAAGTCATCTCCAACCCGCGCGTGGTGACCACCAACCAGCGCGAAGCGGTGATCAAGCAGGGTAAGGAAATCGGCTACGTCACCATCAGCGGTGGTGGTGCGGCCGGCGCCGCGGCCCAGCCCAACGTCCAGTTCAAGGAAGTGGTGCTGGAGCTGAAGGTCACCCCGACCATCACCAACGACAACCGTGTGTTCCTCAACATGGCGGTCAAGAAGGATGAAGTGGAGAGCTACATCCTGCTGGCAGGCTATGGCCAGGTCCCGACCATCAACCGCCGCGAAGTGAATACCGCGGTGCTGGTGGACGACGGCCAGACCGTGGTGATCGGTGGCGTGTACGAGTTCACCGACCGCACCAGCATCAACAAGGTGCCGTTCCTGGGCGACGTGCCGTTCCTGGGCAATCTGTTCAAGAAGCGCAGCCGCAACAAGGACAAGGCCGAACTGCTGGTGTTCGTGACCCCGAAGGTGCTGCGCGTGGCCAAGGCCAATCCGGCCGTCAACTGAGCCGCACCGCTGCTGCAATGACGAAAGGGCCGCCCCGTGCGGCCCTTTCTGCGTTCAGCCAATCTTGATGTCGTAACCGGCGCTGTCCTGCCATCATGGCGATGGAACCTCCGCCCACCGTGGAGGTCACATGGATGCCATGAATCTGCCGCCCCCCATGCCCGATACCCCCACGCCCGCTCCGGTGGAGCACGACCGCCTGCATGAGGCCTTCCGCGCGCTGCGCGACGGCCTGTCCTCCGAGATCGTCGGCCAGAGCGCGCTCGTCGAGCGCCTGCTGACCGCATTGCTGGCCGATGGTCACCTGCTGGTCGAGGGTGCCCCCGGCCTGGCCAAGACCACCGCGATCCGTGCGCTGGCCGCCCGGCTGGATGCGGATTTCTCACGCGTGCAGTTCACCCCGGATCTGCTCCCGGCCGATCTGACCGGTACCGAGATCTGGCGCCCGCAGGAAGGCCGCTTCGAATTCGTGCCCGGTCCGATCTTCCATCCGATCCTGCTTGCCGACGAAATCAACCGTGCCCCGGCCAAGGTGCAGTCCGCGCTGCTTGAAGCGATGGGCGAACGCCAGGTCACCGTCGGCCGCCATACCTATCCGCTGCCGTCGCTGTTCCTGGTGATGGCCACGCAGAACCCGATCGAGCAGGAGGGCACCTTCCCGCTGCCCGAAGCCCAGCTCGACCGCTTCCTGATGCATGTAAGGATCGGTTATCCGGATTCGGAGGCGGAAACCGAAATCCTGCGCCTGGCCCGCGAGCGTGCGCGCGAAGCGCTGTCCACCCCGGCCGCCGCGCCCGCCCGCATGCCGTTGAGCGATGTGTTCGCCGCTCGCAAGGCCGTGCTCTCGCTGCATGTCGCGCCCGCGCTGGAGCGCTATCTCATCGAGATCGTGCTGGCCTCGCGCGATGCCGCGCGTTACGACCCGGCGCTGGCCCGGCGCATCGCGTGGGGCGCGAGCCCCCGTGGCTCGATCGCGCTGGAGCGCTGCGCCCGCGCCCGGGCCTGGTTGGCCGGCCGCGACTTCGTCACCCCGGAAGATGTGCGCAACGTTGCGCCCGACGTGCTGCGGCACCGCGTGCTGCCCAGCTATGAAGCCACCGCCGAAGGCTGGGATGGCGAGCGCCTGGTCGCCGAGCTGCTGGCCCGCGTGCCGGCGCCCTGAGCACGATGGATACGCCCGTGCATACGGCCACGCCGCTTGAAGGCGATGGCCTGCGGCCGCGTCTGGCCGAGCTGGTGGCATTGCGCCGCAGTGCGCACCGCGCGCCGCCGGCGCGGCGTGGCCGTCTGGGTCACGCCGGCAGTGCGCCGTCGCCCGCGCGGGGGCGTGGGATGGAATACGCCGAGTCCCGCGACTATGTACCGGGCGATGACGCGCGGCATATCGACTGGCGCGTCACCGCGCGTACCGGGCGCGCGCATACCAAACTCTTTCAGGCCGAGCGCGAACGCTTGACGCTGCTGGTCGCCGATACCGATCCGGTGCTGTATTTCGGCACCCGGGTCCGCTTCAAATCCGTGCAGGCCGCGCGCGTCGGTGCGGTTGCGGCGTGGTTGGCGCAGCGCCAGGGCGACCGCCTGGCTGCGGTGCGTGGCAGCACCCAGGAGCCGCCGATCGCACCGGCCGGCGGCACCCGCGGTGTATTGCGCGTGCTTGACGCCCTGACCCGCTGGTATGCCGATCCGCCTGCCGAGGACGCCGGCCTGGATCGGGCGCTGGAGCAGGCGGCACGTCTGCTGCGCCCCGGTGCCCGTGTGGTGGTGCTGGCCGATCCGGCGCGCGCCGCCACCATCAGCAGCGCACGCTGGGCCGCATTGGCCATGCACCACGAGGTGGTGGTGATGCTGCTGGTCGATCCGCTGGAGCTGGCACCGCCGGCCGATGCGCTGCCGTTTCTTTCGCAGGGGCGTCGCGTGCTGCTGGATCTGGGTAGCGCCGCGGTGCGTGAGCACTGGCGCGAACGCTTCGTTGCGCCTCTGGAAGCGCTGCAGAACCGCTTGGCGGCTCGGCGCATCCAGGTGCATGTGGTGGCCACCGACGATGCCAGCGACAGCTGGCTCAGCCCCTTGCCGACGGCGGTGGTGGCATGAGCGCCGCCGCATCGCTGCCGTTGCGCGATGTGCAGCTGCCGCCGTCACCGCCCTGGTGGCCGCCCGCGCCGGGCTGGTGGCTGGTGTTCGGCGCGATCGTGCTGGTGGTGGCGGGAATCTGGGTCTGGCACTGGCGCCGGCGGCGCGCGCGCCAGCGCTGGCTGGCGCTGTTCGATGCACAGGTGGCCCAGGCCGGTTCGCCGGTGCTGGAGGTGGCGGCGATCGCCGAGCTGTTGCGCCGCGCGGCACGTCAGTCCCAGCCCGGGGCGGAACGTCTGCAGGGCGACGCGTGGCTCGCGTTCCTGGATGAGAAGAACAGCCGGGCGTTTTCCGAGGGCGATGGTGCGCTGCTGCTCGATGGTGGCTATCGACCGAGCGTGGATGCCGAGGCGGTGCAGCGGCTGCGCGTGCTGGCCCGCCGCCGTTATCTGTCGCTGCTGACGGAGCGGCGCCGATGATCGCGATGACGATGCCCACGTGGTTGACCTGGGTGGACAGCCTGGCGTGGCCGTGGATGTTGTGGGCGCTGCCCTTGCCGATCCTGATGCACTGGTGGCCATCGCGGCCCGGCGCGGGGGCCGCGTTGCGGGTGCCGTATGCCGCCGATCAGCTGCAGTCGCTCGGGGCTGCCTCGGGCGGTGCCGGGCCACGACTGGGGCGCGCGCTGCTATGGCTGGCGTGGGCCTGCCTGTGCGTGGCCGCCGCGCGACCGCAGCAGCTGGGCGAAGCGGTGACGCCGCCACAGCAGGGCCGGCAGATGATGCTGGCGGTGGACGTCTCCGGCAGCATGAGCGAAGCGGACATGATGCTTGGCAATCAGGTGGTCGAGCGGCTGACCGCGGCCAAGGCCGTGCTCGCCGATTTCCTCGATCGCCGTGTGGGCGATCGTGTCGGCCTGCTGATCTTCGGTGAGCGTGCCTATACGCTGACCCCGTTGACGGCCGACCTCACCAGCGTGCGTGACCAGCTGCGCGACAGCGTGGTCGGCCTGGCCGGGCGCGAGACCGCGATCGGCGATGCGATCGCGCTGGCGGTCAAACGCCTGCGCGAACAGCCGGAAGGGCAGCGCGTGCTGATCCTGCTCACCGACGGGGTCAGCAATGCCGGCGTGCTCGAACCGCTGCGCGCGGCCGAGCTGGCCCAGGCCGAAGGTGTGCGCGTCTATACGGTGGCCTTCGGCGGCGACGGGGGCATCAGCCTGTTTGGCGTGCAGATCGCCCCCGGCGAAGACCCGGTCGACGAAGCAACCCTGAACAAGATTGCCGAGCTCACCGGCGGCCGCTCGTTCCGTGCGCGCAATACCGATGAGCTGGCCGGCATCTATGCCGAGCTGGAACGGCTGGAGCCGGTCAAATCGGCGGGCCCGGCGGTGCGGCCGCGGATCGAACGCTACGCCCCGCCGCTGGCACTGGCGTTGCTGCTGGCCGGCTTGGCGGGGTTGTTGCCGAGGCGCTGGACATGAGCGCGGGCTGGAACGCCCTGCATTTTGTCCGCCCCGATGCCTTGTGGGCGCTGCTCGTGCTGCCGCTGCTGGTCGCGATCTGGTGGCTGCGTCGCCGTCGCGCCAATGTCTGGCGTCAGACGGTGGATGCGCATCTGCTGCGCCATCTGCTGGTCGGCCGCGACCGTCGCGCCTGGGGCGGGTTGATCCTGCTGCTGCTTGGCACGGCGACCGCCATCGTGGCGCTGGCCGGTCCTTCATGGCGACAGGTCGCACAGCCGCTGTGGCAGACGCCGTCGCCGCTGGTGGTCGCGCTGGATCTCTCTTCGCGGGTGACCGCGACCGATCTGCCACCGTCGCGCCTGCTGCAGGCGCGCGCCAAGCTGGCCACGCTGCTGCGCGAGCGCCAGGGCGGCGAAGTCGCGCTGCTCGTCTACGCCGACGATGCCTACACCGTGGCGCCGCTGACCGACGACATGGCCAATGTCGCGCTGTATCTGGATGCGCTGGCGCCGGATGTGATGCCGCGCGATGGTCAGCGGGCCGACCGTGCGCTGGAGACGGCGGTGAAGCTGCTGCAGCAATCCGGCGCACGCGGTGGCGACATTCTCCTGCTGACCGATCGCGCCGATGCGGATGCCGAACAGGCTGCTGCCTCGGCACGCGCGCAGGGCTTCGTGGTCTCCGTGCTCGGGCTGGGTACTCCGCAGGGCGCGGCCTACCGCAACGGCGAGGGTCAGATCGTGCCGGCGCGGCTGGAGGAGGGCACGCTGCGGGGTGTCGCCAGCCGTGGCGGCGGCCGCTATGCGCGTATCGCCTCCGATGACAAGGATCTCGCGGCGCTGGACGTATTGACCCCTCGGGTCAGCGCCGATGACAGCCGCGAAGGGCAGGGCCGCACGTGGCGCGATGAAGGGTTCTGGCTGTTGCCACCGCTGATGCTGCTGGCCCTGTTCGCCTTCCGGCGGCGCGGCGCGCTGGCCGTGCTGGTGATGATGGCGGCGCTGCCGATGGCGCTGCCGACGACGGCACATGCCGCCGAGGGAACGTGGTGGCAACGCGCCGACCAGGTCGATCAGCAACGCCTGTCCACCGGTGTGGATGCGTACCGCAAGGGTGACTTCAAGGCGGCGCAGCAGCAGTTCGAGGGCATCGATACGGATGCCGGCTGGTACAACCTGGGCAACGCGCTGGCGCGACAGGGCCAGTACGACGCCGCCATCGAGGCCTACGACCGTGCGCTGAAGCAGCATCCGGGCATGGCCGATGCGGTCGCCAACCGCGCCGCCGTCGATGCCGCCCGCAAGCGCAGGCCGCCACAGAACAACGATCAGAACAACGATCAGAAGGACGGGAAAAAGCCGCCCTCCGACCCGCCCGATCCCGGCAAGAACCCGGGTCAGGGTAACGACGGTCAGTCCTCGCCGCCGCAGGACAAGGGCGAACAGGGGCAGTCACCGCCGCCGGCATCCGGTGATCCAAAGGATGGCCAATCCGAGGGCGGGAAGTCGCCACAGGCCGCCGACAGCCAGGCGCAGGCCCAGGCTGACGCGGCCCAGCGCGAGCGCATGCAGCAGGCGATGCAGCGCCAGGGGCAGAACGACGGCAACGACAAGGCGCAGGGCCAGGTCAGCGGCACCCCGCAGCAGCGTGAGCAGCAGCAGGCGGTCGAGGCGTGGATGCGGCGGGTACCGGATGACCCCGGCAGCCTGCTGCGGGCCAAGTTCCAGCTGGAAAACGAACGCAGGAAACGGGAAGGGCGATGACACACTCCACGATACAGCGCTGGTTGCGCGCCGGGCTTGCCCTGCTGCTGTGCGCGAGCATGGCCGCGCACGCGCAGACCCGCGCCTGGCTCGACCGCGAGCAGATCACCGACAGCGATACCGTCACCCTCAACATCGAATCCGATGCGGGCGGCGGCGCGCCGGACTATGGCCCGCTGCGGACCGACTTCGATCTCAGCAGCCAGACCAGCAGCCGCCAGGTGCAGTGGAGCAACGGCGCGATGACCTCGCGCGCGCTGTATGCCGTCGCGCTCAGCCCGAAGCGCACCGGCACCCTGCAGATTCCTGCGCTGCAGGTGGGCAGCAGCCGCACCCAGCCGCTGACCCTGCAGGTCGGCGCCGGCAGCGCGTCCGCCCCCGCGGCCGCCAGGGGGGATGCCGCGGCCTTCCTCGAAACCGAGGTCGACGATCCCACGCCCTATGTGCAGCAGAGTGTCGGCGTGGTGGTGCGCCTGTTCTACGCCGCGCAACTGCTTAGTGGCGAACTGGTGCTCGATACACCGCCCGGCGCCTCGCTGCAGCGGGTGGGCGATGACCGCACCCTGGTGCGCGAGGTCAATGGGCGCCGCTACAACGTGGTGGAACGGCGCTTCCTGCTGATTCCCGAGCGCAGCGGGCCGCTGGTGCTGCCGGCCGCGCAGTTCAACGGGCGCAGCGCGGGCGGCTTCTTCAATGACATGTTCGGCGGCGATGGCCGCCTGCGTGCCGCATCGGCCGAGCGCACGCTGCAGGTCCAGGCGCAACCCGCCTCTGCACCGCAGCCGTGGCTGCCGCTGCACGGGCTGCGCCTGCGCTACACCGCAGCGCCCACCACCGGCCGTGCCGGTGAGGCGGCCACGATCGTGGTGGAGGCCGTGGCCGACGGCGCGACCAAGGCGCAGTTCCCTGAGCTGCCCGTGCCCGATGTCGGCCCCGGCGCGCAGGTGTTCGCCGAGCCGCCGCAGTTCGATGAAACCTTCAACGGCAACACCCCACAGCTCAAGCTGACCCGGCGTTTTGCGATCGTGCCGCGCCAGGCCGGGCCGCTGACCGTGCCGGGGCTGCGCATGGCGTGGTGGGATGTGGCCGCCGGGCAGCCGCGCAGTGCCAGCCTGCCGGACCTGCCACTGGACATCGCTGCCGGGGTGGCCGGCAGTACCGCGCCGGCGCTGCCGGTGGACACCACCTCGGCGCTGCCGGGCGAACCGGCGGCGGCCTCCACCGATCTGCAGCTGGCGCCGGCGCAGGGCGCGCCGCGGCCGTGGGGCTGGATCGCGCTGTCGGCGGGCCTGGCCCTGCTGTGGCTGCTGACCCTGGTCTGGGGCTGGCGCCGACGCGGTCGTCCTGTCGCCGTGCCCGGTGCCGAAGGGGGTGTGCCGGTCGCTCCGTCCGGGAGCCCGTACACGCATGCCGACCTGCGCCGCGCGATGGAAGCGGGTGGGCTGGACGAGATCATCGCCGTGCTGGCTGGCATGGGCGGCGTGCAGACCTTGGAGCAGGTGCTGGAGCGCCTCGACAACCCCCAGCAGCGCGACACGTTGCTCCAGATGCAGGCGGTCCGCTGGGGCGGGCAGGGCGGTGATGTGGGCCAGGCACGGCAGGCGCTGCGGCGCGCCTTCCATGACGGACCGCACTGGCGGGCCCGTGCGGCCGCGCAGAACAATGGCCTCGCGCCGTTGTATCCATCCGCGCATTCATAAAAAGGCGTGTCGGTCAGGGCGGCCGGCTTTGCTAAGCTGATTTCATTTTTTCGAGGAACGCCGCTCCATGACTGAGGCTGCAACGACCCGGCAGAAACTGCCTTTGCATTGGAAAATGGGCATTGGCTTCATCATCGGCCTGGTCCTCGGGCTGACCGTCCATGCCCTCGGTGGCAGCATCGACGGCCTGCATACCGGTGCCAAGTGGGTGATGGATTACATCACCACCCCGGCCTCGGGCCTGTTCCTCAATCTGATCTTCATGCTGATCGTGCCGCTGATCTTCTCGGCGCTGATCATGGGCGTGTCGGAGATGGGCGACATCCGCGCCCTTGGCCGCATCGGCTGGAAGACGCTGGCCTACACCATCGTGCTGTCCGGCATCGCCGTGGGCATCGGCCTGGTGCTGGTCAACGTGCTCAAGCCCGGCGTGGGCGTGGACCCGGTCGTGGCCGCGCAGATGCTGGCCGAGAACGCCGAACGCAGCAAGGAAATCGTCGCCGGTATCCATGGCACGCCGAAGGGCATGGACATGCTGCTGTCGATCGTGCCGGGCAATGTGGTCGAGGCCGCGTCCAGCAACAGCGCGATCCTGTCGCTGATGTTCTTCGCGCTGATGTTCGGCATCGGCATGGTGCTTTCGCCTGAAGAGAAGGTGGCCCCGCTGCGTCGTGCCATCGAAGGCATCTTCGAAGTCTCGATGACCCTGATCAACCTGGTCATCCGCCTGGCCCCGTACGCGGTGGCCTGCTTCATGTTCAACCTGGCCGCCCTGTTCGGCTTCGAGCTGATCATCCGCCTGGGTGCCTACGTGGGCGTGGTGGTGCTGGCGCTCGGCCTGCATATGGTGGTGACCTACGGCGTGGCC
Organism: Stenotrophomonas sp. TWI602; assembly: GCF_039674045.1. Taxonomy (NCBI): domain Bacteria; kingdom Pseudomonadati; phylum Pseudomonadota; class Gammaproteobacteria; order Lysobacterales; family Lysobacteraceae; genus Stenotrophomonas; species Stenotrophomonas sp. TWI602. The sequence goes on from NZ_JBDJMT010000015.1 coordinate 36,601, forward strand.
GTGTGGCTGTCCGGGCGCTCGCCGCTGGCGTTCTTCCGCGACACCCAGGAGGCCACCGTGATGGCCTTCTCCACCGCCTCCAGCAACGCCACCCTGCCGACCGCGCTGCGCGTGGCCGACCAGATGGGCCTGCCGCAGAAGGTCTCGCGCTTCGTGCTGACCGTGGGCGCCACCGCCAACCAGAACGGCACCGCGCTGTTCGAGGGCGTGACGGTGATCTTCCTGGCGCAGTTCTTCGGTGTGGACCTGAGCATCGGCCAGCAGTTCATGGTCATGGCGGTCTGCATCCTGGGCGGCATCGGCACCGCCGGCGTGCCCTCCGGCTCGCTGCCGGTGGTGGCCATGATCTGCGCCATGGTCGGCGTGAACCCGCTGGGCATCGGCCTGATCCTGGGCGTGAACCACTTCCTGGACATGTGCCGTACCGCGCTGAACGTCACCGGCGATCTGGCCCTGACCACCCTGGTGGCCAAGGGCGAAGTGGACGATGGTCCGGTCGTGGCCGCGGTGGCCCCGGCCCCGGCCCCGGCCCCGCGCGACTGAGCCTGCGCAGGCTGTGGGATCCCGACGCCCCGCCTTGTGCGGGGCGTTGTCGTTAAGGGCCTGGCCTGTCTCCGGCCTGACCCCGCCGATCACCTGTGGGACAATGGGCTGCCCGCAGCTCCGCGGGAGCCTCCCGACTCCGACAGAACCATGACGCAGCCTACCCGCCGCCAGTTGGCCAATGCCATCCGCTTCCTTGCCGCTGATGCGGTCGAAACCGCCAAGTCCGGTCATCCCGGCATGCCGATGGGCATGGCCGATATCGCCGAAGTGCTCTGGAACGACTATCTCCGTCACAACCCCAAGAATCCCAAGTGGTTCAACCGCGACCGCTTCGTGCTGTCCAACGGCCACGGCTCGATGCTGCAGTACGCGCTGCTGCACCTGAGCGGCTACGACCTGCCGATCGAGCAGCTCAAGCAGTTCCGCCAGCTGGGCAGCAAGACCGCCGGCCACCCGGAACACCATGAAACCCCCGGCGTGGAGACGACCACCGGTCCGCTGGGTCAGGGTCTGGCCAACGCCGTGGGCTTCGCCCTGGCCGAGAAGCTGCTGGCTCAGCGCTACAACCGCCCGGAACACGAGATCGTCGACCACCGCACCTGGGTGTTCCTGGGCGATGGCTGCCTGATGGAAGGGATCTCGCATGAAGCCGCCTCGCTGGCCGGCACCTGGGGCCTGTCCAAGCTGGTCTGCTTCTGGGATGACAACCACATCTCCATCGATGGCAACACCGATGGCTGGTTCACCGACAACACCCCCGAGCGTTTCGAAGCCTATGGCTGGAACGTGGTGCGCGGCGTCGATGGCCACGATCCGGACAGCATCAAGGCCGCCATCGACAGCGCGCTGTCGCAGTTCGACAAGCCGACCCTGATCTGCTGCCGCACCACCATCGGCTTCGGCTCGCCGAACAAGGCCGGCAAGGAATCCAGCCACGGCGCCCCGCTGGGCAAGGATGAGCTGGACGCGACCCGCAAGCAGCTGGGCTGGCCGTACGGCCCGTTCGAGATTCCGGAAGAAATCTACGCCGGCTGGCGTGCCGGCGGTACCGGCACCCTGCGCCAGGCCGAGTGGGAACAGCAGTTCGACAAGTATGCCGCGCAGTTCCCGGCCGAAGCCGAGGAGCTGATCCGTCGTTCGCACGGCGAGCTGCCGGCCGACTTCATCGCCAAGGCCGATGCCTACATCGCCCAGGTCCAGGCCGATGGCCAGACCATCGCCTCGCGCAAGGCCTCGCAGCTGGCGATCGAAGCGTTCGCGCCGCTGCTGCCGGAACTGGTGGGCGGTTCGGCCGATCTGGCGCACTCCAACCTGACCCTGTGGAAGGCCAGCAAGTCGGTCGCCACCGATGACCCGAACGCCAACTACGTGTACTACGGCGTGCGCGAGTTCGGCATGACCGCGATCGCCAACGGCCTGGCCCTGCATGGCGGGTTCATTCCGTTCGACGCCACCTTCCTGGTGTTCAGCGATTACGCCCGCAACGGCGTGCGCATGAGCGCGCTGATCCCGGCCCACGCGATCCACGTGTACACGCACGATTCGATCGGCCTCGGCGAAGACGGCCCGACCCACCAGCCGGTGGAGCATCTGGCCTCGCTGCGCTACATCCCGAACAACGATGTGTGGCGCCCGTGCGATGCGGTTGAATCGGCGGTCAGCTGGAAGTCGGCGATCACCCGCACCGACGGCCCGAGCTGCCTGGTGTTCAGCCGCCAGAACCTGCCGCACCAGCCGCGCAGCACCGAGCAGGTCGCACAGATCGCGCGCGGTGGGTATGTGCTGGCCGATGCGGAAGGCGGCGTGCCGGACGTGATCCTGATCGGCACCGGTTCGGAAGTGGGCCTGGCCGTGACCGCCAAGGCGGAGCTGGATGCCGCCGGCATCAAGACCCGCGTGGTGTCGATGCCGTCGACCGACGTCTTCGAGCGTCAGGACGCGGCGTACCGTGAGTCCGTGCTGCCCAACGCCGTGCGCAACCGCGTGGCCGTGGAAGCCGGTGTCACCGGTTTCTGGCGCCAGTACGTGGGCCTGGACGGTGCGGTAGTGGGTATCGACACCTTCGGTGCGTCGGCCCCGGCGGAGGCGCTGTACAAGCACTTCGGCATCACCGCCGAGCACGTCGTGGCTGCGGCCAAGGCGCAGCTGGCGAACTGATGACGGCTGGATAGCGTCGAGCCATGCTCGGCGCCATCAAGCGGAAGGCCGGCGAAAGCCGGCCTTTTCGTTTGTTGAAGGGCAAACACCACGGCATCCTTGATCGAGGGTAGATCCACGCCATGCGTGGATGCTGTTGGCGTACCCCTCGACCATTGCTGACGCGTGATCAACACGCATCCACGCATGGCGTGGATCTACATCACCCGGCTGCAGTGCGCGCCAATCCCAACCGCACCAGCCGCGCCTCGATGCGTTCGCCAATCGTCGTCGGCGCCTCCAGCCCCATCCGCTGCAGATACGCCTGATCGCCATCGCCGGCGGGTTGGGTGACCGCGGCCAGCACCGTGCGCAGCTTGGCCATCGGCGTCTGCGTGTTCTGCTTCAGCCAGCCCAGCGCCTTGACCAGGTGCTGCTCGACCTCGGTGAAATCGCTGCCCAGCGGGTAATCCGGCAGCAGCCCGGACTGGCGGAACGGCGCCAGCGACGCACTGACCGCCGCAGCGGTGTTGCGCTGTCCATCGGCGGACGGAGTGAAACCGGTCGCCAGTTTCTTCGAGGCCTTCGCCTTGTCCAGCAACGCGGCCTGGAACTGTGCATCGGTGATCGCAGCCATCGCGATCACGCAGTCCTCGTCGGTCATGTTGCGCAGGTCGGCGATGCCGTACTCGTTGATGTAGAGATCGCGCAGGTGCCGCGGGATCGTGGTGTGGCCGTAGTTCCAGCGCACGTTGGAGTGCAGGACGCCCTTGTCCTCGCGGGTGGCGCGGAAGATCAGCGCGCTGCGGGCGCCGGGCAGGGCATGCGCCATCGCCACGAAGTTGTACTGGCCGCCCACGCCGGAGACCACACTGCCGTCTTCCAGCGCATCGGAAACCGCAGCCCCCAACGCGGTGGCCATCATGCAGGAGTTGAAGAAGCGCGCATCGCGGCGCTGCATCCGCTCCAGCGTTTCATCGCCGCCGTAGAGCTGGTTGATCTCACTGATGCGGCGCATGCCGATCGCGCTGCGCTCCTCATCGGGCAGGTCGCGCAGCCACTGGTAGAACTCCGGCGAGCCCAGATAGAACGCGCCGTGCAGGTACTCGCCCTCGGCCTCGAGCGTGGCGTAGTCGGTGGTCCACGCGGTGCCGTTCTCGATCCGCTGCAACAAGGCCAGATCGTCATGCACCTTGCGCCGGATCACCCCGGTCTGGACCAGACGGCGGAAGCCTTCGTTGAGCATTTCGCTGCAGCCGTACAGACCGATCTCGAACGGATCCAGGCCACCGCACTCCAGCACGGTCGGGTGGCTGGCCAGGCCGGGATCCAGCGCCTGCAGGATCTGCCGGTAGCGGGCGTTGTCGGTATGCCGCAGCACCAGTGCATGGCTGAGCGCATCGGCCAGCGTGCCGATGCCGATCTGCAGCGTGCCGCCATCGCGCACCAGCGTGCTGGCGTACAGGCCGATGGCGTAATCGGCATCGCTGACCGGTTGGCGGGGCAGGCCGAACAGCGCCGGGTACGGCCCCGGCGGCGTGATCACCAGATCGAAGAACGACACATCCACCGTGGCCGAGCCGGCCAGATAGGGCAGCTGCGGATCGATCTCGGCGATCATCAGCGGGCGTGGCAGCCCGCGCGCGACCATCGCATCCAGCGTGTCCTGGGTGATGTCGTTGTTGCATGACAGCGACAGGCGCCGATCATTCGCGCGCATCGCCACTTTCTGCACGATCGCATGCGGCGCGCGCTGGGCCACCGCATCGGCGGCGTGCGTGTAGTTGAGGCTGGTGTAGCTGCGCTGGGCCTGCGAGGAATTCAACAATGCGCCGGACTGCATGTAGAACTCTTCCACCTGCACATGCGCCGGCAGCTGGTCGCGCACCATTGCATCGGCGTAGGCCAGCCGCGGAAAGTCCTCACCGAAATGACGCTCGGCGAAAGGTTTCATGAAGCGTGCTTCCAGCCCGGCACCGCCGCGTGGTGGGTTCAGTGACAGTGCGGTGTAAAGCTGCAGCGGCCGCGAGGCGTCGTTTTCCACACGGGCATATAGCGCGTTGAGCAGCCGGTGCGGCTTGCCCAAGGCGAGCGGGGCGCCAATGCGCAGGGGGCCATCGACCCGCTGCAGCAGCCAGTCGACGGCGGCGTCCAGGTCGGTCAGGTGTTCGGTCATGCGGCGCTATCCTGCGAAATCATGCGGGTCATTACAGCATTTCCGGTTTGAACAGACGGCGACGCGAGACTTCATCGCCGGAAAGCATGAACTGGCCATCGCCCCGGTAATGCACCGTGCGCGGCAGTTTCGGGGCGCGTGCGACATGCGCTTTGACCACCTCCCAGATGAAGAGACCGTGCTTCTTGATCTGGCTGCGGTCGGCCAGCCGGCATTCGAAACTGGCGTGGCACTGGGCGATCAAGGGGGCGGCAACCTCGCTGGCGGCCACTGCGTCCAGGCCGAAATGCGCGAACTTGTCGATCTCCGCGCCGCTGCTGTTGCCGATGCCGATCACCGTATCGAGCATCTCTGCGGTGGGTACATTGATGACGCATTCGCCACTGCGGCGGATCAACTCGAAACTGTGGTTGCCGGTGGAAATCATGGTCGCCAGGCGCGAGGGCGTGAACTCCAGCACCATGTGCCAGCCCAGCGTCATGATGTTGCGCTGGCCTTTCCAGGCCGAGCTGATCAGCACGACCGGGCCGGGTTCCAGGAAGCGGCGCACATCGTCCACTGGGTAGTCGAATTTTCGGTAGCGTCTCATCGAGGGCTCCGCGGGGCATGCGCCGATGCTGGCAGTGGCTGCATGAACCGGCTGTCGAAGGGTTGACACCCGTGCTGATTACGGGCGTAATCGAATCGTCGATTACGGATGTAAATGATGAGCCAGATCAGTGAAGCCGAAGCCGTGGTGATGGAGGTGCTGTGGCGCCACCATCCGCTGGGCGCTGATGATGTGGTGGCCGCGCTGGCCAGCCGTGACTGGGCCGAGCCCACCATCAAGACCCTGCTCAACCGGCTGCTGACCAAGGGGGCGGTCAGTGCCAGCCGCGAGGGGCGTCGCTATCTGTACTCGCCCGTGCTGCAACGGCAGGCCTGGGTGGCCGAGCAGAGCGAGGGCTTCCTGGAGCGCGTGTTCGACGGCCGCGTCGCGCCGCTGGTGGCGCATTTCAGCCAGCGCGGGGAGCTCAGCGCGCAGGACATCGCCGAACTGAAGCAACTCATCCAGGCGCTGGACCATGACTGACCTGCTCGATGGGCTGCTGCAGGCCAGCGTATGGCTGTCGGTGGCGACGCTGGTATTGGCCGCCGCCAGGCCTCTGCTGCTGCGGCTGGGGGGCGCAGCGCTGGCCTACCGCAGCTGGTGGTTGCTGCCGCTGATGCTGGTTGTCCCGTCCCTGCCGGTGCCGCCGCTGACGATCACCGAGACCGCCCCGGTGATGGTCATGGCCTCGGCGCTGCGCGCGCCTGCCGTGCCTCACGATGCCTCGCAGTGGCCGCTGCTGCTGTTGACGGTGTGGCTGCTGGGCGCGGTGGCGATGGCCGGCATCAGTTGGCGCGCGCAGCGCCGCTTCGCGCAGGCCCTGGGCGCGCTGCAGCCGCGCCAGGATGGCAGCTGGCAGGCCAGTGGCGATCCGGGTCTGCCGGCGCTGGTCGGGTTGTGGCGGCCGCGGATCGTGGTGGGCCCGGACTTCGAGCAGCGCTTCAGCCCCGCCGAGCAGGACCTGATCCTGCGTCACGAACACAGCCATCGCCGTCATGGCGATCCCTGGGCAAACGCCGCGTTGGCCCTGCTGCGCTGCGTGTTCTGGTTCCACCCGTTGCTGCCGTGGGCGGCGCGCCGCTTCCTGCGTGACCAGGAACTGGCCTGCGACGCGCGCACGGTCGATCCGCATCCGGCGCTGCGCCGGCTCTACGCCAACGCGCTGCTCAAGGCGCAGTTGGTCCACCCGGTTGCCCCGATGGCCTGCCATTGGCGCAGCCAACCGATGTTGAAGGAGCGTATTGCCATGTTGAAGGAACATAAGCGGAAGGCATTGCCGTGGTTGACCGGCCAGGTGCTGGTGGTCGGGATGTGCGTGGGGCTTTGCACGGTGGCGTGGGCGAGTCAGGGCAGTGGCGGCGTCCCCGCCAGCGGGATCGGCCAGGGCGCAGTGCTGGCCGATCGCAATGCCATCGCCCACAAGATGCCGCCGCCGTCATACCCGAAGATCGCCTTCGAGCAGAGCATCGTCGGCAAGGTCGTGGTGCGGGTGGACGTCGACGCCGAAGGCAAGGCGACCAACGTACGCGTGCTGGAGGCGACTCCGGCCGGTGTGTTCGATGAGGCGACGGTGGCTGCGGCGAAGCAATGGACCTTCGAACCGGCGATCAGAAACGGCAAGGCCGTGGCCTCGGCGCTGAAGATTCCGGTCACCTACGCCATGGATGACGAGGTGCCAACACCATGAGGCAGCCTTACGTCCCCGCACTGGCGGCGCTGTTGATGGCCGGCTGTGCCACCCATGAGACGCTTACGTCAGTGGACACGCGGGCGGAGAACGTGGGCCATCAGCGCTTGGATCCGGCCAACGGCACGGGGACTGCGCAGGTGGCGAGCTACCAGCTGAAGGCTGCCGAAGGCTACCGGATGCCGCAACTCAATGCCGGCCCGGACCCCGTGCTGGGCGATCGCGATCCGCGCAGTGAGCTTGCGCCCACGACGGTCTGTCTGCAGTTGGTCATCGATGCGCAGGGCCGCGTGGAGCGAAGTCTGCCGGTGCAGGACCGTGACGAATGCGCCGCTGGCAATGCCCCTGAGAATGCGCCGTTGTTGCAGTCCGCGCAGGATGCGGTGGCGGTCTGGCAGTACGTACCCGCAGCCGTGTGTCACTTCGCGGAGGGGAAGATTCCAGCCAATCGGGGCGATTGCAAGGATGCCACGCGCATCGAGCCTGTCCCGGTCAGCCTGCTGTATGCCTTCACCTTCGAAATCGTGAAAGGCAAGGCGACCGTGCACAGCGGGACGCGGGCGAAGTAGGGAAGCAGTGCGCCTCACCACGCGGCGCGATGCCTATCCGCCGCGAGCGGGGCCGCCCTGTATGTTCGCCTTCACCGAAGGCTCCATCAGCGTCGGTTCGGCCAGCGTGGCATCGCGCGCCTGGCGCGTGGCGACGAACGCGGCTTCGCTGATGCCGTCATGCAGGTGGATGTTGTGCGCGCGCTGCTCGCCGATCGTGGTCTGGTTGGCGACCTTGCGGCCACCGGGGCCGTAGTCGTGACAGATGAACACACGGGTCGCATCTGGCAACGAAAGCAGCCGCTGGATCGAACGGTACAGCTGCGCCGCATCACCGCCAGGGAAGTCGCAGCGTGCGGTGCCGCCGTCGGGCATGAACAGCGAGTCGCCGGTGAACAGCGCATCGCCGATCCGATAGGCGACGCTGTCGCTGGTGTGGCCCGGCACCGCGATCACCTCGGCGGCGATATCCCCGAGGGTGAAGCGCTCGCCATCGGCGAACAGATGGTCGAACTGCGAGCCATCGGTCGGTACATCCAGCGCGTACCGTGGCGCGAAGGTGCGCTGTACCTGCACGATGCCCTGGCCCATCGCCAGCGTCGCGTCCGGCCACTGGGATTTCAGCCAGCGCCCGGCGCTGACATGGTCGGCGTGGGCATGGGTGTCCAGCAGCCAGCGCACCTGCAGGCCGTGCCCGCGCACATGCGCAAGCAACGGCTGCAGCGGCCCGGCGCCGAGTGCATCGGTGTCCGGGTCGTAATCCAGCACGGGATCGATCACCGCCGCCTGCAACGTCGCCGGGTCATGCACCACGTAGCTGAAGGTATGGCTGTCCGGGTGGAAGAAACTGGCGACGTGCAATGACATGGTACTGACCTCAGCGCTTGCCCAGGGTGTCGTTGAGCAGCACCGCCAGGCGTTCGCCGGCCAGGCGCAGCTCGCGCTCGGCGACCGGGCGATAGGTCGCCGCATAGCTCGGAGCCAGCGTACGCTTGTCCGGGTAAACGCCAGGTGCAATGGCGATCCGGCAGCTGGCTTCGGCCCACTGCACGGCATCGACAGTAATGTTGGAGCGTTTGCCGAATGCGGGTTTGGGCAGCGCGAGCAGGCGCTTGAGGTACTGGTCGTCATCCAGCGTCTGCTCATTCAGCATGCCGCTGTCCCACAGCGAGTGCAGGTTGGTACCGCGGTTGTTGAACTGCACCTGGAAATCGTTGCCGCCCTTGTCGTGGCCGTAGCCGGCATGCATCGGCTGGTGGATGTCGCCGGCGAAGTGCACCACGAACTTCAGCGCCTGCGCGCGCTCTGCATCGGACTTGCTGCGGTCGCCGAGAATCGCGGTCTGTACCTTCAGCGCCTCGACCACGCAGTTGCCGTTCTTGCAGTGCTTCTGCACTTCATAGTGGCAATCGTCTTCGCCGATGTTGACGTAATGCCAGCCGGCCGAGCGCTTGCCCAGGTCCGGGTCCTCGGCGCGCAGCTGATCGGCCCAGGGGGCGATGGCGTGCAGTGTCGGGTCCGGCTCGGCGGCGAGCAGGCGGTCAACCTCGGCCTGGGTCTGCGGGGTCAGCCGGGTCTCGGCGATCCGCGCCACCAGGCGGTGGCCCTGTGCGCCCCAGGCCAGGGCATCGGTGGAAACAAAGGTGAGGGCCAGCGCGAGGGCGGTGGCCGGGAGCAGGGAAGGCATTTTCATCCGCGGCATTCTAGCGGGCTGACCGCGCGCGGGCTTGCCGGGATCTGGCCGGCTGCAGCATCCGGCGGCGTGGGCTAGTCTCGCCGGGTGCCCGCATCGGGCGGAATCCGGAGGTCCCCATGGCCCACATCGTTGGCCTGATCGGCGGCATGAGCTGGGAAAGCTCGGCCCACTATTACCGCCTGATCAACGCGCAGGTGCGCTACACCTTGGGCGGCCTGCACTCGGGCCGGATCCTGCTGTGGTCGTTCGATTTCGCCGAGATCGAGGCACTGCAGCATGCCGGCGACTGGGATACCGCCACCGAGCGGATGATCGATGCGGCCCAGCGCCTGCAGGGCGCGGGTGCGACGGCCATCGTGATCTGCACCAACACGATGCACCGCCTGGCCGACGCGGTGCAGGCGGCGATCGCGATTCCGCTGCTGCATATTGCCGATCCCACGGCAGCGGCGATCAAGGCCGCCGGGCTGCAGCGGGTGGGGTTGCTGGGCACCGCGTTCACCATGGAGCAGGATTTCTACACGGGGCGGCTCACCCAGGCGCATGGCCTGGAGGTGCTGATTCCCGAGGCCGATGACCGCGCGGCGGTGCATCGGATCATCTATGACGAGCTGGTGCAGGGGCAGGTGCTGCCGGCGTCGCGCGAGACCTACCGGGCGGCGATGCAGCGACTGGTGGACCGCGGTGCACAGGGCATCATCCTGGGCTGTACGGAGATCATGCTGCTGGTCGGCGCGCAGGATGCAACGGTGCCGGTGTTCGATACGACGACGCTGCATGCGCAGGCAGCGGGGTGGCATCTGTTGGCCGAATGAGCCCCAAAAAAAACCCCGGCCGAAGCCGGGGAAACTGTCTTGCTGCGAGGGGTGTTGCGCTTGTCAGTCCTGATCCGCCGATCAGAACTTGAACACGTAGGACACGCCGTAGGCGAGCGGGTCGATATTGACGGTGCCGATCTTTTCGCCATCGAGCTTGACCTTGCTGTCGATGTCCATCCAGCGCACATCAACGCGCAGCGAGCCCTTGTCGTTGATCGCGAAATCCAGGCCCGCATGGGCGGCCAGGCCCCAGGAGTCTTCCATCTTCAGCGTGCTGCCGGCCAGCGCGCCGCCGGTCTTCTCGCTGAAGAAGGTGGTGTAGTTGATGCCGGCGCCCAGGAACGGGGACACCTTGCCCTTGCTGTTGAAGTGATACTGCAGCGACACCACCGGCGGCAGGTGCTTGGTGCTGCCCACGTTGCCCAGGCCGGCGATGTTGATGTCGTGCTTGAACGGCAGCGCGGCCAGCAGCTCGATGCCCAGGTTGTCGGCGATGAAGTACTCCCCGGTGATGGTCGGCTTGATGTCGTTGTCGACATCGACCTTCAGCGTGCCGCCGGCCAGCGAGCCGTTGTTGGACTTCGGGGCGACCTGGTGCACGCCGGCACCGATCGTCCAGTCACCCTTGGACTGGGCCATGGCGGGGGCGGCGGCCAGCGCCAGGGCGGCGGCCAGGCTGGAGAGCAGGAGGGGGGAGGTCTTGCGCATGAGACGGTCTCGTGGCGGGTGGGAATGGCGCCAGTTTTCCCGCCTGCGCCGCTGTGCGCCTTGATCCGGATCAATCCGGGTATTTACCGTTGTAACCGGTTCCCTTTCGTCTTCCCCGGGCCGGGCCGGTTCCGGCCCTGCTAGAATGAACACCCCTTTCCATCGGCGCCGCACCGTCGCGGCTGCAGGAGCTTGTGAACATGGCAATCAAGGTTGGCATCAACGGTTTCGGTCGCATCGGGCGCAACGTGCTGCGCTCGGCCGTGCTGAACTTCGGCAATGACATCGAAATCGTCGCCATCAACGATCTGCTGGAGCCGGACTACCTGGCGTACATGCTGAAGTACGACTCCGTGCATGGCCGCTTCAAGGCCGACGTGGAAGTCTCCGGCAACGACCTGCTGGTCAACGGCAAGAAGATCCGCCTGACCCAGGAACGCGATCCGGCCAACCTGAAGTGGGACGAGGTCGGCGTGGACGTCGTCATCGAATCCACCGGCCTGTTCCTGACCAAGGAAACCGCGCAGAAGCACATCGATGCGGGCGCCAAGAAGGTGATCCTGTCGGCACCGTCGAAGGACGACACCCCGATGTTCGTGTTCGGCGTGAACGACAAGACCTACGCCGGCCAGGCGATCGTCTCCAACGCGTCGTGCACCACCAACTGCCTGGCCCCGCTGGCCAAGGTCATCAACGACAAGTGGGGCATCAAGCGTGGCCTGATGACCACCGTGCACGCAGCGACCGCCACCCAGAAGACCGTCGATGGCCCGTCCAACAAGGACTGGCGCGGTGGCCGTGGCATCCTGGAAAACATCATTCCGTCCTCCACCGGTGCGGCCAAGGCCGTCGGCGTGGTGATCCCGGAATTGAACAAGAAGTTGACCGGCATGAGCTTCCGCGTGCCGACCTCGGACGTGTCGGTGGTCGATCTGACCGTCGAGCTGGAAAAGGAAGCCACCTACGCCGAGATCTGCGCTGAAGTGAAGGCACAGAGCGAAGGCGCGCTGAAGGGCATCCTGGGCTACACCGAAGACAAGGTCGTGGCGACCGACTTCCGCGGTGAAACCCACACCTCGGTGTTCGACGCCGATGCCGGCATCGCGCTCGACAGCACCTTCGTCAAGCTGGTGTCGTGGTACGACAACGAATGGGGCTACTCCAACAAGTGCCTGGAAATGGTCAAGGTCGTCGCGGCGTAAGCCAGCGCTGCCCCTGCGTCATTCCACAGACCCCGGCCCCGTGCCGGGGTCTGTCGTTTCAGGGCGCCCGCCAGGCCTTGATCCCGCGTGTGCCGCCGATCCTTTAGCATGGCCCGCGTGCCCTGGCACTGCGCCTGCCGGGTGCAGCCGGGGCGACCTCTTGAGGATGGCCTGGAATGGAAGCTCTGATTGTCCTGCTGGTGCTGGTACTGCTGGCGATCCCGCTGCTGCTGATCGTGGCGCTGGTGATGATCGCCGGCCTGCGCCGCCGCGTGGCCGCGCTGGAGCAACGCGCGGCAGGTTCGGCCTGGGACGCCACGCCGGTGCCAGCCGAACCCGAACGGCCGCTGCGCTGGACGGATATCCAATCCGTCGACACCGTGGCCGCGCCGCTGGACGTCGGCATGCAGCCCGGGGTTAAACCGCCGGTCGAGACCGCGGATACCACGGCTGCACCCGCAGCGGCGGCCGCCATGCCGCCCCCACTGCCGTCCTCGGCGTCGATTCCCCCCAGGCCCGCGCCGCCGGTGGTGCCGGTTGAACCGCAGGACCCGGGTATCGGCGAGCGCATCGTCGGCACCCTCAAACAGTGGTTCACCGAAGGCAACGTGCCCGTCAAGATCGGCATGCTGGTGCTGCTGGCCGGTGTGGCCGCGCTGCTCAAGTACGCCAGCGACCAGGGCTGGTTGAACGCCCCGATCGAGCTGCGCCTGGCCGCCATCGCGCTGGCGGCGCTGGCCGGGCTGGTGTTCGGCTGGGTGCAGCGCGATACCCGGCGCCTGTTCGCGCTGGCGCTGCAGGGCGGGGCGATCGGCGTCCTGCTGCTGACCATCTTCGCCGCGTTCAAGCGCTACGACCTGATTCCCGCCGTGCCGGCGTTCGCGCTCAGCGTGCTGCTGATCGCCGGCATGGGCGTGCTGGCGGTGGTGCAGAACTCGCGCACGTTGGCCGTGCTCGGCATCCTGGCCGGCTTCATGGCGCCGATATGGCTGTCCACCGGCAGCGGCAACCATGTCGCGCTGTTCTCGTATTACGCGGTGCTCAATGCGGCGATCCTGGCGATTGCCTGGTGGCGACCGTGGCGCGCGCTGAACCTGCTCGGCTTTGCCTTCACCTTCGGCATCGGTACGGCCTGGGGCGTGCTCCAGTACAGCGCGGACAAGTTCGCCAGCACCGAGCCGTTCCTGCTGCTGTTCTTCGCCTTCTACCTGCTGATTCCGATCCTCTATGCGCGTCGGCAGAGCGCGGGCAAGCGCGACCTGATCGATGGCAGCCTGGTGTTCGGCACGCCGCTGATCGCGTTCTCACTGCAGGCCGGCCTGCTGCAGGACGACCGCCTGCTGCTGGCGTTGTGCTCGCTGGCACTGGCCGCGTTGTATGCGGGGCTGGCGTGGGTGCTGATCAAGCGCGAGCGCTATGCCGCGCTGGGCCAGTCGCATGCGGTGCTCGCAGTGGGCTTTGCCACGTTGGCGGTGCCGCTGGCGCTGTCCGCACGGGCCACCGCCAGCGTGTTCGCGCTGGAAGGGGCCGCCTTGGCCTGGCTGGGCCTGCGCCAGCAGCGCTGGCTGCCGCAGATCGCCGGTGCGCTGCTGACCCTGGGCGCCGCGTTCGGCTTCGTGGTCGGCGCGGACTACTGGCATCTCGATGCCACGGCCATCGCCAACCCGACCTTCATGAGCGGCCTGCTGCTGGCGCTGGCCGGTTTCGCCGCGGCCTTCAGCTATCGCCGTGCGCAGCGCGACGCACCGGCCATCGTCTACTACCTGTGGGGCCTGCTGTGGTGGCTGGGCAGTGGCACCCACGAGATACTGCGCTTCGTCGCGCACCGCAGCGAACCGGATGCGCTGCTGATCGCCGCGGCCGTCACCGGTTGGCTGGCCGCCGAGATGCATCGACGCTGGCCGGCACGCGCCCTGGTGCTCACCACGCTGGCGATGGTGCTGGCCGCGTTCCCGTTGGCGCTGTGGCAGGCGGACGTGCACGACCAACCGTTCGCCGGGTATGGCGCGCTGGCCTGGGCGGTGTTCGCGCTGCTGGGCGTGCGCAGCCTGTGGTGTCTGCGCGCGGGCGACGACCGCACGTCGCTGGCGGCGCAGTTCCTGTGGTGGTTGCTGTGGCCGTGCGTGGTGTCGCTGGCCTGCCTGTGGCTGGCCGACCGTTTCGCGCTGGCACAGGGGTGGGGCCTGGCCCTGATGCTGCTGCCGTGGCTGCTCGTCACCGCGGTGGCGCTGTTGCGCTGGCGCTGGCTGACGGTGCCGCTCGGCGAACGATTCGATCCGATGCGTACGCCGCTGCAGGGCACGTTGTTCGCGGTGCTTGGCGTGAGCTGGGCGGGCCTGTTGCTGGTCCCGGCCGGCGCTGCACCGCTGCCGTGGCTGCCACTGCTCAACCCCGTGGAACTGGCGCAGCTCGCTGTTCTGGTGCTCGCCGCGCGCTGGCTGTGGTCCACGCAGGCGCCGGAGGGCCTGCGTGCGATGCGCATACCGGTGCTGGCGATTGCCGGCTTTGTCGCCCTGACCAGCATCACCCTGCACGCCGTGCATCACTGGGGCGGGGTGCCGTGGAACGAACGCTTGTGGTCCTCGACCTTGGCCCAGACCAGCCTGACCGTGGTGTGGAGCGTGCTCGGCGTGATCAGCTGGGTGTGGGGCTCGCGCCGCGGGCAACGCGTGCTGTGGCTGGTCGGTGCGGTGTTGATGGGCGTGGTGCTGGCCAAGCTGGTGCTGATCGACCGCCAGCACCTGGGCAACCTGCTGGGCATTTCTTCTTTCATTGCTTACGGCCTGCTGTGCACGGTCGTGGGCTATCTGGCACCGGCGCCGCCGCGCGCGCCGGACCCCGCCGTGGAGCCGCAGTCTTGACGACCTTTCGCCCGCTGATCCTCCTCACCGCGCTGGCGCTTCCGGCGCTGGCCCAGGCCCAGGCCGCCGATGACCGCCAGGCCTATCGCCAGCAGTGGCCGCTGCAGCTCGCGCAGCCACAGGCCGGTGCCTACCGGCTGACGCTCGACGATGGCGTCTACCGCACCGCGGTGTCGCCACGCCTGGCCGATGTGCAGGTGTTCAATGCACAAGGTCAGGCACTGCCCTCGGCCCTGCTGGCGGCCGACCAGCCACTGGCGCAGGCCCCGCAATGGCAGACGCTGTCATGGTTCCCATTGCCGCCGATGGCCGGCACCTCTGGCGACGATCTGCAGCTGCTGACCGAGCGCAATACCGACGGCAGCGTGCGCCGGGTGGAAGCGCGGCTGGGGCGCGGTGGTGCGGCCGGGCAACCGGCCGGCTGGCTGATCGACGCCAGCGCGCTGAACACCGGCGTGCAGGCGCTGCGCCTGGACTGGCAGACACAGTCGCCACTGCAGGCGCGCGTGCGCGTGGAGATGAGCAACGATCTGCGCGATTGGCTGCGCATCGCCGACGACGTGCCGCTGGTGGATCTGCAGCACGAAGGTCGCCGGCTGCAGCAGCGCCGCATCGAGATCGCGCGCCAGGCCAAGTACTTCCGCATTCTGCCGATCGGCGCCGATGCCTTGCCGGCGCTGTCCACGGTGCAGGCCGAGCTGGCGCCGACCGCGCAGGCGATCGCGTGGCGCTGGCAGTCGCTGACCGGTACCGCTGGCAAGCCCGGTGAATTCGAGTATCAGCTGGACGGGCGCTTCCCGATCGCGCAGGCCGATATCGCCACTGCCGACAACAGCGTGGTGCAGTGGACGCTGTTGAGCCGCGACGATGCCGATCAGCCGTGGCAGGTGCGCGCCGGCCCGTGGGTGGCCTACCAGCTGCAGGACGCCGCCGACCGTCGCCAATCGCAGACCCAGCCGCTGACGCGCAGCACGCGCGACCGTTACTGGAAACTGATCGCGGGCCAGCCGCAGTCGATGCCGGCGCCAACGCTCAAGCTCGGTTACCAGCCCGAAACGCTGGTGTTCCTCAGCCAGGGCGAGCCGCCGTATGCGGTGGCCGCCGGCAGCGTGCGCGCCGAGCGCCAGGACGCGCCGGTCGCCACCGTGATCGCCCAACTGCGCGAACAGCATGGCGCGCAGTGGCAGCCGGCGCAGGCCACCGTGCAGGGTGCACCGGAAGTGCTCGCCGGCGATGCCGCAGTGGCTCCGCAGCGCGACTGGAAACAGTGGCTGCTGTGGGCGCTGCTGGTGATCGGCGTGCTGATCGTCGGCGGGTTCGCGGTCAGCCTGCTGCGTCAGCCAAACCGGAACGGGTAGGTACCGACCGTTGGTCGGTACGGCATGTCCGCGTGCGACGACCAACGGTCGCCGCCTACCTCCGTCCCGCTCATGGATTTGCGATGCACCCGCGCAGCCGGGACAATGATCGTCTGCGCCGCACGGCGCCCTTCCTTCTCCAGAGCCAAAGAGTTGCTTATGTCCATCGTTCGCATGACCGACCTCGATCTCTCCGGCAAGCGCGTGCTGATCCGCCAGGATCTGAACGTGCCGATCGACAACGGCCAGATCACCTCCGAGCAGCGCATCACCGCCTCGCTGCCGACGCTGAAGCTGGCGCTGGAGAAGGGCGCCGCCGTGATGGTGACCTCGCACCTGGGACGTCCGAAGGAAGGCGTGTGGAGTGAAGCCGACTCGCTGGCCCCGGTGGCGCTGCGCCTGTCGCAGCTGCTGGGGGTCGAGGTGCCGCTGGTGCGTGATTGGGTCGATGGCGTGGACGTCGCGCCCGGTTCCATCGTGCTGCTGGAAAACTGCCGCATGAATGTCGGCGAAGGCAAGGACGATGAAGCGCTGGCGAAGAAGTACGCCGCGCTGTGCGATGTGTTCGTCATGGATGCCTTCGGCACCGCGCACCGCGCGCAGGCCTCCACCCACGGCGTGATCCGCTTCGCTCCGGTCGCCGCTGGCGGTCCGCTGCTGATGGCCGAACTGGACGCGCTGGCCAAGGCGCTGCTCGCGCCCGCCCAGCCGCTGCTGGCGATCGTGGCCGGCAGCAAGGTCAGCACCAAGCTCGAACTGCTCTCCAGCCTGGTCGGCAAGGTCGACCAGCTGATCGTCGGCGGTGGCATCGCCAACACCTTCATCGCGGCGGCCGGTTACTCGGTCGGCAAGTCGCTGTATGAGCCGGACCTGCTGGACACCGCGAAGAAGATCGTGGCCGATGCCAAGGCGCGTGGCGCCGACATCCCGCTGCCGACCGACGTGGTCGTGGCCAAGCAGTTCCTGCCGGACGCCGAAGCCACGGTGAAGGCTGTCGCCGACGTGGCCGAGGATGACCTGATCCTGGATATCGGCCCGGAGACGGCCCAGCACTACGCTGGCCTGATCGCCAAGGCCGGCACCGTGGTCTGGAACGGCCCGGTCGGCGTGTTCGAATTCGAAGCCTTCAGCCATGGCACCGAAGCGCTGGCCCGTGCCATCGCGGCCTCGCCGGCGTTCTCGATCGCCGGGGGCGGCGACACCCTGGCCGCGGTCGACAAGTACGACATCGCGGGCCAGGTGAGCTACATCTCCACCGGTGGCGGCGCGTTCCTGGAGTTCCTGGAAGGCAAGACCCTGCCGGCCGTCGCCGCGCTGGAGGCCCGCGGCTCGTGAGCCGCGATGTGCTGTTCTTCGATCTCGACGGCACGCTGATCGATTCGGCCGTCGGGATCACCGGGTGCGTGGCGCATGCGCTCACGCAGATGGGCCAACCGGTCCCGCCGCAGGCCCAGCTGCGGCGCTGGATCGGGCCGTCGCTGCGCACCAGTTTCGCGCCGTTGTTCAACGATCCAGCCGACGTCGAACAGGCGGTGACGTATTACCGCGAGCGCTTCGACGTGGTCGGCTGGCGCGAGCATGAGGTCTACCCGCGGATCGGCCAGGTCGTGCAGACCTTGAAGGATCGCGGCCATCGGCTGGCGATCGTCACCGCCAAGAACGAGCCGCACGCGCGTCGCATCGTCGAGCACCTGCCGTTCGGCGACTGCTTCGAGGACGTGATCGGGGCCACCCCGGATGGCAGCCGCAGCGAGAAGCCGCAGCTGGTGGCCGAGGCCCTGCGCCGGCTGTCGCTGACCCCGGCGCAGTGCTGGATGATCGGCGACCGGCGCATGGATATCGAAGGGGCGCGTCATCACGGACTGCGCAATATCGGCGTGTTGTGGGGCTTCGGCGGTGCCGAAGAGCTCACGGCGGCCGGGGCGGCGCACCTCGCGCAGGCACCGGACGACCTGCTCACCCTGATCGATTGAGGGGCGCGGCGGCGATCCGTACGCCGCCGCATGTCCTGCGCAAAGCCCCGCCGCGATTGGCGCTGGCCGCCGGGCGGTCAAACGACTGTCCGCGCGGTCGTCTCGGGCTGTCTGCAGGACAACGGCGAAACCCAAGCGTGCCAGCGGTGTAATCGTATTCATGGGACGTGATGGGTGTGCTAATTTCACTCCTTTAACGGGAGCCCATTAACCATGATTGAGCGTCAGCGTCGCACCAAGATCCTTGCCACCCTCGGACCGGCGACCGACCCGCCGGGCGTGCTGGAGGATCTCTTCCGCGCCGGCGTGAACGTGGTTCGCCTCAACTTCAGTCACGGTGACCCCTCTGGCCAGGCCAAGCGCGCTGCCGATGTGCGCGCCGCCGCCGCCCGCGTGGGCGTGGAAGTGGGCATCCTGGCCGATCTGCCGGGCCCGAAGATCCGTATCGAGCGTTTCGCCGAAGGCAAGATCAAGCTCAAGGCGGGCGACCGCTTCGACCTGGTCGCCTCGGCCACCCCGCCGCCGGGCGACACCACCCAGGTCGGCGTGAGCTACCTCGGTCTGCCGCAGGACGTGGTGGCCGGTGACGTGCTGCTGCTCGACGATGGCCTGATGCAGCTGCAGGTGATCGAAGTGCAGGGCGAGCGCATCATCAACACGGTGCTCAACGATGGCGTGCTGTCCGACCGCAAGGGCCTGAACAAGCAGGGCGGTGGCCTGTCGCTGGGCGCGCTGACCGAGCGCGACAAAGAACTGATCGGCATCGTGGCCAAGATCGGCGTGGATTTCATCGCCGTCTCCTTCTGCCGCAACGCGCAGGACATGAACGACGCGCGCGAGATCGCCGAGTCGCACGGCTGCTACGCCGCGCTGGTCTCCAAGATCGAGCGCACCGAAGCGATCGAGAACCTCGAAGAGATCGTCGACGCCAGTGACGTGGTCATGGTCGCGCGTGGCGATCTGGGCGTGGAAATCGGCGATGCCGAACTGCCGGGCCTGCAGAAGAAGATCATCAAGGCCTCGCTGGCGCAGAACAAGGTGGTGATCACCGCCACCCAGATGCTGCAGTCGATGGTCGAAAGCCCGATCCCGACCCGCGCCGAAGTGCTGGACGTGGCCAACTCGGTCATCGACGGTACCGATGCGGTGATGCTCTCGGCCGAAACCGCCGCTGGCATGTACCCGGTCAAGGCGGTCGAAGCGATGGCGCGTATCTGCCTCGGTGCCGAACGCCAGTTCCAGACCGAGACCGACTTCGGTGCCTCGCCGCGCAACCTGGAACGTGCCGACCAGGCGATCGCCATGGCCACCATGTTCCTGTCCCAGCACGTAGGCGTGCGCGCGATCGTGGCGATGACCGAATCCGGTGGCACCGCGCGTTACCTGTCGCGCTTCCGTGCCTCGGCACCGGTGTTCGCGGTGACCCGCCATGACGGCGCCCGCCGCCAGATGGCGCTGATGCGCGATGTGTTCCCGATCAACTTCGACAGCCGCGGCCTGACCCCGCGCGAAGCCGCGCGCGGCAGCATCCGCCTGCTGTTCGAAGCGA
The DNA here is from genome assembly GCF_039674045.1 of Stenotrophomonas sp. TWI602. Classification (NCBI taxonomy): domain Bacteria; kingdom Pseudomonadati; phylum Pseudomonadota; class Gammaproteobacteria; order Lysobacterales; family Lysobacteraceae; genus Stenotrophomonas; species Stenotrophomonas sp. TWI602. The sequence goes on from NZ_JBDJMT010000015.1 coordinate 56,448, forward strand.
ACCAGCTGCAGAGCGGCGACCGCGTCGTCTTCACCAGCGGTGAGCACATGGAAACCCATGGCGCCACCAACACGCTGCGCCTGCTGGAAGTGGGCGAAGACGGCCGTGCGAGCGGCCTGGGCGAACTCTAACCGACCCACCCCGCAAGACCCGGACCCGCGTGGCCTCACGGCCGCGCGGGTTCGTCGTTTCAGATGGAATCGTTTCCAGATTCCGTGGACGGTCAGTTCACGGGAGGCGGGGTCTATAATTGGGGTTTTCCCGCACCCGCCACAGGAAGTACATGAGCATCGAACAGCTGGCTGAAACCGCACAGGCCATGGTCGCCCCGGGCAAGGGCATCATCGCGATCGACGAATCCACCGGCACCATCGGCAAGCGCTTCGCCAGCGTGGGCCTGGAGAACACCGAGGAGAACCGTCGCGCCTACCGCGAACTGCTGCTCACCACGCCCAAGCTGAACGAGCACATCTCCGGCGCGATCCTGTACGACGAGACCATCCGTCAGTCCACCAAGGATGGCGTCCCGTTCGCCAAGTACATGGCGGCCCAGGGCATCATCCCGGGCATCAAGGTCGACAAGGGCGCCCATGCCCTGGCCGGCTGCCCGGGCGAGCTGGTCACCGAAGGCCTGGATGGCCTGCGCGAGCGCCTGCAGGAGTACTACAAGCTGGGTGCGCGCTTCGCCAAGTGGCGTGCAGTCATCAACATCGGTGAAAGCATCCCGTCGGGCACCTGCATCGAGTCCAACGCCCACGCGCTGGCCCGTTATGCGGCGCTGTGCCAGGAATGCGGCCTGGTGCCGATGGTCGAGCCGGAAGTGATCATGGACGGTGACCACGACATCGAGACCTGCTACGAAGTCACCGAAGCCACCCTGCGTTCGCTGTTCGACGCGCTGTACCAGCAGAACGTGCTGCTGGAAGGCACCATCCTGAAGGCCTCGATGGTCATCTCCGGCAAGGGCTGCGAAGAGCAGGCCGACGTCGAGGAAGTGGCCGAGTCGACCGTGATGTGCCTCAAGAGCACCGTGCCGGCGATCCTGCCGGGCGTGGTGTTCCTGTCCGGTGGCCAGAGCGATGAGCAGTCCACCGCGCATCTGAATGCCATGAACCAGATGGGCAACCTGCCGTGGCCGCTGAGCTTCTCCTACGGCCGCGCCATGCAGCAGGCTGCGTTGAAGCTGTGGGCCAAGGACACCAAGGCGAACGTTGCCAAGGCGCAGCAGACGATCTTCGATCGCGCCAAGGAAAACGGCCAGGCTGCCCTGGGCAAGTGGAACGGCTGATTCACGCCTGACCAGCATCAACGAAAACGCCGGCCTTGGGCCGGCGTTTTTGTTTGCGCGGTGGTTTGCTCAGTGCGCCGCCGCCGGCGGCAACCCGAGCGCCAGCGGCGCGAAGATCGCCGAGGTTGACGGCTCGACCGGCTGCCCCAGCGCGGCCAGCGCCGACTGGTAGGCCTTGTACGTCGCCGCGTTGTACGCCACCAGGATGATCCGGCGCGGCTGGCGATGCGAGCGCTGCCACGTCAGGGTCTCGGTGGCGGCGATGTGCGCGGCCTGGTGCAGCGGATAGCCGAACACGCCGCAGCTGATCGCCGGGAAGGCGATCGATTCCAGATCCAGTTTTTCGGCCAGCTGCAGCGATTTCCAGTAGCAGTTGGCCAGCAGCGCCGGCTCGTCGCGCAGACCGTCCTGCCAGACCGGGCCGACGGTGTGGAACACATGCTTTGCCGGCAGCTCGAACGCTGGCGTCTCGCGCACTTCGCCGGTCGGGCAGCGCATGCCCGGGCGGATCTCCGGCAGGGCGCGACAGGCCTCCAGCAGCTGAGGGCCGGCCGCACGATGGATCGCGCCGTCCACGCCACCACCGCCGAGCAGGGATTCGTTGGCCGCATTGACGATCGCATCCACCGCCAGGGTCGTGATGTCGCCCTGCCACACTTCGATCTTCATGCGTACCGCTCCTTACTGACTGTTACCGGGTCCATACAACGGAATGACGTGCCTGACCTGCACGTTACCCGGCAGGACATCTAGGCTGCGTCATCGTCGTCTCAGGCAGTGCGACCCGCCCGAGCGCTGGCTGACCTTCACACGATGCCGCCGGATCGCTTCACCGCAGATGAAGCGCCCCATGCAAAACGCCCGCCGATGTGGGCGGGCGCTTCGCTCCTACGGACCAACGGGCAGATCAGGGCAGACCGGCCAGCCAGTCGTCGTCGGAGCCTTCGTTGATATCGGCAAACAGCGGGGTGGAGAAGTAGCGCTCGCCGGTGTCGGGCAGCATCGCCAGGATCACCGCGCCGGGTGCGGCCTTGGCAGCGATGTCCAGCGCGCTGGCGACCGTGGCACCGGCCGAGATGCCGACGAAGATGCCTTCCTCGGCCGCCAGCCGGCGCGAGGTCTCGATCGCGCGGGCGTCGTCGATGGTCAGCAGTTCATCGTAGACACCGCGGTTGAGCACCTCCGGCACGAAGTCCGGGGTCCAGCCCTGGATCTTGTGCGGCTTCCACTCATCGCCTTTGAGCAGGGCGGCGCCTTCCGGCTCGGTGGCAACGATGCGCGTCTCCGGGCGGGCCACTTTGAGCACCTCGCCGACGCCGGTCAGGGTGCCGCCGGTGCCCCAGCCCGTGACGAAGTAGTCCAGCCGCTTGCCGGCGAAGTCGCGCAGGATTTCCGGTGCGGTGGTGTTGCGGTGATACGCAGGATTGGCCGGGTTCGCGAACTGGCTGGCCAGGAACCAGCCATGTTCCTCGGCCAGTTCCTTCGCCCGGCGCACCATGCCCGAGCCGCGCTCGGCGGCCGGGGTCAGGATCACCTTGGCGCCATAGGCGCGCATGAGCTTGCGGCGCTCGATCGAGAAGGTCTCCACCATCGTGGCCACGAACTTGTAGCCGCGCGCGGCGGCCACCATCGCCAGCGCCACGCCGGTGTTGCCCGAGGTCGCTTCCACGATGGTATCGCCGGGCTTGAGCAGGCCCTTGGCCTCGGCGTCGAGAATGATCGCCAGCGCCAGTCGGTCCTTGACCGAGCCGCCGGGGTTGAACGACTCGACCTTGGCATACAGGGTGACGTGCTCGGGGGCGAGACGGTGCAGGCGCACCACCGGGGTGTTGCCGATGGTGTCCAGGATGGAGTCGTACAGGGCCATGGGGATGCTCCGGAGAAGTCGTTGCCGCCCGGGGGCCGTGCGGCAGGGGGAAAGGGTCGGGCCGGTGGCGGCGCAAGGCGCCCGCGCGCGGCCGGGCCGGGGTCGGTCAGACCGTACCGCTGGCATATGACCGCGCGAAATGACCTGATTACCTTCTTAAACAACGTTTGGTTATAAGCTGGTGACGGCATTTGCCCTACAGTCGGATGGCCCCCTCTCCATGCGCCGTATCGCCCGCCCATGACGCTGACCCAACTTCGCTACCTGGTCGCCATCGCCGACGCCGAGCTGAACATCACGCTGGCGGCGTCCCGTGTGCACGCCACCCAGCCCGGCCTGTCCAAGCAGCTCAAGCAGCTGGAGGATGAACTCGGCTTTCTCCTGTTCGTGCGCAAGGGCCGCAGCCTGGAAGCGGTGACCCCGGCCGGCGTGGAAGTGATCGGCCGCGCCCGCGCCGTGCTTGGCGAGGCCAACAACATCCGCACGTATGCCGCCAACCAGCGCCGTGAAAGCCAGGGCCAGCTGGTGCTCACCACCACCCATACCCAGGCGCGCTTCGTGCTGCCGCCGGCGGTGGCGCGGATCAAGCAGGCCTACCCGCAGGTCAGCGTGCATCTGCAGCAGGCTGCCGAAAGCGACGCGCTGGACCTGCTCAGCCAGGGCGACGCGGACATCGCCATCATCAGCACCGCCGGCGGTGAACCCACTGCCGGCCTAGCCATTCCGCTGTACCGCTGGCGTCGGCTGGTGCTGGTGCCGCGCGGGCACGCGCTGGACCGCCCGGGCGCCGCGCCGGACCTGCAGGCGCTCGCCAGCCACCCGCTGATCAGCTACGAATCCTCCACCCGCGGCAGCTCCTCGCTGCAGCGCGCCTTCGCCAGCGCCGGGCTGACCCCGGACATCGCCTTGACCGCCCTCGATGCGGACCTGATCAAGACGTATGTGCGCACCGGCCTGGGCGTAGGCCTGCTGGCCGAAATGGCGGTCAACGCCAGCGATGAAGACCTGCGGTCCTGGCCGGCCCCGGCACCGATCGACGAGTGCATCGCCTGGGCCGTGCTGCCGCGCGACCGCGTGCTGCGCGATTACGCCCTGGAACTGGTGCACGTGCTCGCCCCGCAGATCGACACGCGTGACCTGCGCCGGGTGATCGACGGCAACCAGGAAGCCAACTGGCCGCTGCCGCCGACGTGGGAATCGCTGACGCAGACCATCACCGTCTAGCGACGGTGGTGGCTGCCCGCGCATTCCCCCTCTACCCCGCGCCGTTGGCGCGCCCCCTTCAACAGAAGGGGGCTTTTCTCCAGAGGGGTTGAGGGGGTCGGTGGGCGCTTCGAAAGGGCCGCTGCGACGGTTGGTCGCAGGGCTTCGGGTCGGGCGGCCAACGCTCGGGCGCTACCATGACGGGGTGAACGTCCGCCGTCGCCCGTATGCCGTCTTTCTGCAGCTTGCCTTCGTGGCGACGTTGCTGATGGCGCTGGCGCCGCTGGTCAGCCGCTGGCAACAGGCGCATGCCGAGGCGCCGGTGATGCTGATGCCGACCGGCATGGCCCACGCGATGCCCGTGCCGCCCGATGCCCACGCCGGGCACGACATGCAGCACGACATCGCGCGGCGCGACGTGCACCACCACGTCATGCAGCAGCACGACATGGCGCGCCATGACATGGCGATGCAGCCCATGCCGATGCACGCCCTGCCAAGCGCCCACGACACCCCCGCATCGTCGCCACCGATGAGCGAGCATGCCGGGCATGGCGATGCCTGCGAGTACTGCATGATGGCCTCGCGGCTGATGCCGTGGCTGGCGGTACTGATCCTGTTGCTGCCGGCGATGCCGGTCATTGCCCCGCGGGTGCTGCGCGCGGTGCCCACGCCCCGCAGCCTGCGCTGGCCGGCCCACGCCGCACGCGGCCCCCCCGCGCTCTCCTGAGACCACCGCCCTTCCTGCCCGTGTCGCCGTGATGGCGGCGCGTGCCTGCGTGCTTTTCTGGAGTTCCACCATGACTGTTTCTTCCCGCAGCGCGGGCGCACTGACGCGCCTGTCTGTTTCCCTGTCGCTGGCCCTGGTCGCGCTGCCGCTGCATGCCGCCAATGACGACGCCCGTACGCTCGATACGCTGGTGGTCACCGCCACCGCGCCCTCCTCGCCGCTGCACTGGGTCACCGATCCGCGCCTGCCGCGGCAGCCGGTGCCGGCCAGCGATGGCGCTGACTATCTGAAGACGGTTCCCGGCTTCTCGGCGATCCGCAATGGCGGCACCAACGGTGATCCGGTGCTGCGCGGCATGTTCGGTTCGCGCCTGAACATCGTCAGCAACGAAGGCAATCTGATCGGTGCCTGTCCCTCGCGCATGGACAACCCGCTGTCCTACATCGCCCCGGAAACCTTCGATCGGCTGACCATCATCAAGGGGCCGCAGAGCGTGCGCTGGGGTGCCGGTGCCTCGGCCGGCACGGTGCGCTTCGAGCGCGATACCCCGCGTTTCGATCAGCCGGGCGTGGATATCAACGCCAGCGCGCTGGTCGGCTCGCGCAACCGCAACGACCAGGTGCTGGATCTCACCGCCGGCGCTTCGCCGGGCTATGTGCGGGTCAACGGCAACCGCTCCGAATCGGAGGACTACAAGGACGGCAACGGGGATGTAGTGCCCTCCAGGTGGCGCAAGTGGAACAGCGATGTCGCCGTCGGCTGGACGCCCGATGCCGATACCGTGCTGGAGCTGTCGGCCGGCACCGGCGATGCGATCGCGCGCTACGCCGGTCGCGGCATGGATGGCGCCTCGTTCAAGCGCACCAGCTACGCTGCGCGCTTCGAAAAGGACAATCTGCCGGGTGCATGGGACCGGCTGCAGGCGAACCTGTACTACAACGACGCCGACCACGTGATGGACAACTACACCCTGCGCACGCCGAACCCGGCCAGCAGCATGCCGATGCCGATGGGCTCCAATGTCGACCGTCGCACCACCGGGGGCCGCATCGCATCGGAATGGCGCTGGCAGGACATCGCCATCGTGGCCGGCGTGGACGCGCAGGACAGCCGTCACCGCAGCCGCAATGCCATGGGGCGCAACACCTACCGGGAGCAGCCGTGGCGCACCGATGCGCGCTTCGGGAATCTGGGGGCGTTCACCGAGATCACCCTGGGCGAGGGCACTGCCCAGCGCTGGGTGGGTGGCCTGCGCATGGACCGTGCCGAGGTGAAGGACGAGCGCGCCACCAGCGGCATGATGGCGATGCCGAATCCGACTGCCGGGCAGACCCGGCGCGAGAATCTCGGCAGCGGTTTTGTCCGGTTCGAGCGTGATATCGCCCCCGCACTGACCTGGTACGCCGGTATCGGTCATAGCGAGCGCATGCCCGACTACTGGGAACTGTTCTCGCCGACGCTCGGCCCGGCCGGCGCGGTCAACGCCTTCATCGGTGTGCAGCCGGAAAAAACCACCCAGCTCGATCTGGGTCTGCAGTACCGCACTGATCGCCTCAACGCCTGGGTCTCGGCGTATGCCGGGCGCATCCAGGACTACATCCTGTTCACCTACCGCGACGGCGGCATGATGGGCAGCACCAGCCAGGCCAGCAATGTCGATGCGCGCATTGCCGGCGCCGAGGCGGGCGTGGAGTGGCAGCTGGCGCAGCAGTGGAAACTCGGCGGCACGCTGGCCTATGCCTGGGGCGAGAACCGCAGTGATGGCCGCGCGCTGCCGCAGATGCCGCCGCTGGAAGCCCGGCTCAGCACCGTCTGGGAACGCGAGCGCTGGACCGTGGGGGCGCTGGCACGCGCGGTCTCGCGTCAGGGCCGGGTCGCGGCGGGGCAGGGCAACGTGGTCGCCCGCGATCTCGGCCCCAGCGCCGGCTTCGCCACCCTGGCCGTGAACGCCAGCTACCGGGTCAACGAGGCGCTCCTGGTCAGTGCAGGCGTGGACAACCTGTTCGACCGCGCCTACAGCGAGCATCTGAACCTGGCCGGCAGCGCCGATTTCGGCTTCCCGGCCGATCCGGTGCGTATCAACGAACCCGGCCGTACCGCATGGTTGAAAGTGAATTATCGGTACTGAGCACGTTGGCCGGGCGGGGGACATCTCGCCCGCCCGGCGCCCGCTGCCGCCGGGGCCGACACCCCGGCGCGTGCCGCGCACTTCGACATGCGTCGATACATGGCGATACATCCTGCGCAGGCCCCAGCACGGAAAGGCCTTCGCCCGCCACCGGCAGATGTGAAGAGGCCGGTAAACGCTTGGCACATATGCCCCGGCTCGACCCCTCTATACACTCGGCGGTCGAGAAACAACCGGGATTGCATTACATGTTGGGACGCATCGCAGCGCGCTTCGCCGCTGGCATCGCCTTGGTCGCTTTGGCTGGGTGTGGCAGCAAAGACGAGGCCGCTCGCCGGCAGGCAGACGCCGTACCGGTCACCACCCAGGTGGTGAAGGCTTCGGCATGGAGCGACACGCTGCAGGCCCTGGGCACGGCCAAGGCGCGCGAGTCGGTGACGGTCACCGCCAAGGTCAGCGAAATCATCGAAACGGTGCACTTCGAAAGTGGCCAGCAGGTCAGTGCCGGCACGCCGCTGGTGACCCTGCGCGGGCAAGCCCAGGAAGCTGCGCTGCTGCAGGCCCAGGCCACGTTCCTGGAAGCCGACCAGCTGTACAAGCGCCAGCGCGAACTCGCCGCCCAGCAGCTGGTGGCCAGCTCCACGCTGGACACGCAGCGCGCCATCCGCGATGCCGCTGACGCCCGCGTGCGCGAAATGCAGTCCGACATCGGCGACCGCCGGGTACGCGCGCCGTTCGCCGGCGTGCTGGGCATCCGTCAGGTCAGCGCCGGTTCGCTGGTCACCCCCAGCACCGCGATCACCACCCTGGATGACATCGAGCGCATGCACGTGGACTTCCAGGTGCCCGAAGCCGAGCTGGCTTCGCTGAGCACCGGTGACAAGGTCAACGCGACCAGCGTGGCGTATCCGGGCCGCAACTTCGAAGGCCAGGTCGCCACCATCGATACCCGCGTGGATCCGGGCACGCGTGCGGTCACCGTGCGCGCGGATTTCATCAATGCCGATCACGCACTGCGCCCAGGCATGCTGCTGGATGTGCGCATGTTCCGCCCCGAGCGCCAGGCGCTGGTCATCCCTGAAATCGCGGTGGTGCAGGTCGGGCGCGATTCCTACGTGTTCCGGGTCACGCCGGACCAGGTCGTGGAGCGCGTGGACATCACCGCCGGCGCGCGCCGCAGCGGCGTGGTCGAAATCCGTGAGGGGCTCGCCGCCGGCGACCGCATCGTGGTGGACGGCACCGGCAAGCTGCGCCCGGGGCTGAAGATCCAGGCCGAAGAAGCTGCGCCGGTCGCGCCGATCGCGCCGGCCGCCGCTACGACGGCCGAACCGGACACTGCCGGATGAAGCTCTCCGACGTTTCCATCCAGCGGCCGGTCTTCGCCGTGGTGATGAGCCTGCTGCTGGTCGTGCTGGGCTTCATGTCATTCACACGCTTGACCCTGCGCGAACTGCCTGCGATCGATCCGCCCATCGTCTCGGTCTCGGTCGATTACACCGGCGCGTCGGCAGCGGTCATCGAAAGCCGCATCACCCAGGTGCTGGAAGATGCGCTGGCCGGCATCGAAGGCATCGATACGATCAACGCGCGCAGCTCCAACGGGCGCTCGCAGGTCAGTATCGAATTCACCTCCAACCGCGATATCGAAGCGGCCGCCAACGACGTGCGCGATGCGGTCAGCCGCGTTGCCGATCGCATGCCCGAAGAGGCGCGGCCGCCGGAAATCGCCAAGGTCGAGAGCGACGCCGATCCCATCATCTGGCTCAACATGAGCTCGACCTCGATGGATACGCTGGAGCTGAGCGACTACGCCGACCGCTACATCGTCGACCGCTTCTCCAGCCTCGATGGCGTTGCCCAGGTGCGTATCGGTGGCCGCCAGCGCTATGCGATGCGGATCTGGCTGGACCGCGACCAGCTCGCCGCGCGCGGCCTGACCGTGGGCGATGTGGAAAGTGCGCTGCGCAACGAGAACGTGGAACTGCCGGCCGGCCGCATCGAATCGGCCGACCGCGATTTCACCCTGCGCGTGGAGCGCAACTACGTCAAACCGGAAGACTTCGCCGGCATTCCGCTGGGCAAGGGCGCCGATGGGTACGTCGTGCGCATGGGCGATGTCGCCAAGATCGAACTGGCCTCGTCCGAACGCCGCGCGTACTACCGCAGCAACGGTGAGCCGAACATCGGCCTGGGCATCGTCAAGACCTCCACCGCCAACGCGCTGGATGTCGCCCGCGAAGCGCGCGCCGAAGCCGACCGGATCAGCAGCACGCTGCCCGAAGGTACCCGCATCTTCGTGGCCTTCGACAACACCACCTTCATCGAGGCCGCGGTCGATCGCGTCTACGCCACGCTGGTCGAGGCGATGCTGCTGGTGCTGGCGGTGATCTGGCTGTTCCTTGGCAGTTTCCGCGCGGCGTTGATTCCCGCGGTAACGGTGCCGGTCTGCCTGATCGCGGCCTTCATCGCGCTGTATGCCTTCGGGTTCTCGATCAACCTGCTGACCCTGCTCGCGCTGGTGCTGTGTATCGGCCTGGTGGTGGATGACGCCATCGTGGTGGTGGAGAACGTGCAACGCCGTATCGATCTGGGCGAGCCGCCGCTGGTCGCCTCCAAGCGCGGCACCACCCAGGTGGCGTTCGCGGTGATCGCCACCACCGCGGTGCTGGTCGCGGTGTTCCTGCCGGTCGGCTTCCTGGAAGGCAATACCGGCCGCCTGTTCCGCGAGCTGGCCGTGGCGCTGGCCGCGGCGGTGGCGCTGTCGGCGTTCGTGTCGCTCACGCTGACCCCGATGATGGCCTCCAAGCTGCTCAAGCCGCATACCGGCCAGGCACCGAAGGGCCTGCACGGGCTGATCAACCGCAACCTGGATCGGCTGTCGGCCGCCTACGGGCGCTTCCTGGAAGCGCACGTGACCCGCACCTGGGTCTACATCGTGGTGATGATCCTGTCGCTGCTGGCCAGCGCGCTGCTGCTCAAGGTGCTGCCGTCCGAGCTGGCCCCGGCCGAAGACCGTGGCTCCTTCCAGATCATGATCGATGGCCCGGAAGGTGCCGGCTTCGATTACACCGTCGGCCAGGTCCAGCAGGTCGAGAAGATCGTCTCCGGCTTCGTCGGCGAAGATGAGCCGATCGTGCGCGCCAACCCGCGCGTGCCCGGCGGCTGGGGCTCCAGCGAGGAAATGCACACCGGCCGCATCAGCGTGTTCCTGCAGCCCTGGCGCCAACGTGATGTCTCCACCCCGGATGTGGCGGCCGAGCTGCAGACCCACCTCAATGATCTGCGGGGTGTGCGCGTGCGCACCCAGGTCGGGGGTGGTCTGGTCCGCAGCCAGGGCCAGCCGTTCCAGATCGTGCTGGGTGGCCCGGAGTACGCGGAGATCGCGCAGTGGCGTGACCGCATGCTGCTGCGCATGGCCGACAACCCTGGCCTGGTCGGTGCGGACTCGGATTACAAGGAAACCCGCCCGCAGATGCGCGTGAACATCGATCGCCAGCGGGCGGCCGATCTGGGCGTATCGGTCACCGCGATCGGCAGCGCGCTGGAAACCATGATGGGCTCGCGCCGCGTCACCACCTTCGTCGACAACGGCGAGGAGTACGACGTGCTGGTCCAGGCCGGCCGCGACGGCCGCGCCTCGCCGTCGGATCTGGCCGCGATCCGCGTGCGCGCCAGTGGCGGCGAACTGGTCCCGCTGTCCAACCTGGTCACGCTCAGCGAAGTGGCCGAAGCCGGCAGCCTCAACCGCTTCAACCGGCTGCGCTCGATCACCATCAACGCCGGCCTGGCCCCGGGCTATCCGCTGGGCGAGGCCATCGCCTGGGCCCAGCAGGTGGCCAGCGAGGAGCTGCCACAGCATGCGCAGATCAGCTGGAAGGGCGAATCGCGCGAGTACCAGAACGCCGGCAGCGCCGTGCTGCTGACCTTCGCGATGGCCCTGCTGGTGGTGTTCCTGGTGCTGGCCGCACAGTTCGAGAGCTTCATCCATCCGCTGGTGATCATGCTCACCGTGCCGCTGGGCGTGCTTGGCGCGCTGCTGGGGCTGTATGTCAGTGGTGGCACGATCAACCTGTTCAGCCAGATCGGCATCGTGATGCTGGTGGGCCTGGCGGCCAAGAACGGCATCCTGATCGTGGAGTTCGCCAACCAGCTGCGCGATGAGGGCCGCAACGTGCACCAGGCCATCGTCGAATCGGCGATGGTGCGCCTGCGCCCGATCCTGATGACCTCCATCGCCACCGTGGTCGGTGCGATCCCGCTGGTGGTGGCCGGTGGCCCGGGTTCGGCCAGCCGCGGCACGATCGGCGTGGTGGTGATCTTCGGCGTGACCGTGTCCACCTTCCTGTCGCTGTTCGTGGTGCCGGCGTTCTACTCGCTGCTGGCCCCGTACACCCGCTCGCCGGAAGCCGTGGCGCGTGAACTGGCCCGCCAGGAAGCGGAAACCCCCTCGGTCGGCGGCCATGCCTGACCCGAATGGGCGGCATTGCCGCCCATTCATCGAAATTGCCACTACGCAGTCCGGCGCGGATCGTGGAGAATCGACCGGGTCCCAGCCGACGGGGACGTTCCTTTTGTTTCCGCCGACTGGAGAGAGCGCGTGGAAGAAGTAGTCAGTTTCATCAACGGGATCATCTGGAGCAAAGCCCTGATCTTCCTGTGTCTTGCCGCAGGCCTGTACTTCAGTGCCCGTACCCGTTTCATGCAGATCCGCGGGTTCGTGGAGATGTGCCGGCTCACCGTGCAGGGTGAGAAATCCGAGGCGGGCGTGTCCTCGTTCCAGGCGCTGGCCATGTCCATGGCCGGGCGCATGGGCATCGGCAACATCGCCGGTGTGGCCACCGCGATCGCCTTCGGTGGCCCCGGTGCGATCTTCTGGATGTGGGTGATGGGCTTCCTCGGTGCGTCCACCTCGTATGTGGAATGCACCCTGGCGCAGATCTACAAGACCAAGGATGCCGAAGGCCGCTACCGCGGTGGCCCGGCGTACTACATCGAAAAGGCCATGGGCCTGAAGTGGTACGCCTTGGCCTTCGCCGTGGCCACCATCATCGCCGCCGGCTTCCTGATGCCGGGCGTGCAGGCCAATGCCATCGCCGACAGCATCATCAATGCCTGCCGCGGCGGTGCGCTGTGCGGGCCACTGGATGGTCAGTTCATGGGCCTGGAATCGGTGCAGGCGCTCAAGCTGGGCATCGGCATCGTGGTCTCGTTGCTGCTGGCCGTGGTGATCTTCGGCGGCGTCAAGCGCATCGCCAACTTCGCCGAGGTGGTCGTTCCGTTCATGGCCGCCGCCTTCATCCTGATGGCCATCGTCATCATGATCATCAACTACGACCGCGTGCCGGACATGTTCCACACGGTGTTCAGCAGCGCCTTCGGTGCGCATGCCGCGTTCGGCGCGATGATGGGCCTGGCGGTGGAGTGGGGCGTCAAGCGCGGCATCTACGCCAACGAGGCCGGCCAGGGTACCGGCCCGCATGCGGCGGCCGCCTCGGAGGTTTCGCACCCGGCCAAGCAGGGCTACGTGCAGGCCTTCGCGATCTACTTCGACACCATGATGGTGTGCACCGCCACCGCGTTCCTGATCCTGGCCGCGGGCACCTACAACGTGTATTCCCCGGTCCCGGGCGGCGCACCCGTGTTCGCCGGCCTGGCCGGTGTCGCTGAAGGCGCGGGTTACGCCCAGGCGGCGGTGGAAACCGTCATCCCGGGCTTCGGCGCGGCCTTTGTGGCGATCGCGATCTTCTTCTTCGCCTTCACCACGATCATGGCCTATTACTACATGGCCGAGACCAACCTGACCTACGTCAACAACAACGCCAAGCGCCCGCTGACCGTCCTGCTGCTGCGCCTGGGCATCATCGGCATGGTGATCTTCGGTGCCTTCCACAATGCCGGCATGGCGTGGGCGCTGGGCGACATCGGCGTCGGCCTGATGGCGTGGTTGAACATCATCGCGATCCTGATCGTGCAGAAGCCGGCGATGCTGGCCCTGCGCGACTACGAACGTCAAAAGAAGCTCGGCCTGGATCCGACCTTCGACCCCGATGCACTTGGCATCAAGAACGCCGATTTCTGGCGTCAACGCAAGCTGGAGCTGTCCCGTAGTGAATGATCCCTGGAAGAATGCGCGCCGTCCGTCCTCGCGGCCGCCGCGCGCCACGCCGTTGCCGCCGCGCGAAGGTGGCACGCCGCCGCCGCCCGGCCGCGGCAACGACGAGCTGCGCCTGTACGGCTGGAATGCCGTGCAGGCACTGTTCGAGCATCGCCCGCAGGCGCTGCGCAAGCTGTACCTGACCGAGTCGCTGATCCCGCGCATGCAGCCGGTGCTGAAATGGTGCGTGGCCAACCGCGTCGGTTACCGTGTGGTGGAAGACGGCGATCTGAACAAGCTCGCCGCGACCACCCACCACGAGGGCCTGGTGGCTGACGTGCTGCGTGCGCCGATGCTGGAGCTGGACGAATGGCTGGCCAAGTTGCCGGCCGGCGCGCCGGTGCTGGCGCTGTGGCTGGATGGCGTAGGCAACCCGCACAACTTCGGCGCGATCCTGCGCTCGGCGGCGCATTTCGGTGTGGCCGGGCTGCTGCTGCCGCCGGGCTCCACGCTGGCATTGTCCGGCGCGGCCGCGCGCGTGGCCGAAGGCGGCGCCGAGTCGGTGCCGCTGGTGCGTCTGCCGGAACTGCCCGAGGCGATGGCGCAGCTGCGCGCGGCCGGCATCGGCCTGGCGGCAACGCTGGTGGAGGGAGGCAAGGACCTGTTCGCCACGGAACTGCCGCAACGCCTGGTCTATGTGATGGGTGCCGAGGGCGAGGGCATGGACCGCGATCTGGCCGACGACTGCGATCTGCAGGTGTCCATTCCCGGGTCCGGTGCCGTGGAAAGCCTCAACGTCGCTTCGGCGACGGCGGTGTTGTTGGCGCACTGGTACGGCAGCCGCTCGCGCTGATCGGAAGGTGTGCGTTTGTCGGGAACGGCGCGTTGCGCCGGACCCGCGGTGTGATCGGTTTCACCGAACGCGTCGTGACTACATCCGATTCGGATTTTCCGCATGGCGCTCGACGTGAGAACTGAGCACAGTGCGGGGTGGACGTTGTGCTGCGTAGATGAGGAGAGACATCCACGCAGTGCGACGGTCCGTTTTTCCGGACCGTGAAAGTAGTACGGCGCTCACCGCGTGGGGTGTGACGAATCCCGGTAGCCCGGTCGCATTGCGACCGGGTTTTTTTTTGTACCGACCCACGGGCGGTACCTGCCGCCTGCGTGTCGGGATTACTCGTTCGGCGGCGTGGTCGGCTTGGCTTCGCTGCCGAAACTGCCGTCGGCCTCGGCGGCCAGATACGCGAACACCGTGTAGGCGGCGACGTTCTGCGCCAGCGCCGCCGGGTCGATCTTGTCCAGCGTGTCGTCGGCGGTGTGGTGCAGGTGGAAGTAGTCGCTGCCGTCCTGCGCCAGCCATGCCCACGCGCCGCCCTTGGCCGCCAGTGGACCCACGTCCGGGCCCGGGCCGCCCTTGTCGGCGGCGTACTCGATGCCCAGCGGCTTGAGCACCTCGGCGATCTGGCGGGTGGCCTCGCGCGAATTGGCCGGGTTCGGCGAGCCGGTGTTGAAGGCATAGATGCGGCCGGCACCGAAATCGCTTTCGGCGGCGAGCTGGTGCCGCACCACGTCCTTGGCATGTGCCTCGGCGTAGGCCTTGCCGCCGTACAGGCCCTGCTCCTCGTTGGCGAACGCGACCACGCGGATGGTGCGCTTGGGCGCCTGCTTGAGCTGGCCGATCAGATGGCCAGCGGCCATGGTGATGCCCACGCCGGCCCCATCATCCACCGCGCCGGTGCCCAGGTCCCAGGAGTCGAGGTGACCGCCGATCACCACCACTTCCTTGGGCAGGCTGCGCCCGGTGATCTCGCCGATCACGTTGTGCGACGTGGCCGTACCATCCCAACCGCAATCCAGGCTCAGCTTCAGCGTGGTGCTGCCGAGCGCGACCAGGCGTGCCAGCTGGTTGGCATCGGGCACCGACAGCGCGGCGGCCGGCACCGGGGTCAGGCCGTCATCGAAGCGGGTGATGCCGGTGTGCGGCACGCGGTGCG
Organism: Stenotrophomonas sp. TWI602; assembly: GCF_039674045.1. NCBI lineage: Bacteria > Pseudomonadati > Pseudomonadota > Gammaproteobacteria > Lysobacterales > Lysobacteraceae > Stenotrophomonas > Stenotrophomonas sp. TWI602. The sequence goes on from NZ_JBDJMT010000015.1 coordinate 71,755, forward strand.
AATCGGTGCCTGCCGAGCGCATCACGAAGCCGATCGCACCCTTGCGGATCGCCTCGGACGGGCCCTTGCTGCGCACGGCGCCACCGTTGCCGTAGTCGCGGCCATCGCGGTAGGCGGTCATCTGGTAATCGACGAAGGCGATCTTGCCCTTCAGCGAACCCTCCGGCGCGGCCTGCAGCGCGGCCAGATCGGCGAAGCGCACGACGTCGGCCTCCACCGTGCCGCCCGGGCTGCCGCCAAGGGCGGTGATCGTCAGCGGCTGGGCATGCTTGCCGATCACTTCGGCGTGCTCACTGCGGCGCTCCCACTTGGGGAAGGTGACCGGCTCGGTCCAGACCTTGTCGAAGCCCAGTGACTTGAACTTGGCCACCGCCCAGGCCACGGCGCGTGCGTCGGCTTCACTGCCGGCGATGCGCGGGCCGATCTCGGTGGTGAGCGATTCGACCACCTTCCAGCCGGTGTCGTCCTTGAGGGCCTGCTCGCGCAGCTCGGCGGCGGTGGCCAGCGACGTCGGCGGCAGCGTGGTGATACCGGTCGCCGCGAATGCGGGCGCGGCCAGCAGGGCGAGGGAAGATGCGATGGCAAGGACGCGGCGACGCATGGACGAACTCCGGGAAACGGGGCGGAAGCGTCCGAGCTTACCAGCCTCGCCGGCACGCACATGGGCGGTAGGTCATGTCCCGGCGGATACTGTTTTCCAAAAGCGAAAACCCCGCCAAAGCGGGGCTTTCGATCGGTAGTGCCGGCCGCTGGCCGGCTCCGCACGAGGCAGGATATCCGTGCTGCCGACGAGCGGCCGGCACTACCGGTGTTGCTGCCTCAGTGCTTGAGGTTGTCGCGGATCTCGCGCAGCAGCAGCACTTCTTCACTCGGCGCCGCCGGGGCGGCCGGCTCGGCCTGCTTCTTGCGCGCCAGGCGGTTGATGAACTTCACGACCATGAAGATCGCAAAGGCCACGATCACGAACTGCACCACGGTGTTGAGGAAATCACCGTAGCCGATCACCACCGCCGGAATCTCTTTGCCATCGGCGGCAATCCGCGCCGGGGCCAGGGTCCAGGCCAGCTCGGAGAAGTCCACGCGGCCGATCATCCAGCCCAGCGGCGGCATGATGATCTTGTCCACCAGCGCGGTGACGATCTTGCCGAACGCCGCACCGATGACCACACCAACCGCCAGGTCGATGACGTTGCCACGCATGGCGAATTCTTTGAACTCAGTCAGTACACCCATCGGGCTCTCCTGTCGTAGTGGGGGAATCAAATGACGCCGCAGCGTAACGCAGCGATTGTCATCCGGCGATGATGCCGTGGCGCTCGGCCACGTTCTCCAGGCGTGCACTGAAACGGTCGCCCGGCTTCAATGCGGCCACGCCCGAGGGCGTACCCATGAAGACCAGATCGCCTGCGCGCAGCGCCCACAGTTTGGAGAGCTCGTGCAGAATCTCCGGCACGTTCCAGATCATCTGGTCCAGCAGTGATTGCTGGCGCACCTCGCCATTGATCTCCAGCGACAGATTGAGGGCGGCCAGATCGCCGACTTCACCGGCCGGCACCAGCTCGCTCACCGGCGCGGACTGATCAAAGCCCTTGGCCGGATCCCACGGGTGGCCCTTGGCCTTGGCCTGCGCCTGCAGATCGCGGCGGGTCAGGTCCAGGCCGACGCCATAGCCGAACACCAGCGCCTCGGCCTGATCGACGGGCAGCTCGCCGGCAGGGGCGTCCTTGCCGATCGCCACCACCAGTTCCACCTCATGGTGCAGGTCCTGGGTGGCGAGCGGGTAGGGGATCACATCGTCATGCCCGACCACGATCGCATCGGCCGGCTTGCTGAAGAACATCGGGCGGCCGCGATCATCGGCGGCCGGCACGGCCGCACCCATTTCGCGCGCGTGATCAGCGAAGTTGCGGCCGACACAGTAGATGCGACGCACCGGGAAGGTACCGCCGCCGGCGACCGGAATACGGGGCTGCTCGGGCGTGGGAATTACATCGGTCATGCGCGCGTCCTGTGGAGAGGTTTCGCCGCAGTCTAGAGCGTTTTCCCGCCGCCACAAACAGAAACGGCCGCGCAGGGCGCGGCCGTCATCAGGAGGAATGCGCGTCGATCAACGCGACATCGGCAAGGCCTGCTTGCGGACCACCCGGTATTCGCCGTCCACGACCTGCGACGGAACGGTGCGCGCACTCTTGCGCTGGGCGAGCAGCTTCCATGCCAGACCGGCGATGATCATCGCCGCGCCCACGAACACACCCACGAACACCAGCGCGGCCAGGATCGCCAGGCCCAACAGACCGACCGCAACGCGCACCAACGGGTGGCGCGGCTTGCGCGGCGCGAACAGGGCACGGAACTGGTTGAACTGGAAGATGCGGCTGTACATGGCACTCTTTTTGGCTGAGGTCAGCAGTGGACGAGTATCCGTGCTGGCCTTTGTGACTGAGTGAAAAAAGCGTTAAACGTACCCCGCGCGCATTGCAAATCAATGACTTGTATTCATCCGGGAGCCAGTGACATGAGCGCGTGAGACACTGTGCCTCCACTGCCTGCTGTCTGGATGCCATGTCCCACCCTGAGTCCACCGCCACCGCCCTCATTGCCCTGGATGCCATGGCCGACGGGGGTTTCGCCGAAACCGATGCCAGCATTGAGGGCGACAGCGAATCGGTGGTGTTGTATCGCGAGGGCGACCAGGTGCGCGCGTGGCTGAACATCTGCCCGCACGCCGGCCGCCGGTTGGACTGGGCCCCGGGGCAGTTCCTGAAAAGCAAGGACGGCCACCTGGTGTGCGCGGCGCACGGCGCCTCATTCTCGCTGGACAACGGCGACTGCGTGGCCGGGCCGTGCCGCGGTGATCGCCTGCGCGCGGTGCCGGTGCAGGTGCGCGACGGCCAGGTCTGGCTGGCGTGACAACGACCGGTGGGTCTCCAACCCACGGGTAGGTAGCGACCGTTGGTCGCTACGCCTTCAATGCCGCCCAGCGGCCGGCACTACCTAGGGT
>NZ_JBDJMT010000016.1:0-74038 GCF_039674045.1 Stenotrophomonas sp. TWI602
CTCCCTCCTTGCGTGCCTCCCCGTTCCCCCCCTTCCACCCCCCCCCTCGCGGGGCCCCCCCCCCCCCCCCCCCCCCACTACCGGATCATCGGGTTCTGCAGCGCCGGTAGGTGACGACCGTTGGTCGTCACCCTCGCCATCCTCGTGTCCCGTTTACAGCCGCACCAGCAGATGCTTGGCCATCATCCCGTGCAGGTGACCGATGCCGCGGGCCAGGTGCAGCGTCGCGAACAGCAGCAGCACGCCGATGATCGCCAGCAGCGGTGTGACCCAGATCGGCAGCATCTGGATGCCGTCGATGTGGATGCCCACGTAGTCACTGGAGAACAGCGCCGCCACCGGTGCCCAGATGAAGCCGATCGAGGTCGACAACAGCGTGGTGGCGATCGTGAAGTAGACGATGCCCAGCGGCAGCATCAGCACGAAGTACAGCAGGGTCAGCCAGGTGCGGCCATCGGTGAACATGTCACCGATCCGCTGCAGCCAGCTGCGGCTGCGGTCGGAATAGGTCGGCCGGCGCGGCATGCGCTCACCGAGCAGGGCTTCGACCAATCGCCCTTCCAGCAGCGACAGACCGCGCACCGAGCCGAAGAACAACACCGCCACGGGAATGCCGATGATCAGCACCATCAGGCCCAGCGACAGCGACAGGCCGGTGACCACCCAGGTGAAGAAGAACGTACCGGTGGCCAGCGACAGGAGCATGTAGAACAGCGCGCCATAGGTGCGTGCCTCCAGCGCCACACCGAAGAAGCGGGCCAGGGCCGAGCGTGGCTTGGACGGCGCCTGCGGCGGTGCCGTTTGCGCGCCAGCGCTGACCGGCGCTGCACGTCGGATCGATGCCGCACCCGCGCTCGGCGTGCGCAGCGCACGGTTCACGGTGATTTCCGTTTCGCGGTAGATCTCGGCCACTTCTTCCGGCGCACCGTAACTGCCGGCCACATCGGCGATCACCTCGGCCTCGCTGCGGCCCGGCTGTGCGGCCAGCTCCGAGCGCAGGTACTCCTCGGCGTCGTACAGGGCGTCCTGCACCATCGCCGGATCGGCGTCGTGCAACGCCGCGCGCAGCTGTGCCAGATACGCCGGGATGGTGGTCGGCAAGGCCCGACCGGCCACGGATTCGATGTTCATGCGGTTACCCCTTCCAGGACGGAATCGACGGAATCACGGGTGGCACGCCATGCGGCGGTCCAGTGGCTGAGCACTTCACGCCCCGTGTCATTGATGCGGTAGTAGCGACGCGGCGGACCCGCCACCGACGGTTCAACATGGCTTTCCAGCAACCCGGCCCCTTCCAGGTTGCGCAGCACCGGGTAGAGCGCGCTCTGCTTGCCGCTCAGCACGCCCTCACCGACCCGCTCCAGCTCCTTGGCGATCAGGTAGCCGTACAGCGGCTCACCGGCCTTGGCCAGCACCGCCAGCAAGGCCAGGGAGACCGTGCCGGAGCTGAGCTCTTTCTGGAATTTCTTGAGGTGGACCTCGTGGTCGCTCATGACGGTCTCCGCTAGCGTGGAGTCCACACTAGTCCGAAGTTCGCTATAGCGGATGTGTCGTTAGTCACCGTGCCGCAGGACATCCCCTGGCTGGCCGTAGCCGGTGCGCTTCGCGCACAATCGGGCACTCCCTTCCTGAACGGGTCTGCCATGTCGCCACGTCGTCCTGCCCTGCTCACCCTCGCCCTGGCCTGCCTGCTCCCCGGCCTGGTCAGCGCGGCCACGCCTTACCGCAGCCCGCAGCAGATCCTGGACGCGTCGCCGGACAGCGACTGGCGCACGCCCGACCCGGCCAACCTGCTGTACATGAACCTGCCCGCCGGCCGCGTCATCATCGAACTGGCCCCGGCGTTCGCGCCGCAGCACGTGGGCAACATCCAGACCCTGGCCCACGAGCATTTCTGGGATGGCGAGAGCATCTACCGCGCGCAGGACAACTTCGTGGTGCAGTTCGGCGATGCCGATGCCGACGATGCCGCCAAGGCAAAGCCGCTCGGCAGCGCCAAGCGCACGCTCCCGGCCGAATTCCAGCGTGACAGCAAGGGGCTGAAGGTGAGCCTCCTGCCCGACCGTGATGGCTGGGCCGACCAGACCGGCTTCGTCGACGGCTTCCCGGTGGGCCAGGATCGCAAGGACGGCAAGACCTGGCTGGCGCATTGCTATGGCGCGCTGGGCGCCGGCCGCAACAACGAGGAAGACAGCAGCATCGGTGCCGAACTGTACGTCGTGACCGGGCAGTCGCCGCGTCAGCTGGACCGCAACATCACCGTGGTCGGCCGCGTGCTGCAGGGCATGGAGCTGCTCAGCGCGCTGCCACGTGGCCCGGCCCCGATGGGCTTCTACGCCGATCCGGCGCAGCGTACGGCGATCCAGTCGATCCAGCGTGCCAGCGATGTACCGGCCGCGGAACGCCCCAAGCTGCAGGTGCTGCGCACGGACTCCAGGACCTTTGCCGATGCGACCGAAGCGCGCCGCAACCGCGTCGATGATTTCTACAAGCGCCCGGCCGGCCACATCGACCTGTGCAACATCCCGGTGCCGGTGCGGTAAGGCCGCGCCACCGGCGCGGTGAACGTGCATGGGGGTGGACATGCCCGTCCCGGTCGCGCCGGCCGCTGGCCGGCTGATCGCCTCCGCAGAGGCGATCTCTATCGCTTCTGGGACACCGCCACACTGCCGAGAATGAGCACGCCCGCCACGACCATCGCGCCAGTCACCGGTTCGCCCAGGAACAGCCACGCGAACAGCGCGCCGAACATCGGCACCAGGTAGGTCACAGTCGAGGCACGGGCCGGACCGATGCGGGCGATCAGGCGGTAGAACATCAGGAACGCCAGGCCGGTGCAGACCACGCCCAGCGCAATCGCGCAGGCCCAGGACAGCATCGGGATCGGGGCGGTCGGCCAATGGGTCAGCGCCATCGGCAGCAGCAGGATCGCCGCGCAGCCGAGCGTGGCACCGGCCGAGGCCGCCGGTGGCAGGCCGGTCATGTGGCGCTTCACCAGATTGACGCCCAGGCCATACAACAGCGCGGCCAGGGCACCGGCCATCACCGCCGCACCGATGCTCAGACCGGACACTTTGGCCGTGGCCAACACCACCACCCCGGCGAAGCCGACCAGCAGGGCGATCGCGCGGCGCATGCCGATCTTTTCGCCGAAGAACAGGAACGCGATCAGCGCGGCGAACAGCACGGTCATCGCATTGCAGATCGCACCGATCGCGGCCGGAGCGCGTTGTGCGGCCCAGGCGAACAGCACGAACGGGATGGCCGAGTTGATCAGCCCGATCGGCGCCAGCCACAGCCAGCGGCGGGCCGGGAACTGCGCGCGCGCCTGCCACAGGAACGGCAGCAGCACGAGCGCGCCGAGCAGCAGCCGCACCTCCACCAGTGCATACGGTCCGAAGGCTGGCACGGCCACCCGCATGAACAGGAACGAGCAGCCCCATATCGCGCCCAGTGCGGTCAGTTCCAGCGGCGTGCGCCAATCGCGCGCCACCGTAGCGGCGGCCAGCGGCGCTCCGCTCATGACCGGCCCCCGAAGCAGGGCAGGCGCGCGGGACAGGGGGTAAGGGGCGGCAACATGCGCGTGAATCCGGGGGGGGAAGGACGACAGCATCCGCCTGCCGTCAGGCACTCACAAGCGCGTAGTATCCGTGCAAGCCACAAATATGATTTGGGTCTCGACCATGATCCTTCGCCCTGCCCTGTTGCCCGCGCTGGGGGTGTTCGCGGTTGCCGCACGCCACCAGAACTTCGCCCACGCCGCCCAGGAACTGCACCTCACCGCCAGTGCGGTCAGCCACCATGTGCGACGGCTGGAAGACCTGCTTGGAACCATCCTGTTCCAGCGCCATGCGCGCGGCGTGCGGCTGACGGCCGAAGGCCGCCAGCTGGCCGATGCGGCGGCGGCGGCGCTCAGTGATCTCAATGCAGTGGCCGGCAACCTGCATCCGCAGGCGGACATCGTGCCGCTGCGGGTCACCACCATCCGCTCGCTGTCGTACTGCTGGCTGATTCCGCGGTTGCCGCGCTTCACCCAACAGCATCCGCGCATGCGTATCGAGCTGCAGACCAGCACCGAACTGGTCCGCTTTGACGAAACCGGTCCGGAACTGGGCATCCGTTACGGCCTTGGCCAATGGCCAGGCATGGCCGCGCATCACCTGATGGACGATGAACTCTGCCCGGTGGCCTCACCTTCCCTGGCGGGCGTCTCGATGCTGCGCGAACCGGCTCAGATCGCCGCCTTGCCGCTGCTCAGCGACATGTCGCCGCAGGGTTGGCGCGATTGGTTCCGGGCGGCGGGTGTGCGCGGGTTGGACCTGCCCTCGCTGCACACCTTCAGCGACAGCACCGATGCGATGCGCGCCGCGGTCTACGGCATCGGCGCAGTGCTGGCGCGCAAGCACATCGCCCAGCCCTACCTGCAGCGTTATGAGCTGGTGCGCCTGCCCGGCCCCGCACTCAAGGCGCGCTACGCCTACTACGTCGTCCACGCCGAACACCGCCCACTCAGCCCGACCGCGCAGGCGTTCATGGACTGGCTCAAGCGCGAGGCACTGGATGAGCGCACCCCGCTGCCCGCACTGCCCGATGAACTGCTGGGCCTGCCGCCTGCGGACGGCACGCACGACTGAACCGGACGCCACGGTCCGGCGCATGTCCTCACCCGATCTTTTCCGCGTGCTGGCTAGGCTGGAGTCCCTTTCCCCGAGGCTCGACCCATGGCCCTGTTGCGACTGCGAATCACCGGCACCGAAGACGATGCACGTGCCATCACCGACCTGCTGCAGAGCATCGAGGGGATCGAACACGTCGAGGAAACCGACGACCTGATGCCGCACATGGACGACGACGATTCCAGCTCGGCCGGCCTGTCCGATGACATCGGCCCGGGCACGCACGAACTGGAAGTGGAAGTAGGCAACGCACTCGGTGCCCAGCGCGTGCGTGACGCCGTGCAGGAACTGGCGCTGGAACTGGATGTCTTCGTGGAATACGAGCAGGACGAAGGCTGAGTCAACCGTCGTGCTGCGCTTTCAGGCGCGGCACGACCGGTCTGGTCAGCGTGCGGCCGCCGCGGCCTTGCGCCGCTTGCGACGGCGCCACAGCGCCACGACCACGGCACCGACCGCCCAGACCACCACGCCGACCGGCACCAAGGCGGCGATCGCGCGGATCACGAAGGCGATGCTGGTGGTGAAGATCGCCCCGAACTCACTGAACGCCTTGCCGATTTCGCTGCGGCTGCGCTGCCCGGCCGGGCCTTCGAAGTGCATCGTCACCAGCTGGGTGTCGATCCGCCGGCGTTGCTGTGCCGCGTCCTTGTTGGCCTGCTCCAGCCCCGCCTCGATCTCCGCCATGCGCTGCGAGACCGCCAACAGGTCGGCCACCTTCATGTCACTGCGCTGCTGATACGCCTGCAGCTGCGCGTGTTCTTTCTGCAACCGCGTCTGGGTCAGCGCGGTATCGGCCACCTGCTGGGCCAGATCTTCGGCATGCGTGTTGCGCGAGGCCACATCGCCGCCTTCACCAGCCAGGGCGATGATCGGTTCCACGCCCTTGGGCGCGATGCGCACGCGGATGGAGCCGGAGCGGGTTTCACCGCCTTCCTCGCCTACCTGCAGCACGGCACAGTCCCCGAACCGGTTGCTCTGGCAGGCCGCGGACACGGCCTTGACCCGCTCACTGATGCGCTTGGCATCCAGCTGGATGCGGATGTCGTGTTCATACGCCAGGAACGCGCCCTCGGGGGACGCCACGGCCCCGGCGGCCGCATCGGCGGCGTAGTTCGGCCCGCTGCGGCCACAGGCCACCAGGACCAACAACAGCATCCCTGCCAGCCCGGCGCGGGCCAGTCCTTTCCACTCGGTCACAGTGCAGCTCCATCAAAAGCGGTGATCTTCACGGCGCATGGTAATCCAATGGCACGGGGACAACGGCGGCCATCGGCCCTATGCTCGGGGATTGTCCCCAGTACAGGAACACCGATGCGCCAGCATCTGCTTGCCCTCGCCCTGATCGCCGCCCTTGGTGGCTGCCAGCAGGCCGACTCCCCGACGCCCACCACCGGCACCGAAGCGGCCACCCCGGCTGGCGATGCCGCGGTCGATGCGGCCTTCGCCGATCTGTCCAAGCGCGCCCTCGACACCTGGATGCAGCTGTCCCCGATCAGCGCCACGCAGATCGGCGACCACCGCTACGACAGCGAGATCGACGACCTGAGCGCGGCCGGCCAGCAGAAGGTGCTGACCGCATACAAGGCACTGCTGGGCGACCTGGACAAGATCGACGTCAGCAAGCTCTCGCGCGAGAACCAGGTGGATGCGGCGATCCTGCGCAACCAGCTGCAGTCCGAGGTCTGGACCGCGGAAGTGCTGCAGTCGCCCAAGTGGGACCCGCAGATGTACAACGGCATGGCCGGCAGCGCGCTCTACGGCCTGATGGCGCGTGAGTTCGCCCCGCTGCCCGACCGCCTGAAGTCGGCGACCGCGCGCATGGAGAAGCTGCCGCAGATCTTCGCCCAGGCCCGCGAGAACCTGGACCCGGCCCGCGTGCCGAAGATCCATGCTGAAACCGTGGCCAAACAGAACCGCGGCATCCTGAGCATCGTCGATACCTTCATCACCCCGCACATCGGTGAGCTGCCGGCCGAGGACCAGAAGCGCCTGCAGGCTGCGATCGAGGGCCTGAAGAAGGCTGTCGACGAGCAGCAGACCTGGCTGGACAAGACCCTGGTGCCGAACGCCAAGGGGGACTTCCGCATCGGTGCGGACCTGTACGACCAGAAGCTGAAGTTCGCGCTGAACTCCTCGCTCTCGCGCGCCGAGATCGGCGAGCGCGCGCGTGCCGAGCTCAAGCGTGTGCGCCAGGACATGTACGGCATCGCGCAGACCGTGCTCAAGGACAAGCCGGGCGCGCCGGCGCTGCCGGCCAACCCGAGCGATGAGCAGCAGCAGGCCGCGATCGAAGCCGCGCTGGAGCTGGCCTATGCCGACAAGCCGGCCCGCGACAAGGTGGTTGACGACGCCAAGGCCGCGCTGGAGCAGTCCACCGAGTTCGTGCGCAAGCATGACCTGATGACCCTGCCCGATTCGCCGGTCGACATCATCCTGATGCCGGAATTCCAGCGTGGCGTGGCCGTGGCCTATTGCGACTCGCCGGGCCCGCTCGACAAGAACCTGAAGACCTTCTATGCGGTCTCGCCGATCCCGGACGACTGGACGGACAAGCAGGTCGACTCGTTCCTGCGCGAATACAACAGCCGCATGATCCACCTGCTGAGCATCCACGAAGGCACCCCGGGCCATTACCTGGAAGGCTGGCACTCGGGCAAGTTCCCCTCCACGCTGCGTGCGGTGCTGCGTTCGGGCCTGTTCGCCGAAGGCTGGGCGGTCTACACCGAGCGGATGATGCAGGAGCAGGGTTACCTGGACAACGATCCGCTGTTCCACCTGGTGCAGCTGAAGTTCTACCTGCGCACCATCTCCAACGCGATCCTGGATCAGGGCGTGCACGTGGACAACTGGACGCGTGAGCAGGCGATGCACCTGATGACCCACGATGCCTTCCAGCAGGAAAGCGAAGCTTCGGGCAAGTGGGTGCGTGCGCAGCTGACCTCCGCGCAGCTGCCGACCTACTTCGTCGGCGCGCAGGAACACTTCGATACCCGCAAGGCCGTGCAGGACAAGCAGGGCGCGAAGTTCAACCTGAAGGCGTACCACGATCAGATGCTGTCCTACGGCGCCCCGCCGGTGCGCTTCGCGCGCCAGCTGATGCTGGACCAGCCGATCGAGTAAACCCGCCTGGTTCCTCGTCAGACAGGCAACGGCCCGGTGCGAACCGGGCCGTTTTTTTGTGGGGTTTCGTAGAGCCGGGTTCTACCCGGCTGCCTGCGCCACGCAACAGCAGGAGCAGCCGGGTAGAACCCGGCTCTACGCGGGAAGCAGCCGACTGACAGTCGGCTCTACCCCCCGGCAGCGTCGGCACCGGTTAGGCATCGGCGGCGACGAAGCCCCCGGTCTGCCGCGCCCACAGCCGCGCATACAACCCGCCCGCCGCGATCAGCTCGGCGTGCGTGCCGGTCTCCACGATGCGGCCCTGATCCATCACCACCAGCCGGTCCATGCGCGCGATGGTGGACAGGCGGTGCGCGATCGCGATCACCGTCTTGCCGGTCATCAATTCGTCCAGGTTGTCCTGGATCGCCGCTTCCACTTCCGAATCCAGCGCCGAGGTTGCTTCGTCCAGCACCAGGATCGGGGCGTCCTTGAGCAGCACCCGCGCGATCGCGATGCGCTGGCGCTGGCCGCCGGACAGTTTCACCCCGCGCTCGCCGACGTGCGCGTCGTAAGCACGGCGCCCTTCCCCATCGACCAGTGTATCGATGAAGGCCGAGGCGCGTGCCTTGGCCACGGCGGCATGCAGCTGCGCCTCGGTTGCATCCGGACGCCCGTACAGCAGGTTGTCGCGGATCGAGCGGTGCAGCAGCGAGGTGTCCTGGGTGACCACGCCGATCTGCCGGCGCAGGCTCTCCTGGGTGACACCCGCGATGTCCTGGCCGTCGATGCGGATCTGCCCGCTCTCCAGGTCGTACAGACGCAGCAGCACGTTGACCAGGGTCGACTTGCCGGCACCCGAGGGACCCACCAGGCCGATCTTCTCACCGGGTTTCACCTGCAGGTCCAACCCGGCGATCACGCCCCCGCGTTTGCCGTAATGGAAATGGATGTGATCGAAATGCACGGCGCCCTGCCTGACCACCAACGGCACGGCGTCGATACGGTCCTGCACGGTCAGCGGCTGGGAGATGGTGGTGATGCCGTCCTGCACCGTGCCGATATCTTCGAAGATGCCGTTGATGGTCCACATGATCCAGCCGGACATGTTGTGGATGCGGATCACCAGGCCGGTGGCCAGGGTGATTGCGCCGACGGTGATGTGGCCGCCGTTCCACAGCCACAGCGCCAGGCCGCAGGTGCCCACGATCAGGAAGCCGTTGACGATGGCGATGGTGACTTCCAGCCCGGTGGTGACCCGGGTCTGGCCACGGTGCTTGGTGGCCAGTTCGTCGATCGCCTCGGCCACGTAGGCCTGCTCGCGCCCGCCATGGGCGAACAGCTTCAGCGTGGGCACGTTGGTGTAGCCATCCACAATGCGGCCCATCGCTTTGGAGCGTGCTTCGGAGGCGATCCACGCGCGCTCTTTGGCCCGCGGCACGAAGTACCACATGATCACCGCGTAGCCGACCATCCACAGCCCCAACGGAATCATCAGCCGCCAGTCCGCCTGCGCGAACAGGTACAGCGCGGTGCCGGTGTAGACGATGATGTACCAGAGCGAATCGACCATCTGCACGGCCGATTCACGCAGCGACGTCCCCGTCTGCATGACCCGATTGGCCATGCTGCCGGCGAAATCGTTCTGGAAGAAGCTCAGGCTCTGCCGCACCACATAGTTGTGCATCAACCAGCGCGAGCGGTTGCTCAGCCCCGGTACGATCGCCTGGTTCACCAGCAGGCTGTGCAACGACACCAGCAGCGGGCGCGCGATCAGGGTGATGCCGGCCATCCACATCAGCGTGTTGGCATGCCGCGCAAAGAAATCGCTGCCGGGCTGCTCGGCGACCATGTCCACGATGCGGCCAAGGAAATCGAACATCGCCACTTCGACCAGCGCCAACAGCAGGCCGGCGATCAACGTGGCCAGCAGCACCGGCCACACCGGGCGCAGATAGTGGATATAGAACGGCACCACCTTGCGCGGTGGCATGCGCGCATCGATCGGCGGGAAAACCGGAATCAGCGATTCGAACCAGCGGAACATCGCAGTGCACCAAAAACAAAACAGGCCGCGATTATCCCACCGCGGCCTGTCCTTTTACTCTCACCTCCATCACACGCCGGCGACGGGGTTCAGCCCTTGGCCTCGGGCGCGATCGGTGTCAGCAGCAGGTCCTGGAAATCGAAACTGAAATCGGTCAGCGAGGACGCCGCCTGCATGCGGACCTCACGGACGTTGCCGTCCGGATCCAGACTGAAATTCACGAAGGCGTCGGCATTGAGTGACCGGTCGTCCCAGCGCACCAGGAAGGTATCGTGCTGCCAATGTTCCAGCGTGCCGATCAACTGCGCGGTCTTGCCGAAGCGCAGGCGCAGCTTGCCGCCCTGCTGCTCAACGAATACATCGCCGTACCATGCGTCGCGGTAGCCCCCTGCGTAGCGCGCCAGTGGCAGCGACGGCTTGGATCTCGCATCACGTGCGGCCTGGTGCTTGGCCCAGCCTTCGTCTGCTTTCTCCTGTGACTTGGCAACGGCAGCGGCATACGCGGCGACCCAGTCGGTGGCCGGGGCCTGCAGATAGGCATCCAGCGCTTCCATCGTGATGGCATTGAAGGCCGCGCCGACTTCCTGGTTGGTGAGCACCACGATGCCCAGCTTGTGCTCCGGCACCAGGGTCACGCGCGACACCATCCCCGGCCAGCCGCCGGTATGCCAGACCAGCTTCTGGCCGCGGTAGTCGCTCAGGCTCCAGCCTTCGCCATAGCCGGCGAAGTTCGGCCGTGCGGCCGCCAGCTGCGGCACGCTCGGTTCGGGCACGACCTGAGGCGTAATCATCTGCCACATCGCCTGCTGGGTCTTGGCGGTGAACAGGGGCTGCCCGTTCTCCAGCGTGCCGTGGGCCAGCTGCACGTTCATCCAGCGCGCCATGTCGTGCACGCTGGAATAAATGCCGCCGGCGCCGGCATTGTTGGACCAGGTCAGCGGCGCGACGGTCCGCAGCTGGCTGAAATCGTACTTGGCGTGACCGACCGCGGCGTTGTCGCCGGGCTGCAGATGATCGGCGTTGCAGCGGGTGCCTTGCATGCCCACCGGGGTGAAGATGTGCTGCTGCAGGAAGTCCGCATAGGTCTGCCCGGACACCTGTTCGATCACCTGCTGGGCGACCGCGTAGAGAATGTTGTCGTAGGCATAGCGATCACGGAAACCGGCCTTCAGCGGCACCTTGCCCAGCCGCTGCACCACCTCCTTGTTGCTGTAGGAGGTGGTCGGCCAGAACAGCAGGTCGCCCGCGCCCAGGCTCAGGCCACTGCGGTGCGAGAGCAGATCGCGGATGCGCATTTCGCCGGTGACGTACGGATCGGACATGCGGAAGCCGGGCAGATGATCGATCACGCGATCCTCCATCTTCAGCTTGCCCTGCTCGGCCAGCAGATTCAGCGCGGTGGCGGTGAACGCCTTGGTGTTGGACGCGATCGCGAACAGCGTATCGGCCTGGACCGGATCCGGCTTGCCCAGCTCGCGCACCCCGTAGCCGCGCTCCATCACTACCTTGCCATCCTTGACCACCGCCACGGCGATGCCGGGGATGTCGAACTCGGCGCGGGCGCGTCCGATGGTGGCGTCCAGCCGCTGCAGTTCGGCCGGCACGGCGGCCGATGCCAAGGGTGCGCATGCGAGCAGCACGGCGCCTCCGATCCAGGATGTGTTCAAGCAGTGTCTCCGGTTGCGTGTGGCGGGGGCGTCGAGGGTGTCGATGCCCCGGTTTCGCACGATGGTAACGCGGCCCGGATCAGGCTCGCCTGTGCCAGAAGGAGGCCCGCCATGACCGCGCCCGCCGAGACCACCGCCACGATCATTCCCTGCCTGCGCTACCGCGATGCACACGCCGCGATGGCGTGGCTGCAGCGCGCGTTCGGCTTCCAGAAACAGGCGGTGTATGCCGAGGGCGATATCGTCCACCACGCCCAGCTGGTGTATGGCCACGGCATGATCATGCTCGGCTCGGTCGACAACGCCAGCGAGTGGGGCCGCTACAGCGTCCACCCGGACGAGGTCGGCGGTCGGCAGACCCAGAGCGCCTGCGTGATCGTGGCCGATCCGGATGCGCACCATGCGCGCGCCGTCGCTGCGGGCGCGCAGATCGTCATGCACATCGCCGACCAACCGTATGGCGGCCGCGGCTATGCCTGCCGCGATCTGGAAGGTTACCTGTGGTGGTTCGGCAGCTACGACCCGTGGGCCGACCATGCGGGCGGCGCATGAGCACACCGCCCGGCACCATCCGCACCGGCATCGGCGGCTGGGTCTTCCCGGCATGGCGCGGCGGCACGTTCTATCCGGCCGGGCTGCCGCAACGCGAAGAACTGGCCTACGCCAGCCAACAGCTGGGCTGCATCGAGATCAACAGCACGTTCTACCGTGCGCAGAAGCCGGCCATCTATGCGCAGTGGCGCGAGCAGACGCCAGCGGGCTTCCGCTTCTCGGCCAAGGCGCCGCGCACAATCACCCAGACCCATGACCTGGCCACCGTTGGTGAACGCGCCGAGCGCTTCATCGAGGGCATCAGCGTGCTGGAGGACCGGCTGGGACCGCTGATCTGGCAGTTCGGCGACAGCCATCCCGCCGGTGCGGACGAATTCGAGCAGTTCCTGGGCATGCTCCCGCGCAAGATCGACGGTCGGCTTCTGCAGCATGCACTGGAGGTACGCAATCCCGCCGCATGGACGCCGGCGCTGTTGGCCGCTGCCCGCGCCCACGGTGCAGCGCTGGTATTCAGTGGCTCGGATGAGTACCCCAGCTTTGCCGACCCGACCGCGGGGTTCCTCTATGCGCGGCTGATGCGCTCGCGCGCCAACCTGCGCGCCGGCTACCCGGCGAGGGCCATGGAGCAATGGTGCCTGCGTGCGATGCGCTGGGCCCGCGGCGAAGACAATCCGGACCTTCCCCACCTTTGCGCCGAACGCCCCGCGCAGCCACCGCGCGAGGTATATGTGCTGTTCATCGGTGCGGCCAAACAGCGCAATCCCGGCGCGGCGATGGCGCTGCGCGATCAGCTGCAGCTGCTCGGCGGCAGCTGATGCGTTAGCGGTTCCGGCGGCGCGCCGCCAAGGCACCATCCAGCCACCACACCAGCGCACCGCACACGACGAACACCACTGCCACGGACAGCGCATTGCGCGCAACCAGCGCGATGCCCAGCGCGCCCAGGTCCAGGAAGGGATACGGGTACTGCCCACTGAGCCGCCCGACCAGCAGGGCCCAGCCGAGGTAGACCGTCGGCAACGCCAGTGTGCTGAGCAACCCACGCCGATGCAGGCCGCCATGCGGCCCGGCCAGCCAGCCAAGCAGATACAGCACGGGCACCGCGTAATGCAGGCCGGCATCGGCCCACCATTGCGCGCCCTGCGGGTGCCACAGCGGACGCAGGATGATCACGTAGATCAACCCGGTGATGCCGATGAACAGCGCCACCGCCGCGCGCGGGACCGGGCCGGCCAGCCCTTCACGGCGGCCCCGGGCCAGTGCCAGGCAGACCGCGGCGACGCCGATGTTGCTCAGGATGGTGAAGTAGCCCAGGTAGCGCAGCGTCGCGTCCGCAGCCACCAGGCCGGGCGTGCGCAGCAGCAGGTGGTACTGCAGCAGCAGTGCCACCACGGCGACCGCGGCGGTGAGGCCGGCCAGGGCACGCAGGGCGTGCGGCAGTCCGGCGGGGACAGGGGCGATGGGCAGGCGCGTCATCGCCGCAGAATGCCATGACCCCGCGCGGGATCGCTTGTAGGGCATCCTTCGCGGCGCGGCTTGTCGCACAATAGGCGGATGCCGATGACCGATACCCGCAGAGCCCTGCTGCAAATCCATTTCTGTGTGCTGCTGTGGGGCGTCACCGCCATCCTTGGCAAGCTGATCACCCTGCCCGCGCTGCCGCTGGTGTGGTGGCGCATGTTGCTGGTGGTGGCGATGCTGGCCCTGGTGCCGCGCGTGTGGCGCGGGCTGCGCCAGCTGTCCCCGCGGCTGGTCGCCGGTTACTGCGGTGTGGGCGCGCTGGTCGCGCTGCACTGGCTCACGTTCTATGGCGCGGTGAAGCTGGCCAATGCCTCGGTGGCGGCGACCTGCATCGCGCTGGCGCCGGTGTTCACCGCGGTGATCGAACCCTGGGTGGCCAAGCGCCCCTTCCAGTTCCGTGAGCTGGCCTTCGGGATCCTGGTCCTGCCGGGCGTCGCGCTGGTGGTGGGCGGCGTGCCCGATGGCATGCGCCTGGGCGTCCTGATCGGCGCGCTCTCGGCGCTGCTGGTGGCGATCTTCGGCTCACTCAACAAGCGCCTAGTCAGTCATGCCGACCCGCTCACCGTGACCGCGCTGGAACTAGGTGCGGGCACGCTGACCCTGACCCTGCTGGCGCCGGTACTTCCCTTCCTGCTGCCGGCCCTGGCCAGCGACCTGTGGGTGATCCCGGACCTGCACGACGGCCTGCTGCTGTTGGCCCTGGCCGGGCTGTGCACGCTGCTGCCGTTCGCGCTCGCGCTGGTCGCCCTGCGCCACATCAGCGCCTACACCTCGCAGCTGGTGACCAATCTTGAGCCGGTCTACGCGATCCTGCTGGCGATGGTGCTGCTCAGCGAGCAACGGGAGCTGACCCCGCTGTTCTATGCCGGCGTGGCGATCATCGTGGGGGCGGTGTTCCTGCACCCGCTGCTCAATCGCCGCCGGAAGGTGCAGCACCCGGAACTCCTGGCGACGTCCGAGGCACGCAACATCGCCGATTGAGCGGGCGTACCGGCCAACACCCGGTACCTGCCGCGGATACGGCCCGTGCACCTCAGTCGGCGCGGATGACCCGGTTGCGCCCCTCGCCCTTGGCCCGGTACAGCGCTGCATCGGCGCGGGCCAGGGTCTGCTCGATCGCATCGCCGTGGCGGTGCGCGGCCACCCCGATGCTGATCGTCAACGGCAGGCCCAGCGGCAGATCGGCTACCGCCATGCGCAGGAAATCGCACTGCAGCTCTGCCGTGGCCAACGGCGTGTCGGGCATCAGCACCACGAACTCTTCGCCGCCATAGCGCGCCGCCAGGCCATGCCCGGCGAAATGCGCGCGCAGCAGCCGGGCCAGTTCGGCCAGCACGTGATCGCCGGTGGCATGACCGTACAGATCGTTGACGGTCTTGAAGTGGTCGATGTCGAGCAGCGCCACAGCGGTCGCGCGCGGGTGACCATCGGCATCCACCACCGCCGCCTCCAGCGCGGTGCTCATCGCGCGGCGGTTGGGCAGGCCGGTGAGCGGGTCGGTGCGGCTCTGTTCGGCCAGGTCGGCGTTCTGCTGTTCCAGCAGTTCGTTGTACTCCGCCAGGCGCTGCTCGTACCAGGCGCGATCGGTCATGTGCTGCTGTATTTCATGCGCATACCGGCGCAGCTCCATCACCAGCGAAACCTGCCGCGACAGCGCCGACAGGGCATCGCGCTGGCCGGGGCTGAGCTGCCCGGGGGCGGCATCGAACACGCACAGCGTGCCCAGGGGCAGGCCGTCACTGCTCAGCAGCGGCGCGCCCGCATAAAAACGGATATGCGGCTCATCGACCACGACCGGGTTGTCGAAAAAGCGTGGGTCGGTTCGCGCATCCTCGACCACCATCACCTGGTCCGGCTGCAGGATGGCGTGACCGCAGAAGGAGATGTCCCGGCTGGTTTCCGGTGCGTCCAGCAGCTGCCGCGCCTTGAACCACTGGCGCTCCTGGTCGACCAGGGTCACCGCGCCCATGTGGGTGCCGCACAGCGCGGTGGCGATCGTGACCAGATCATCGAAGGACCGCTCGCGCGGCGTATCCAGGATCTGATACCGCTGCAGCGCCAGCAGGCGCTGTGCTTCGTTGTCCGGCTTGGACGGCTTGATCATCGTGGCAGGCGGTGGCGTGTGCCGGATCAGTCTAGCCCGGGTACGGTGTCACGGCGTGACGCACAGCATCACCAGTCCAGCTGTTTGGGCAGCAGGCCTTTGAGCTCGGCATCGGTGAGATTGCGCCACTGCCCCGGCTTGAGCGCACCGAGTTTGATGTTGTCGATGCGCACGCGGCGCAGCTGGGTGACCCGGAAACCGAACGCGGCCGCCATCAGGCGGATCTGCCGGTTCAAGCCCTGCTGCAGCGTGATCCGGAACCCGAACTTGGCCAGCTTGCTGGTCCGGCACGGCAGCGTGACCTCATCGCGGATGCGCACGCCGCGGGCCATGCCACGCAGGAACTCATCGGTGACGGCCTTGTTGACCGCGACCATGTATTCCTTCTGGTGCCCGTTCTCGGCGCGCAGGATCTGGTTGACGATGTTGCCGTTGCTGGTCAGCAGGATCAGGCCTTCGGAATCCTTGTCCAGGCGGCCGATCGGGAAGATGCGCTGCTCGTGGCCGACGAACTCCACGATGTTGCCCTTGACCGAACTTTCGGTGGTGCAGGTGATGCCCACCGGCTTGTTCAGCGCGATATAGACGTGCTTGCGGCCGCCGGCCTTCTTCGCTTCGCGCGCGCGCAGCGGCTGGCCGTCGACCAGCACCACGTCCTGTTCGCCCACCACCGCACCGGTACCGGCCGGATGGCCATTGACGGTGACGCGGCGTTCGCCGATCAGGCGGTCGGCTTCGCGCCGGGAACAGAAGCCGGTGTCGGCAATATGCTTGTTGAGTCGGGTTGTCATCGGCCCATTATCGGGCAAAAGGCGGTCGCTGCTGCGTTTTTCCGCGTGTCGGCGGTTCAGGCCGGCAGCGGATCGCCGGCGGTCGTGGTGCGCTCGCCGTCATGGATCTGGTTGCGACCGTTGCGCTTGGCGCAATACATGGCGTGGTCGGCCCGGCGCAGCAGCCCGGCCAGGTCGTCACTGCCCGGCTTGAGCACGGCCAGGCCGATGCTGGCCGAGACCGTCAGGCCGGGAATGCCGAGTGTCTGGGTGACTGCGGCCACCTGCTGGCGCACCGTCTCCAACCGCGCCACGGCGGCGGCATGGCCGGCGCCGGGCAACAGCACCAGGAATTCTTCGCCGCCCATCCGGATCACATCGTCGTGATTGCGCACCGAGCCGCGCAGCGCGCGCGCCACCGCGACCAGGACCTGATCGCCGACGTCGTGGCCGAACTGATCGTTGATGTTCTTGAACAGATCGATATCCAGGAAGCCGATTGCCAGTGCATGCGGTTCCTGGCGTGCCCGTTCCAGGTATTCGGCGAGCAGGCGCAGGCCGGCGCGGCGATTGGGCAGGCCGGTCAGCATGTCGGTATCGGCGAGCTGGCGCATTTCATCGCGCTGGCGGCGCAGCCGGCCCAGCCGCAGGTTCAGGGCATAGGCGGCCATCATCAGGAACCAGGTCGCCGACAGCTGCAACGCTTCGATCCGGTATGCCACCAGCCACTGCGCATCCAGCGCATCGGCCCCGATCATGATCCACCAGGGGGCCAGCGCGGCCAGCCCCGGCAGTGCATGCGCATCGCGCTGCCACAGCCCCCACAGGCCTGCGCCGAGACACAGCGTGCAGCCCGTGAGGAAGACCCACTCCAGCAGCTCGGACACCACGGCCAGGCCGTCCGGCCCCCACAAAGGCACGGTCAGCCCCATGGCCACCAGTCCCCACAGCGCCGCATGCTGGGCCGGGCGGGAGCGCGGCCAGCGGCGATCGCCGCCGTTCAGTCGCCACAGGATGGGCAGCAGCAGCGCTTCGCTGAACGCGCTCAGCGCGACCAGCCACCACGAGGCGTGTTCGTGCACGGGCAGCCACGGCTCGGGATAGCCGCTCAAGCCCCCCAGCACCGCCTGCCACAGCACGAACACCCCGCACGCGCCGACATACACCAGGAACGAGCGGTCGCGGGTGGTGACCCACCCCATCATTGCCGACAGTGCCAGCGCGATCGCCACCGCGATGCAGGCGGCGCGCATCAGCAGCCGTGCCGTATCGTTCTGCTGCACCGGGCTCGGGGCCCCCAACTGGATGGTCGGCACCCAGCGCGGCTTGAGCGGGCGTGTCCAGGAGACCACGATCGGGTCATGGTTGCCGGCCTCGGGCACCACCACCAGCCCGACCCCTGCACGGAAACGCGAATCACGGGTACGCGCATCGTGCATGCTGCCGCAGATCTCGCGGTCACCGTGGCTGATGCGGACCTCGCCGGTGAGCACGCCGAACACATCCACGGCCTGGGGCTTGCCCGACCAGCCGGCGGCCGGGGCCGGGATGGACAGCACTTCCTGGTGGCGTGCCAGCACATCCGGGGTGCACGCGCGCTGGGGGGTGACCGCATCGGTCGCCCCGCCCAGCAACAGGAAATCCTGCCCCACGCGCGGGGCCGCCTGCAGGCTCCAGGGCAACAGCCACAGCAGCACCAGCGCAAGCGCCATCCACCCGATTGAATACCCGCCCCCGTTGCTCACACTGCGCCCTGCCCGCCCGTGATCGCCCGCGCACACCGTGTCCGCTGTCGTCGGCGAGGATTATCGCATCATGGCGCGCCCCGCCAGGCCTCGGAGGGCCGCCCCGCGCCCACCGGCCGTATCGCCAGCTGGGTCATCCGCTCCAGCGGAATCGGCCGTTCGATCGCATACCCCTGCAGGCCCTCCACGCCCATCTGCGCCAGCTGATCGGCGACCACCGCCGATTCCACCCATTCGGCCACCACCATCATGTGCAGCTCGCGGCCGACCTCGGTGATCGCGCGCACCGCGGCGCGGTTGACCGGATCCAGGTTCATGTCGCGCACGAACACGCCGTCGATCTTGAGCATGTCCGCCGGCAGTTGCCGCAGGTAGCCGAACGAGGACAGCCCCGAGCCGAAATCGTCCAGCGCCATGCGGCAGCCACGCGCTTTCACCGCATCGATGAAGGCGCGCGCCTGGTCCAGGTTGCTGACCGCCGCGGTCTCGGTGATTTCAAAGCACAGCTTGCGCGCCAGGCCGCGGTTGCGTTCAAGCAGATCGGTGACGAAGGCCAGGAAGCTCGGCTCGGCGATCGACTGCGCGGACACGTTGACGTTGCACAGGCCCAGCTGCTGCACATGGCTCGGGCACACCTGCAGGTGCCGGAACAGCAGCGACAGCACATGCCGGTCCAGTGCCATGCCCATGCCGTATCGCTCCACCGCGCCCATGAACTCGGCCGGCCCCTGCAAAGCGCCTTCCGGGCTGCGCATGCGCACCAGCACTTCGTAATGCAGGAACTCCGGATCGCCGACCCGCTCGATACGCTGGGCATACAACAGCATGCGGTTCTCGGCCATCGCGCTGGAAACATGGGCCAACCGCTCCGCTTCGCGCCGCCGCTCATCCAGTGCCATGCGGCTCTCGTTGTAGCAGTGCACCCGGTTGCGACCGGCTTCCTTGGCCGCGTAGCAGGCACTATCGGCGGCGCTCATCAACCAGTTCACATCCGGCGCATCCGGGCTGATCTCAACGACCCCGATGCTGCAGCTCACCCGGGGTGCGCCGTCGCCCTGCTGGATGCTGACCTGGCCAAGCGTGCGCACCACCCGCTGCAGCACCTGCTTGGCTTCATCCTGCCCGGCATTGGCCAGGAACAGGGCGAACTCGTCGCCACCCAGGCGGCCGACCCAGTCGCCATCGCGCACCGCCCCCACCAGGTAATCGGCGAAGCTGCGCAGCAGCTGATCGCCAGCAGCATGGCCGAGCCCGTCGTTGACCAGCTTGAAGTAGTCCAGATCGATGTAGCACAGCGAGTGGGTGCCGCCCGCGGCCCGTACCGCCACCAGCGCCTGTTCGAGCAGCCGCTCGATCTCGCGGCGGTTGATCAGCCCGGTCAGCGGGTCGTGACTGGCGTGGTGCTCCACCTCGCGTGCCAGGGCATGGTTCTGCGAAACATCTTCCACCAGCGCGAACACCGCCGGCGCCCGCGCCCGGGTGTGCACCACGGTACCGCTCCAGCGCCCCCACATCAGGTTGCCGTCGGCACGCAGGAAGCGCAGCTCACCGGGGCGCAGCTGCCGCGGCCAGTCGATCCGGCCGTGCTCGTCCAGGACCAGCTCGCCCTCCACCAGCAGATCGGCCAGCGACAGACTGAGCAGCGCTTCGCGGCGTTGGCCGAGGATATCGGCCATTGCCTGGTTGGCCTCCATGATGCCGCCGTCCTCATCCAGCTTGAGCATGCCCACCGTGGCCTGGTAGAACGCGGCCCGGAAGCGGCTCTCCTGTTCGGTCAGGTCATTGCGCACGCGCCGCGCCAGCAGCACGGCGACCAGGGTGATCGCCAGCACCGACAGCCCGCCGACGATGAAGGTCGTCATGCGCACCATCGCCGCGGTATGCAGCAACGCGCTGGAGAACGCACGCGCCTGGTTCTGCATCCCCACATCCAGCGCCTGCACCCGGCGCAGCAGGGCCTGCTGCGCCGCCGGTGTCAGTGTGCCGGCGGCATGCCCGGCCTGGACCCGGTCGGTGATGGCCACCAGTTGCAGCAGATCGTCATCGGTGTCGCGCCACAGCCGTACCGCATCGCGGAAATACGGCTGATCGCGCAGGTAGCGATACGAGAGAATCAAACGGTTGATGTCGCCGCGGGCGTTGCCGCCCTCAATGAAGCCCTGGCGTGCTGCGGCGATGTCCGGGTCGGCCTGCTCGAGGGCACGGCGGGCGGTGAGATCGCCCAGCGGCACCCGCAGCGCTTGCCGGGTTGCGCCCAGGTCAACAGCATCCCCCGAGGCGATGTACCGCGACAGCGCGTGAGTGGCCTGCTGCTGGCCACGCGACCAGTGGCTCTGGCCCATGATCCACGCCGTGGAGGCCGCCTGCAGCTCCTGGATCAACGCGGAAATCCCGACCAGGCCGATGGCCATGCCGGTCAACAACACGAAGCGCAGGGTCAGGCCCCGCATCGAACACGGTATCGCGGTCCTGCCACTCTCCCTGCGACCTCCAGACATCGCCGATCCCCCCGGGGCTGCGGATGTGGAAACTCATTCCATTGGAGCATGGTCCAATCCGCAGGCTAGGGCCAGCACTGTTGAGACGGTGCGAAACCGGCCGACCGAGACGCGGAGGCCGGATACGACGACGCCAGCCCGGAGGCTGGCGTCGCGGTGATCACCCTGGGGCGATCAGAAGTTGCGCGGACCGCGCGGCTTGAAGCCGTCGCGACGCGGCGGGCGGTCGTTGCCGCCCGGGCCGCTGCGCGGGCCACCCGGACCGCCCGGACCACGCGGCTTGCCACCGAACTTCGGCTTGAAGGCCGGACGCGCCGACGGGGTCAGGTCTTCACCCGGCTCGACCTTGCGCATCTGAAGCTGCTGGCCCGAGACCCACACCTTCTTCAGGTGGGTCAGCAGGTCCTGCGGCATTTCGGCCGGCAGGTCCAGCACCGAGAAGTCGTCGTGGATGTCGATGCGGCCGATGAAACGGCTTTCCAGGCCGGCTTCGTTGGCGATCGCGCCGACGATGTTGCCCGGCTTCACGCCGTGGACGTGGCCCACTTCGATACGGAAGGTTTCCATGCCCGGCTCGGCGGCACCGCGCGGGGCGATGTCACGGCGCGGGGCGCGCTCGACGCCGCCTTCGCTGTTGCCGAAGTCGCCTTCCGGACGCGGCGGACGCGGGCCACGGTCGTCTTCACGGCGCGGACCACGCTCGAAGCGCGGCTCGAAACGGGCCGGACGCTCGCCACGGTCGTTGCTGCGCTCGTTGCGCTGATGCGGGGCACGCTCTTCACGGGCACCACGGACCGGCGGGGTCAGCAGGAACGGCGAATCACCCTGCAGCAGCTTGGCCAGCGCGGCGGCGATCTCGATCGCCGGCACGTTCTTCTCGCCTTCCAGGCGCTGCAGCAGGTCGCGGTAGAACTCGGTGCCACCGGCATCGAGCACATCGCTGATGCGGCTCATGAACTTGGTGATGCGGGTGTCGTTGACCGCGTCCACGCTCGGCAGCTGCATCTCTTCGATGGGCTGGCGGGTGGCGCGCTCGATCGCCCGCAGCATGCCCTTCTCGCGCGGGGTGGCGAACAGGATCGCATCACCGGTGCGGCCGGCACGGCCGGTACGGCCGATGCGGTGCACGTAGCTTTCGGTGTCGTACGGGATGTCGTAGTTCAGCACGTGGCTGATGCGCTCCACGTCCAGACCACGGGCGGCCACGTCGGTGGCGACCAGGATGTCCAGCTTGCCTTCCTTCAGCATGCCGATGGTGCGCTCGCGCTGGGCCTGCTGCATGTCGCCGTTGATGGCGGCCGCGGCCAGGCCACGTGCCTGCAGCTTCTCGGCCAGCTCTTCGGTGGCTGCCTTGGTACGCGAGAAGATGATCATCGCGTCGAACGGTTCCACTTCCAGGATGCGGGTCAGCGCGTCCAGCTTGTGCATGCCGCTCACCCACCAGTAACGCTGGCGGATGTTGGCCGAGGTGGTCGTCTTGCTGACGATGGTCACTTCGGCCGGGTTCTTCAGGTAGGTCTGCGCGATGCGGCGGATCTGCGACGGCATGGTGGCCGAGAACAGGGCGACCTGACGGGTCTCCGGCAGCTTCTTGAGCACGGCTTCGACGTCGTCGATGAAGCCCATGCGCAGCATTTCATCGGCTTCGTCCAGCACCAGCGTCTTCAGCTCGGACAGGTCCAGGGTGCCGCGCTCGAGATGATCGATCACGCGGCCCGGGGTGCCGACGATGACGTGCACGCCACGGCGCAGGGCCGACAACTGCTGGCCATAGGGCTGGCCGCCGTACACCGGCAGCACGCGGAAGCCGGGAATGCCGGAGGAATAGGTCTGGAACGCCTCGGCGACCTGGATGGCCAGTTCGCGGGTCGGCGCCAGCACCAGCACCTGCGGCTTGGTCTGGTTGAAATCGAGGTTGGACAGCACCGGCAGCGCGAAGGCGGCGGTCTTGCCGGTACCGGTCTGGGCCTGGCCGAGCACGTCACGGCCTTCCAGCATGGCCGGAATGGTGGCGGCCTGGATCGGCGACGGGGTTTCGTAACCGACAGTGGCGACGGCCTGCATCACAGCGTCGGACAGGCCGAGATCTGCGAACAGCAGCGGCGCGGGGGATTCTTGGGACATGGGAAACTCCGAAACACCGCCGTTTTGGAAGGCAGTGAGATAAAAAAGGGGGATGGTCCGCGCTTTGGGCGCCCTTTCTTATCGCGTGCCCTGGCGCTGCTCGGTCGGAGGAGAATTCACTCACTCAGGGGGCGATGATACCGCATCGTTCCTGAACAACGTATACAGATTCCGGGATGGATCCCGTTGCCCCGCCTGCTGGCGCACAATACGCGCCCTTTCACGGCCCGGTCCCACGTCCGCGCCTCTTCCCAGGATACCCGCTCCATGCAGACCCTCGAATTTGAACTGGACCGCGACTACGTCGAGCTCAAGCAACTGCTCAAGCTGGCCGACCTGGTCACCAGCGGCGGCGAGGCCAAGACCGTGATCGGCGACGGCCAGGTCCTGGTCGACGGCGAGGTCGAGCTGCGCAAGGCATGCAAGATCCGCGCGGGCCAGCAGGTGCAGTTCGCCGACACCGTCATTCACGTGATCGCCGACAGCGACGCGCCCTGACCCTGTGTGACGACCAACGGTCATCACCTACCGGTGAGGTGGGCCGCGATCAGCTGGCGGAACGGGGCCACCCCGTGCGCCAGCCGCAGTCCGGCCCGGCGCAGCAGCCGCGCCGGCAGACGGTCATCGGTGTACAGCGAAGCGATCGCATTGGTCGCCTCGTAAAGCGGCCGCGAGGCCAGCCGGTGCCCGCGCTCGTAAGCGGCCAGCCCGGCGGGTGCGGCGATGTCGCGTCCCTGCCCGGCGGCCTTGCGCAGGCGCCCGGCCAGGCGATGCTGGCTCTGCAACCCCAGATTGAAGCCATGCGCGGTGACCGGATGCATGCCGACAGCGGCATCGCCGATCAACGCACAGCGATCGCCGGCGAACGCGTTGGCATACACCCCCACGAGGGGATAGGCCACCGGCGTGGCCACCGGCCGCATCGCGCCCAGCCGATGCTCGAAAAAGCCACTGAGGCTGCGGCCGAAATCGGCCTCGTCCTGGGCCATCAAGGCCGCGATCTGCCGCGGCGGCAGCGTGATGACGGCCGAGGCCTGGTCGCCATTGAGCGGCAGCAGGGCCATGGTGCGGCCATAGCCGAACCACTCCCAGGCGGTGTGCTGGTGCGGCACCTCGATCTGCATGCGGCAGACCAGCATCGATTTGCCGAAGTCACGCAGCTGCGCGCCGATCCCCAGCAGGCGGCGGGTGGAGGAGAAGCGGCTGTCGGCAGCCACCACCAGCCGCGCGGCCAGCTGGCGGCCATCGGCCAGGGTCACCACGCTGTGGGCCGGACCCGGGCTCACGGCCGTGACGCTGGCCTGGTCCAGGATCTCCAGACCGGCCTGGCCCTGCACGCTCTGCCAGGCGGCGCGGCGGATCAGATGGTTGGGCACCAGCCAACCGAGGTCGTCACCGGTGCGCTGGTCCGCGGCGAAGGTCAGCGCGAACGGCGATCCGCCGTCCATCACCTTGGCATCGCGCAGTGGGGAAATCTCGGCGGGATCCAGCTGCGCCCACAGGCCCAGCGATACCAGGATCTGGCGGGAGGCATGGGTCAGCGCGATTTCGCGGCCGTCGAACGCGGCCTGCGCCAACGCGGCACGCGGCTGCTGTTCGATCAGGGTGACGCTCAGGCCGGTATCGGCCAGCGCGCGCGCGAAGCACAGCCCGGTCGGGCCGGCGCCCACCACCACCACATCCACTGACTGCATGATCCCATCCTGCCGTTACGTGTCCATCGCAGCTTAACGCCGCAGCGCCGGCGCCGTCCTTGATCTGGATCAGGCGCGCCAGCGCGGGTTCACAGCAGCGCCCACAGCAGCATCACGATGCCCAGCAGCGATACCAGCCACACCAGGCTGCGCACATACGGCACGCCGGCGGCGTACAGCGGCAGATAGATCAGTCGTGCCCAGAAGTACAGTTGCACGGCCACGGCCGTCATCCCGTCCTGGCGCTGGGTCAGCACCACCGCCAGCACCGCCGCGGCGAAGAAGGGGAAGGTTTCCATGAAGTTGCTCTGCGCCCGCTGCAGGCGGCCAGCCAGCGGACTCGGCGCCGGCATCGGCTGATCGCGCGCCGACGCATTCCAGCCGATCCCGCGCTCACGGGTGATCAGGGTGGAAGGCGCAAACACGTGCACGAGGCCGAGCAGCATCGACCACACCAGCATCTGGATCTCGATACTCATCTGTGCAGGCTCCGGCAATCAGGGGGTGGCGGCACGCACGCTGTAACCGGCCAGTCGCCAGATGCGGTCTTCATCGAACCGGAAGGAGACCAGTTCGCGCACCGGTTGGGCACTGTTGGCAAAGCGCGTGGGGAAGCTGACGTTGATGTACAGGCCCTCCGGGACGGTCGCGCCGGCGGCGTACTTGACCCGGGTGACCACTGGCTGGCCGCGCGAGGCCAGCGCGCCAAGGCGCTGACGATCGGCGGTGAGCTGGCTGACGAAGGCCTGCTCGGTGACCGATTTCTTCGCCACGGCGGAGGCGCCTTTCCAGGCCTCGCCCGCACGGTTGGCATCGATCAGATGGGCGACCTGCAGTGCGGCCGCGCTCATCTCCGCATCCTGCTTCTGTACCTGCGCCTGCTGCGCCGGGCTCAATGCCGGGCGTGCCGAAGGAGCGGCGGCCGGCGCGGCAGCGGGCGCGGGGCGCGCCGGAGCCGGTGCAGGCGTGGCCGGCGGCGGAGGCGTCTGGGCCAGCGCGGCGAAAGGCAGCAGAGCGGACAACAGCAGCAGCGGAACACGCATCAGGACACCGTTGGCTGGAAGGAACTGCCTGCCAGTCTACGGGATGGACGTGAGTCCTCCGTCAGTTGCGCTCGGCCGCCTCGGGCGGTGCGGGGCGAGCATCGCCGAGGGTCTGCTCCACCGTCTCCGGCCGACCCGGTGCCGTCGTGTCCGGCAGCAGCGTGGAGACATCGATCTCCGACAGCGGGCTCTCGTCCGGGCAGGTCTCATCCGGGAAGCCGAAGCGCTGCTTCAGTGCCTGGCCACAGCTGTTGACGGCCTCCAGTTCACTGCCTTCGCGCTTGCACTCCTGATCGAAAGCGACCAGGAAGGCATCCTTGCGGCGGACAAACGCATCGCCGCATTTGCGCATCTGCTTGATCCGTTCCAGGTCATCCTGCACCGCGTTGGTGCCATCCAGCCCGAACTGACGCAGCTCCTCGGCGGTGAGCAGGCGCAGGCTGCGGTTGGGCACCGTCATCATCAGGTCGGCCACGCCCACGGCCACGCCGTTGCGCTGCAGGTAATCCTTGACGTTGTCGTAGACCTCATGGAGTTCGCGGTTGAGCTCGGCGCGCGAGGTCGCCTTGGAGCTGATCCGCATCATCCGGTGGATGCCCACCTTGCCCGATACCAACCGGTTGTCGCCGGCGGCCAGCACGAACACGCAGGCGCTGTGGCAGACCGAGCCTTCGCGCACCCAGATCGTCCAGTTGGATTCGCCGATGCGATCCCCCGCCACGATGGCGGCTTCGACCTGGCCACCACTCGAATCCAGATCCAGAATGCGGCGGGAAATACGCTGGGCATCGGCGACCACGGCCAGCCGCGCGACCAGCTCGGAGAAACCGGGATTGATCTTGCCCACATAGCGCACGCGCAGCAGGCCACGTTCGGCGCACGGCTGCAGGGCGGCATCGATACTGGGCCTGTCCAATGCCTCCAGCGGCGCACCATCGCCCGCGTCGCCGGCATAGTCGGTATCGCAGCTGATCCACGCCTTGCCGTTTTCCAGGGCTGCTTCCGGCCAGCTCAGGTCACCGCGCTTGGGCGCGGGCGGCGGTGGTGGCGGCGCATCGGCGGCGTTGATCGAGACCATGTGGTCGCCATCGGCGGTCTGTGCCCGCACGGCCTTGTCGGCGGCAGTGACATTGCCCGGGTTTTCCAGCTGGCTGCAACCGGCCAGACCCAGGCACAACAACGGCAACCACCACGACTTGAGCAACATGGACAACCCGGAATCCTTGCGAGGGGGAATGCGCGGCAAAACCAGCGCAGATGCACAGTCTAGTGCGCGACCGGCGCGGCGCGGCAACCTGTCCTGAACCGGGCGACCCGGGGCTGGCATTGGCGTCCGAAAATGGCGAGCCAGCGCTGCTCACCGGGCATAGACTGGCCCCCATGGAGACCGCCCTGCCCCTGGACCACGCCGCCTGCGAAAGCGCCCGCCTTGCCCGCGATGCGCGCTTTGACGGGGTGTTCTTCACTGCCGTGCGCAGTACCGGCATCTACTGCCGACCGGTCTGCCCGGCACCGGCGCCGAAGCCGTCCAACGTCACTTACTACCCCACGGCTGCCGCCGCCGCAGCGGCCGGGTTCCGCCCCTGCCTGCGCTGCCGCCCCGAGTTGGCCCCCGAGGCGCAGGACGCACTCAACAATGAAACGCTGCAGCGCGCGCTCGCCCTGATTCACGATGGCTATCTGCAGGACCAGCCGGTGGCCGATCTGGCCACGCATGTCGGCTTGAGCGCCCGCCAGCTGCAGCGCCTGTTCGTGGCCCGGCTCGGTGCGGCGCCGGCGCAGATCCACGCGACCCGCCGGCTGTTGTTGGCCAAGCAACTGCTCACCGAAACTGCATTGCCGGTCACCGATGTCGCGATGGCCTCGGGCTACAACAGCCTGCGCCGTTTCAACGCAGCCTTTGTGGACGGCTGCGGCATGCCCCCGACCGCGATCCGCCGCCAGCGCGGTGCGCTGACCGAGGGCGCGCTGACCCTGCGCCTGGGCTACCGTCCGCCACTGGATTTCACCGCGATGCTCGGTTTCCTGCGCCGCCGTGCGATTCCCGGCATCGAGCAGATCGACACGGACAGCTACCAGCGCGTGATCGGGCCGCCCGAGCGCCCCTCACTGCTGCGCGTGACCGCCGATCCACGGCGCCCGGAGCTGTTGCTGCACCTGGGCCAGATCGATCCGCGTGCGATTCCGGGCATCGTGCGCCGCGTACGCCGCATCTTCGATCTCGATGCCGACCTGCGCATGGTGCACGCCACGCTCGCGCAGGAACCATTGCTGGCGACGGGTATCGCACAACGCCCCGGGCTGCGCGTACCCGGCGGCTGGGATGGGTTTGAAGTGGCCGTGCGCGCCGTGCTCGGCCAACAGGTCAGCGTGGCGGCCGCCGCCACACTGGCGCGCAGGGTGGTGGATCGCTTCGGCGCCACCCTCGAAGGCATGCCGGCAGGACTGGACCGCCAGTTCCCCTCGCCGGAAGCGCTGGCCCAGGCACCGCTGGAAACCATCGGGCTGCCGCGCACCCGCGCGGCCACCGTACGTGCGGTTGCGCAGGCGGTGGTCGATGGCCGGCTCGATTTCCGTGCCGGCCAGTCGCTGGCCGGCTTCGTGGCGCGCTGCGTCGCCTTGCCCGGCATCGGCCCATGGACCGCGCATTACATGGCACTGCGTGCGCTGGCACTGCCCGATGCGTTCCCGGCCGGCGATCTGGTGCTGCAGCAGGTGCTCGGTGGTGATACGCGACTGAGCGAACGCGCCACCGAGGCCCGCTCGCAGCCGTGGCGACCGTGGCGTGCCTACGCCGTTCTGCATCTGTGGCATCTGGCCACACCGTCTTCGGGAGTTACCTCATGACCCTGCTCTACGACACCTTCGACAGCCCGATCGGCGCGCTCACCGTGGCCGGTGACAGCCAGGGCATCCACCACATCCTGTTCGAGAACAACCGTTACGACGCGAAGGGGCGCGAGCACTGGCAGCGCGATGCCCATGCGTTGCGCGGTGCACGTGGGCAACTGCTGGAGTACCTGCGCGGTGAGCGCGTGCGCTTCGATCTCCCGCTTGCCCCTCACGGCACGCCGTTCCAGCTGCGGGTGTGGAAGGCGCTGGCCGATATTCCGTTCGGCCAGACCTGGAGTTACGTGGCACTGGCGCGGCACATCAACCACCCCACCGCCAGCCGCGCGGTCGGTGCCGCCAATGGCCGCAATCCACTGCCGATCGTGCTGCCCTGCCACCGCGTGATCGGCAGCAGTGGTGCGCTCACCGGATTCGGCGGCGGCCTGGAAACCAAGGCTGCCCTGCTGCAACTGGAAGCACGGCGCGATTCGCTGTTCGCGTAACAGGGCATGCGCCGTGGGGTGGCGTATGCCATCGGTTGTCTTCGACGCGTCACCGCCACGCACTATCATGTCGTCATGATTTCCGTCCGCCTTCCACTGGCGCTTGCCGCCGCTCTCTCGCTGGCCGCCTGCGCCACCGCACCGTCTTCCCCGCCTGTCGCGTCTGCGGCGACCGTCGCCCGGAGCGTCCCGGCGCAGCAGCAGAAGCTGCTGCTGATCTCCATCGACGGCCTGCGCGCGGACATGCTCGACCGCGGCATTACCCCGAACATCAGTCGGCTCGTCCACGAGGGCGTGCGGGCGCAATGGATGACGCCCTCCTATCCCGCGCTGACGTTCCCCAACCACTACACGATCGTGACCGGCCTGCGGCCCAACCATCACGGCATCATCCACAACAGCATGCACGAGGATGCACTGGGTAGATTCCAGCTGCACGTGCGCGAATCGGTGGCCGATTCCCGCTGGTGGGGCGGTGAGCCGATCTGGGTGGGTGCGGAAAAGGCTGGCGTGCGCACGGCCGTGTGGTCCTGGCCGGGGAGTGAGGCGGCGATCCAGGGCATCCGCCCCAGCCAGATGCATGGCTACGATGAGACCGTGACCCTGCCCGATCGCGTGGATCAGGTACTGGGCTGGCTGGACCAGCACGGCCCGCAGGCGCCGCGACTGGTGACGCTGTACATGGAGCAGGTCGACAAGGCCGGCCACAATCACGGCCCGGAATCGCACGAGTACGCCGCCGCGGTGGCCCTGGCCGACGGCGCGGTCGGTCGCCTGCTGGACGGTCTGCAGGCACGCGGTCTGGCCGAGGCCACCAACGTGATCCTGGTCTCCGACCACGGGATGGCCGGCGTGCCGGACGGCCAGGTGGTGGCCACCGAAGACATGATCGATCCCGCCATTGCCGAGGACATCTCGGTCGGCCAGTCGATCGGGTTCGCCCCGTTGCCAGGCAAGCAGGCGCAGGCCGAGCAGATCCTGCTGGGCGCGCATGCCCAGTACGACTGCTGGACGCGCCAGACCCTGCCGGCGCGCTGGAAGTACGGCAGCAACCCGCGCATCCCACCGATCGTCTGCCAGATGCACGAAGGCTGGGATGCGTTGACCCGCGAGCGCATCGCCAAACGCGGGCCGGGCGATCGCGGCTCCCACGGGTATGACAATGCGCTGCCGTCCATGCGCGCGGTGTTCGCGGCGCGTGGCCCGGCGTTCAAACAGGGGCAGACCCTTCCCCCGTTCGACAACGTAGATGTTTACCCGCTGCTGACCCGCCTGCTGGGGATTCCAGCGGCGCCCAATGATGGCGACGCCGAGCGACTGCTGCCTGCCCTGCGCTGAGCGCGCATCGGCTTCAGTCGGAACGCAGGCAAAAAAAAACGCGGCGCAAGCGCCGCGTTTTTCATGACCCGCCTGGCTGGATCAGCCGGCCTTGGCCACCGCTTTCTTGGCAACGGCCTTCTTGGCCGGCGCCTTCGTCACGGTCTTCTTGGCAACCGGCGCAGCTGCGCCCACGGCCGCCTTGCTCACGACGTGCGAACGCGAATTGCCGTAGCTGGCATTGAAGCGCTTGCCCTTGGCGGTCTTGCGGTCACCCTTACCCATGTCGTAACTCCTTAGTCTGAATGCTGCGAAATCTGATTACCCCGTACTGACACGGGTTCGGCGGGGCCGCCCTCTCAGGCGCCCCCGCGCACGATCGGAAAGCCTACCATGCGCGCTCTCAATGAGCACAGCTGGCGTCATGGACGTGGCCGTGGTTCAGGCGCAGATTCACCAGATGGGCCACGCCAACCAGCACGCCGCCCAGGGTCATCACCACCGCATGCGGCACCGCCGAGTGGTGCAGCGGGCCGTACAACAGGCCCGCCCACAACGCGGTCAGGCCCGGGATCAGGAAGCCCAGCGCGCGCAGCGCGCCATGCCGGCGCCAGCCCCAGACCAGGCTGAACAGGCCCAGCAGGGTGACGAAACTCACCAGCGCCAGCTCAACGCCGTCACTCATCCAGACCGACAGGCCCAGCGATGGCGCAGCGGCCAGCAGCACCGGGAGCACAGCGCAATGCACGGCGCACAGCAGCGAGCCGGTGGCACCGAAACGATCCAGCAGATGGCGAACACGAGCGAACAGGGGCATGACTTCCAGCAGGGTCGGCGAAGCGTTATGGAATAATATAACATCAATCCTGACGCGCACCCTTGCCTCCCCCTGACTTCCCTTCCCCCGTCCCGTTACGGGATTCGCGCGCCCCACCATTGATATATTGTAACAATTGACCGAAGGCCCCTGCCCTATGCGCTCCAGCTCCCTCCTGCTCAAACACCACACCCTGTCGCTGGCCCTTGCCGCCGCGATGCTGCCCTCGCTGGCCATGGCCGCCGAGGATGCCGGCAACCACCGCGACCGCCACCTGACCGAACTCTCCACCGTGAAGGTCACCGCCTCGCCGCTGCAGGGCGATGCCGAATCGCTGGCCCGCCCGGTTGATGTGCTGGCCGGTGAGCGCCTGGACGAGCAGAAGGCCGGCACCCTCGGCGACACCGTGGCCAAGCTGCCCGGCGTGCAGAGCACCTTCTTCGGCCCCGGGGTCGGCCGCCCGATCATCCGTGGGCAGGAAGGTCCGCGCGTGGCGGTGCTGTCCAACGGCATGGGCAACATGGACGCCTCCACGGTGAGCGCCGACCATGCCACCAGCATCGAGCCGTTCCTGGCCGATCAGATCGAGGTCCTGAAGGGCCCGGCGACCCTGCTGTTCGGCAGCGGCGCGATCGGCGGCGCGGTCAACGTGGTCGACGGCCGCATCGCCCGCGAACTGCCGGACCGTCCGCTCAGCGGCCGCGCAGAGTTGCGCGGCAATTCGGTCAACGACGAGCGCAGCGGCATGTTCCGCCTGGACGGTGTCAGCGGCAACGTCGTGCTGCATGTGGACGGCCTGGTCCGCAACGGCGATGACTACCGCATTCCCGGCTACGCGGTGATCGATGGCCTGGAAGATCACAGCGGCCACGACCATGAGGAAGGCGACACCGACGAACCACGCCGCGGCCGTCTGGACAACAGTTCGGTCCGCACCCGCGCCGGCGGCGTCGGTGCCACCTGGCTGGGCGATGACGGCTACTTCGGTGTGTCCGCCAGCACCTACCGCACCAACTACGGCATTCCCAACGGCGCGCACGTGCATGCCGACGACGACCATGATCATGACCACGATCACGACCATGGCGATGAGGAAGAAGGTGACGAGCATGACGTCCGCATCGACATGGCGCAGAACCGCTTCGAAGCCAAGGGCGGCATCTACCAGCCGACCTCGTTCCTGAAGAACATCACCCTGCGTACCGCCTACACAGACTACGAGCACACCGAACTCGAAGCCGGCACGCCGGCCACGCGCTTCACCAACCGCGGCATCGAAGGCCGCCTGGAAGCCGTGCAGGAACAGATCGGCGGCTGGGACGGCGCGTTCGGCCTGCAGTTCGGCAACAGCGACTTCGGCGCCAAGGGCGAAGAAGCTTTCGTGCCGGATACCGCGACGAAGAACATCGGCCTGTTCGTGCTGCAGGAAAAGCAGTTCGGCGCGTTCAAGCTGGAGCTCGGCGGCCGCCATGACCAGGTGAAGCTGGACCCGACCGGTGATTACCGCGCCCGCACGTTCGACGCCACCAATCTCTCCGCCGCCGGCATCTGGACCCTCAACGACGCCGTCGACCTGCGCTTCGGCATCGACAGCTCCGAGCGCGCCCCGACCAACGAAGAGCTCTACGCCGCCGGCGCGCACATCGCCACCCGCTCGCTGGAAATCGGCGATGCGAACCTGAAGACCGAACGCGGCCAGCGCGTCGAACTGGGCATCCACACCCACAGCGACCGTGTCGACTTCTCCGCCTCCATCTACCAGACCAAGTTCAAGGACTTCATCTACCTGGCCGACACCGGCGTGGTCGAATCGCTGCCGGTCCGCCTGTGGACGCAGCAGGACGCCACCTTCAAGGGGGCTGAAGCCGAAGCGCTGTTCCATCTCTTCGAAGGCAACACTGGCGATTGGGACCTGCGCGTGTTCGGCGACTACGTCAAAGCAGAACTGGATGGCAGCGGCAGCCGCAGCGTCGACATCGCCGTGCCGCACGGTGATCACAACCACAACTACACCGTGGATCTGGCCAACACCGGCTACCTCCCGCGCATCGCCCCGGGCCGTGTCGGCGCGGACCTGCGCTGGGCCAAGGATGGCTGGCGCGCCTCGGTCGGTGCCGTGCGCTACAGCAGCCAGAAGGACGTCGCCCAGAATGAAGAGCCGAGCAACGGCTACACCCTGGTCGATGCCCACTTCGCCTACCGTTGGGACCGTACCGACAGCAACAGCTACGAAGTCTTCCTGGACGGCAGCAACCTGACCAACCGCGAGGTCCGTCCGCACACCTCCCTGCTGCGCGACTACTCCCCGCTGCCGGGCCGCGGCGTGGCATTCGGGATCCGCGCTTACTTCTGATCGATTCACTGGGTGGTTGCTTGACCCGAGGGGGCCGAAAGGCCCCCTTTTTTGGTGCTTGACCAACTACGTGCATATGCACGTATCATCCAGCACCCACCCCGGCGCACGCCCATGGACCCGCTGACCCAGAGCCCCTGTACCTGCTTCCGCCTGCGCCGCGCCGCACGCCGGCTCTCGCAGATCTATGACGCCCACCTCGCCCCCGCCGGACTCAGCCTCAACGCGTACTCCATCCTGCGTCGCGCCCCCACACCGCGCCAGCTGGGCGACCTGGCCGAGGCGCTTGGCATGGACCGCACCACGCTCACCCGCAACCTCAAGCCCCTGCTCAGCGCCGGCTGGCTCGAACAACGCCGCGGTGATGATGCCCGGCAACGCCTGATCGTCATCACCGCTGCCGGCAAGGCCTGCCTTCGCCGCGCGCGTCCCCTGTGGCAACAGGCGCAACACGACGTGGAAACCACCTTCGGGCCCACTCCGACCGCCCGGCTCAACGCCCTGCTCGACCAACTCGACCACGCCCTGCCCACCGGAGCCGACGCATGAGCACGTCAACCCCTGCGACCCGCGCACCCTCCATGCATTGGGGCCTGCTGGTCGCGGCCTCCGCCATCCTCATGGTCACCATGGGCGTGCGCCAGACTTCCGGCCTCTACGTCGACCCCATCCACCGCGGCACCGGCGTCAGCATCGTCGAAATCAGCTTTGCACTGGCCATCGGCCAGTTCGTCTGGGGCGCGGTGCAACCCGTGTTCGGGGCCGTCGCCGACCAGCGCGGCGCATTGCCTGTGCTCATCTTCGGTGCCCTGCTGCTGGCGGCCGGGCTGCTGCTGGCGCCGCTGCTGACCAGCCCGCTGGGCATGACCTTCACCCTCGGCCTGCTGATGGCCGCCGGTGCCGGCGCCGGTAGCTTCTCGGTCCTGATCGGCGCCACCGCCCATCGCCTGCCAGCGGAAAAGCGGTCGTTCGCCGCCGGCCTCATCAATGCCGGCGGCTCGCTGGGCCAGTTCGTGTTCGCGCCGCTGGTCCAATGGATCATCGGCACCGCCGGCTGGGCACGGTCCATGATCACCATGGCGGTGATCACCCTGCTCTCGGTGCCCTTGGCCTGGCCGCTGCGACGTCGCGCGGGCGACCATGCGCCCACCGCCGGCGCCACCGATGAAGGCGGGCTGCGCGCGCAGTTGCGCGTCGCGGTGCGCGATCGCAGCTACTGGTATCTCCATCTGGGCTTCTTCACCTGTGGTCTGCACATCGCCTTCCTGGTCACCCATCTCCCCGGCGAGATCGCGCTGTGTGGCCTCTCGCCCACCGTCGCCTCATCCTCCATCGCGCTGATCGGGCTGTTCAACGTCGCCGGCAGCCTGATCGTCGGCGCCCTCGGCCAGCGCTACCGCATGAAGTACCTGCTGTTCTGGATGTACGCCAGCCGCGCCGTGATGATCGGGGTCTACCTCGTTGCGCCGCCCACCCCACTCACCTTCTACGTCTTCTCCGCCGCGCTCGGCTTCACCTGGTTGGCGACCGTTCCGCCCACCGCCGGCCTGGTCGGCAAGCTGTTCGGCCCGCGCTACCTCGGCACCCTGTTCGGCCTGACCCTGCTCTCGCACCAGTTGGGCGGTTTCTTTGGTGCATGGCTCGGCGGCCTGGCGCTGGCGCACACCGGCAACTACCTGTGGATGTGGTACGCCGACATGGGCCTGGCCGTGCTCGCCGCGTTGATCAATCTACCCATCCGCGAAGCCCGCATGGGCGGCTGTCACGGCGTGCCCGCGCCGCGCTGAGCTCACCCGCCCTCGACATTGCCCAGCGCGCGCCAACCCGCGCGTGCCAAAACCGACGCCCCCCCTTCCGCGCCGGACAGTTGTGTCCGATGATGCGCGCATGCCTACCCAACGTGCCGACGCGGCCGCCCGCCGTGCCCAGATCCTCGACGCTGCCGATGCCGTGTTCGGCCAACACGGCGTGACCGCCCCGTTGGACCTGGTGGTCGAGCGTGCCCAGGTCGGCCGGGCCACGCTGTACCGCAACTTCCCTGACCGTGCCGCCCTGGTGGAGGCGCTGCTGCAGCGCACCGTCAACCGCATCGCGCGCCAGGTGCAGACCCTCGGCGACCGCGACGATGCACTGTTCGAAGTGCTGGAAGGGATGGCGAACCGGATCGTGCAGTCGCCGGCA
Organism: Stenotrophomonas sp. TWI602; assembly: GCF_039674045.1. Lineage (NCBI taxonomy): Bacteria > Pseudomonadati > Pseudomonadota > Gammaproteobacteria > Lysobacterales > Lysobacteraceae > Stenotrophomonas > Stenotrophomonas sp. TWI602. Next base: position 35,544 of record NZ_JBDJMT010000016.1, read on the forward strand.
TTATCGGACTACTGGCGCGCGGTGGATCCGGATCAGATCCCGATCCGGGCCGCGCGCGAAACGATCTTCGAACTGCTGCGCGAACCGATTGCCCGTGCGGTGGCCGCAGGTCTGTGCCGCCCCGATCTGGAAACGACGGACATTTCACTTATCTCAGGCATGCTGGGAGCCGCGCTGCGTGGCAAGACGCGTGACGAACGCGCCCGGCTGGCCACGCGCGCCCTGCAATTGCTGCGTGGCGGATTGCGGGGGCCTGCCGACGGGGAGGGATGATGCCGCAGTACCTCAAGCCGGTTCCGGACTGGGAGGAGCACGAAAAACCGACCCTGCCGGGCTCGGCTTCGATGCCGTGGCATCCGCCGCACCGCCGCCTCGCCTATGCGCTGGTGGCGCTGCTGGTCGGGATCACCGGCGGCCTGGGCAATGCGCTGGTCAGTGCCAACCTGCCGTTCCTGCAGGGCCAGCTCGGGCTCACCCCGGCGCAGGGCAGCTGGCTGGTGGCCGCGTATGCCATGGTCAACGTCACCGCCAACCTGCTCGCCTTCAAGTTCCGCCAGCAATACGGCATCCGCCTGTTCGCCGAGATCGGGCTGGGCCTGTATGCCGCGCTGGCGGTACTGCATCTGTTCGTCGGCACCTTCGAAACCACCGTGCTGATGCGCGCGGCCAGCGGCTTCGCCGGTGCGGCCTGCAGCACCTTGGGCACGCTGTACATGCTGCAATCGCTGCCGCGCAAATACACCGGCAATCTGCTGGTGATCGGCGTGGGCATCTCACAGCTTGCGGTGCCGATCGCGTGGCTGGTCTCGCCCGGCCTGGTGGACACCGGGCAGTGGCACAACCTGTATCTGTTCGAGGCCGGGCTGGCACTGTGCGCGTTCGCCGCCGTGGTGGTGCTCAAGCTCCCGCCGGGGGCACAGATCAAGGCGTTTGAACCGCTCGACTTCCTCACCTTCGCGCTGCTCGCTCCCGCCGTCGGCCTGCTGGTTGTCGTGCTGGCGCAGGGCTACACCCGCTGGTGGCTGGATACGCCGTGGCTGGGCTGGGCACTGGTCGCCTCGATCGCGCTGTCCACCACCGCCTTCATCATCGAGCACTACCGCCGCAACCCGTTGCTGCAGACGCGCTGGCTGGCCAGCCTGCCGGTGATGCACTTCATCATCGGTGCGTTCCTGATCCGCTTCCTGACCACCGAGCAGTCCTATGGCGTGGTCGGCCTGATGCGCACGCTCGGCATGGGCCCGGACCAGATGCGCCCGTTGTTCGCGGTGATCCTGGCCGGCGTGATCACCGGCATGGCCGCCAGCTCGCTCACCTTCGGCCCGAAGCGACTCATACCGCAGTTGTTGATGGCCATCCTGCTGCTGGGCAGCGCGGCCCTGCTCGACCAGAGCCGTACCAGCCTGGATCGCCCGCACGACTTCTTCGCCAGCCAGTTCCTGGCGTCCGTCGGCGCCGGCATGTTCATGGGGCCGCTGATCATGCTTGGCATCACCCAGGCGTTGAAGCAGGGCGTGGACCACATGATCACCTTCCTGGTCACGCTCTCCATCACCCAGACCCTGGGTGGCCTGGCCGGCTCGGCCGTGCTGGGCACCTACCAGCTGCACCGCGAGCAGGTGTATTCCGGTGCGCTAGTCAGCCAACTGGATCCGGCCGACAACGTGGTTGCCCAGCGCTTGAAACAGCAACAGCAGCTCTACGCCAGGCTGATCACCGACCCGGTGCAGCGCAGCGCGCAGGGCACCGCGCAACTGGCGCAGATCACCCGCCGCGAAGCCAACGTGCGCGCGTTCAATGACGTGTTCGCGCTCAGCGGCCGCGTCGCGCTGGTCTTCCTTGGCTGGTTGCTGCTGCTGGCGGTGCGCACCGCCGTGCTCAAGCAATGGCGCAAACGCCACGCGCCGACACCTCCCCTTTCCGCGCCGACGCCTGGCAGCGTCGCGCCCCGATGAGCCCGCCCATGTCGACCCAACCCCCGCACGACGATACCGCCCCGGAGAACGTCAACCCACCGCCGCCGACCGATGCTGCGCCCGCCCCTGCGCCGCCGCCCGCGGCGGCCCCCTCGGGCGTGCCCAAGTACCTCAAGCCGAGCCTGCGTGCTGTGATCATCATGATCGTGATCGCCCTGATCGGCATCGCGCTGATCCTGCGCGCCTGGTCACTGTGGCCGTTCGAGACGTCCCGGGTGACCACCGACAACGCCTACGTGCGCGGCCAGATCACCGTGCTCGCGCCGCAGGTCAACGGCTATGTGACCGAGGTGCTGGTCAAGGACTTCCAGCACGTCAAACAAGGCGAGCCGCTGCTGCGCATCGACGACCGCATCTACCGCGAGAAAGTCGTCCAGGCCGAAGCCGATCTGGACAGCGCCAAGGCCGCGCTGGCCAACTCCGATCAATCCCAGGCACAGAACCGCGCGCAGATCCAGGCCGCGCAGGCCAACCTGTCTGCCGGCCAGGCCGAGCTCTCGCGCTCGCGTACCGAACTCAAGCGCTACGAAGAACTCGCCGACCAGCAACTGGTCGCCCTCAACGACCGTGACAAGTTCCGCACCACCACGCAATCGGCGCAGGCCAGCGTGCTGCAGTCGCAGGCCCAGATCCGCATCGCCGAGGAAACCCTGACCTCCACCCAGGTTGCCCGCAAAGGCCTGGAAGCCCGCGTCGAGACGGCCCAGGCCCAGCTGGAACTGGCGAAGATCGATCTCGCCAACACGGTGATCCAGGCGCCGCGCGACGGTCAGGTCAGCGAAGCCTCGGTGCGCCTGGGCCAATACGTCACCGCCGGCTCGCAGCTGCTGTTCCTGGTGCCCGATGCCTTGTGGGTGGTCGCCAATTTCAAGGAAGGCCAGACCTGGAAGATGCGCATCGGCCAACCGGCCACCTTCTCCGTGGATGCCTTCGATGGCCAGAAGCTGCACGGCCACATCGAACAGATCGCCCCGGCCACCGGCTCGGAGTTCAGTGTCCTGCGTCCGGACAACGCCAGCGGCAACTTCACCAAGGTCGTCCAGCGCCTGCCGATCCGCATTTCCATCGACCCCGATCAGCCGCTGGCACCGCGCCTGCGTCCGGGCATGTCGGTGATCGTCAAAGTGGATACCGCTGCGGAAGGGCGCGAGCCGACCGATGCGACGCCGTGAAACGAAAACGCCGCGCAGATGCGCGGCTTTTCAACATCAACAGCGTACCGACCAACGGTCGGTACCTACCCCGCACAGCGCGCGCACAGGCCATGCACTTCCAGCGTCTGCGCCTGCGGCTGGAAACCGAGCTCCTTCGCCCGCTTCTCCAGCTGGCTGACAATCTCCTTGTCCTCCAGCTCCACCGCATTGTGGCAACTGTTGCAGATCAGGAACGGCACCGAATGCTGCGCACTGCTCGGATGGTGGCACGCCACGAACGCATTCACCGATTCCAGCTTGTGCACGAAGCCATTGGCCATCAGGAAATCCAGCGCCCGGTACACCGTCGGCGGGGCGTCGGCACCGACGCCCTTGCCGTTGCGCACCCACTCCAGCAATTCGTACGCCTTCACCGGCTTGCCGGCCTCGGCAATCAGGCGCAGTACGTTCGCGCGGATCGGCGTCAGCCGCAGCCCGCGTTCCGAGCACACGCGCTCGACCACCTTCACGAAGTCGGAGGCGTCGTGAACGTGATGGTGCGGAGCGGTACAAGCGGTTTTTGCGGACATGCGCGGTCTCCTGTGGTCAGGCCGTCGGTACTTTAGTGAGTGCGACCTCGATGCGTTTCAAGGCCTCTTCACGCCCGGCCAGGAACACCGTCTGTGAAATGTCCGGGCTGACCTGGGTGCCGGTGATGGCCACGCGCAGCGGCTGGGCCACCTTGCCCATGCCGATCTCAAGCGCCGTCGCCACGTCATGCAGTGCCGCCGAAACGCTCTCCACCGTCCACTCCCCGGCCGCGACCAACAGCTCGCGGGCCTTGCCCAGCGCCAGTTCCGCGCCCGGCTTGAAGTGCTTGGCCACCGCGGCCTCGTCGTATTCGGTCAGCGGCTGATACCAGACCACCGCCTTCTCGGCCATTTCCTTCAGCGTCTGCACGCGGTCGCGCAGTGCGACCACCACGTCGGCCGGCGCCGGACCGGCGTTCAGGTCCAGGCCCAGCTTGTTCAGCTGGTAGACCAGGTGCGGAGCGATGTCGGCCGGTTGTTCGGTCTTCAGGAAGTGCTGGTTGACCCAGCCCAGCTTGGCCATGTCCAGGCGCGCGGCCTTGGAATTGCAGTTGGTCACATCGAACAGATCGATCAGTTCCTGGCGGCTGAACAGCTCCTGGTCGCCATGCGACCAGCCCAGGCGGGCCAGGTAGCTGAGCAGTGCGTCCGGCAGGTAGCCGGCGTCCTTGTACTGCATCACGTCGGCCGCACCGGTGCGCTTGGACAGCTTCGCGCCCTGCTCGTCCAGGATCATCGGCATATGGCCGAACTTCGGCACGGGGGCGCCGATGCCCTCGTACAGATTGATCTGGCGCGGGGTGTTGTTGATGTGGTCGTCGCCGCGGATGACCTCGCTGATGCGCATGTCCCAATCGTCCACCACCACCGCGAAGTTGTAGGTGGGGAAACCGTCCGGGCGGAAGATGACCATGTCGTCAAGCTCGCTGTTGGCGATCTCGATGCGGCCCTTGATCAGGTCGTCGAACACCACCGTGCCCTCGAGCGGATTCTTGAAGCGGATCACGCGGTTCGGGTCGTCCTTGTACGGCAGGCCCAGCTCACGCGCGGCGCCGTTGTAACGCGGCTTTTCCTGCTTGGCCATGGCGGCCTCGCGCATCGCGTCCAGCTCTTCCCTGGTCTCGTAGGCGTAGTAGGCCTTGCCATCGGCGACCAGCTGCTCGGCCACTTCCAGATAGCGGGCCACGCGCTGGGTCTGGTAGATCGGGCCTTCGTCATAGCCCAGGCCCAGCCACTCCATCGCCTCCAGGATCGCGTCGATCGCGCCCTGGGTGCTGCGCTCGCGGTCGGTGTCTTCGATGCGCAGCACGAATTCGCCGCCACGGTGACGGGCCTCCAGCCAGCAGTACAGCGCCGTGCGGGCGCCACCAATGTGCAGGTAGCCGGTGGGACTGGGGGCAAAACGGGTGCGGCAGGTCATGGAGGGCTCAGGGCGGGAAACGGAATCCCGGCAATTTTACCTGTCCGGGCCGGACCCTGCCTAAATCGGAGAATCCCTACTGTCTGCTGCGTGCGAGCGTGGTCTGATGACGGAATCCCCGCTTTCCTCAGGCATGCCATGATAGCGTCGCGCTTTGCCCCTCCCGGACCGCCTCGCCCGCTGGCTGGCGCGATCACCGCCGTAGTGGTGCTCGCCGCGCTGAGCGGCTGTTCGGCACCCGGCACGGGCGGTAACGAGCTGCCCGCGCAGCACCAGGCACGTCCATCGGCCCAGGTGGCCCAGGTGGCCCAGGCTTCGCCCCTCCGGCCAGCTCCGCCGGCCGTGACTACTGCAGCGACCGGCGCGCAACCGGACGGTCTGGTCACCCGACCTCATCCGGCGACCGGGCATCTGGACGCGGCGCTGGGCTTGAACGAGGCGCTGAGCTCGGATCGGCTCTGGGGACTGCTCAATGATTCCGCCGCGTTTGAGCAGACCATGGCAGCGCTGGACCGGGCCTACGCTGCCGATGCGGATGCGCAGGACGTGCGCAGCAGCTATGAGCACGCGCTGCAGCAACGCTTGGGCACAGAGTCGGATGCACCGAAACTGAGCCGCTTGGAATGCAGCATCTCCCATTGCCTGGGCGAGATCACCGGCACGCTGGAAAATCCGTCCGCACTGTTCGGTGAGCCACGTGATGCCGCGGGCCGCCAGTTGCCGGTCAATGCGGCGATGGTGACCAGCATTCTGCCCACAGACGGCGCACCAGACGGCTCCCGCCTGGTCTTCTCGCTCGATCCCACGCCCCGCACCGGGCCGTCGCCGGCCCGGTAACCCGCTCCTCAGGGCGTCAGCAACGGCTTGCGCGGCAGCTTTTCATCGCGCATCGCCGCGTTGTAGACGAACGAGGCCACGATGGCGGCGGCCTGCTTCAGGTCCTCCGGCTCGGCGTGGTCCCAGGTGTCCAGGTTGCTGTGGTGGACGTTGGTGAAGTAGTCCAGGCGGTCCTGAATGAACTGGAACCCGGGCAGGCCAACGCGATCGAACGCGATGTGGTCGGTGCTGCCGGTGTTGCGGGTGGCCACGGTGGTCGCGCCCACGTCATGGAACGGGGCCAGCCACGCTTCGAAGATCGGCACCGCGGCCAGGTTCTCCTGCGCGTAGATGCCGCGGAAGCGGCCCGAGCCGTTGTCCATGTTGAAGTACGCCGAGAACTTGTCGTAATCGCGCTGGCGCTGCAGGGCGCCGGTGGGTTCACGCATCGAGGCCGGCAGCTTGAGCTGCGCCGGGTCGGTCGGCTCGGGGTAGCGCGCGAAGTGCTTGGACACGTAATCCTGGGAGCCGATCAGGCCCTGCTCTTCGCCACTCCACAGCGCCACGCGGATCGTGCGCTTGGGCTTGGCGCCGACCGCCTTGAGGATGCGCATGGCTTCCATCATCACCGCCACGCCGGCAGCGTTGTCGGCTGCACCGGTGCCGGTGTGCCAGGAATCCATGTGCGCGCCGAGCATCACGATCTCATCGGCCTTGCCGCTGCCGCGGATCTCGGCCAGCGTGTTGTAGCCCGGCTGGTCCTGCGTATCGGTGAAACGGGCCTCGACATTCACGCGCAGCTTGACCGCCTGCTTCTGGTCGACCGCCCGCACCAGCTGGTTGTAGTGCTCGGCCATCATCGCCAGCTCGGGCACGCCGACCGGTTCGCCCGCCTTGCGTGAGCCACCGCCACCGACGCGGATGATGCCGTTGTCCCAGCCGCTGATGCTGATCGTGGCCAGCACGCCCTGCTCGGCGAAGAAGGCGTTGGTGGCACGGGTCAGTTCCTGCTTCTCCAGGAACTCCTTGGCCTTCTTGGCACGGTCGGCCTTGGCATCGGCGACGTCCTTGGGCACCGCGAACACCTGCAGCTCGGCCAGGCCGGCGTCATCGTGGCGGTGCGAATCGGACTTGGTGGCCCGTTCGTAGTCGCGTGCATCATTGAGCAGCAGGATCTTGCCGGCGATCTTGCCCTTGTACTGATCCAGATCGGCGAGCTTCTTGATCTCGACCTTGATCACCTCGCCCTCGACCGGGCCGTTGGTGCCCGGGGTCCAGGCCTTCGGCAGCGCATACAGCGGCGCCACGCGCGGGCTCAGCAGTTCCACGCTGGCGTTGCTGAACTCCCAGCCGCGGCCGAACGCATCGAAAGCCTCGTCATGGACGTTGACCAGGCCCCACTCGTTGAACTTGCTGCGGGTCCAGGTATTGGCCTCGCCCATCGCGGGCGAATTGGTCAGGCGCGGGCCGATCTGCTCGGTCAGATGGCTGAAGGTCGCCATCACCTGCGACCGGTGGAAGGCTTCCTGGCGGATGCGGCTGACCATGTCCAGGTCCACCGTTTCCTTCGTCTGTGCATCGGCGACGCCACTCAATGCCAATGCCACGCTCAACATGCCCCACTTGAACACGATTACCCCCGCCTCTCGGCCAGACCACGAACAATCCCCGAGTCTATCGGGCGTGGTCCCGGTGCCCCCGGGCCAAGAGTCATGGTCACGCCATCCAGCCGTACCAGAGCTGGCCACGGGCAGGCAGTACCAGCAACCAGCGGCTGCGGTCTTCCGAGGCGCTGGCGTAGACCGCCGCATGCACCGGCCAGTCCGCGGGCAACCCGCGGATGCCCACCTCACGCAACGCCTGTGCACCCTCACGCCACGGCCGATAGTCGCCACACCAGTGCGGCAGCGGCAGGCGTCCGCGCGCCTGCCGTGCCTGTTCCAGAAAGCGTAGCCCCTGCACGGTGATCGCCTCGCAGGTAGCCGGGGCCAAGCCGAAACGCAGCAGCCCCGGCGCTGCCGGCGTACCGGGCAGCGCCCTCAGCGGTGACGGCCATCCCGAGGCCTCGCCCTCCAGCAGCGAAGCCACCTCCAGCCGGGCGGGCAGCGCCCGGCGCACTCGTTCCTGCAGACAGCGGCGCAAGCTCATGTCCGTTCCTCAGCTCAGGCGTGCGCCGAGTTCGTACCAATCGACCCGGCGGGTCACCCACATCACCGCGGCCAGCACGCCGAACAGCAGCAGCGAGCCCATCAGCAGCGCGTTGTTCTCCGAGATCAGCAGCCCGTACAGCGCGCCATACAGGGCACTGAGCATCAGCGCGAAGCCCAGGCCGCGTTTCCAGCTCTTCAATACGCCGGACAGATACACGGTCTGGATGCCGATACAGGCGAGCGCCGAGAGTGCATAGGCCTGCCAGAACGCGATGTGCTCGGAGAGGCTGAGCAGCAGCAGGAAGAAGATCGCCAGCGCCAGGCCGACCATCAGGTACTGCAGCGGGTGGATGCGCAGCTGCTTGATCAGCTCGAACAGGATGAAGCCGACGAAGGTGAGCAGGATGAAGAGGATGCCGTACTTGCTGGCGCGGTCGGCCTGGGTATAGACATCGACCGGATTGACCAGCTCCACGCTTACCGCCTCGGCGTCGATGTCCGGGCGGTTGCGCAGTTGGTGCTGGGCACGCGAGGCCAGCGAGGACACCGCCCACTGGGCGTCGAAGCCCTGCGCGTCGACCTTGCGCTCGTTGGGCAGGAAGCTGCCACCGAACAGCGGGTGCGGCCAGGGCGAGCGCAGCGCGATGCGGCTGTCATCGCCCACCGGCACCACCGACAGCGACCGGGTGCCATCCAGCACCAGCTCCAGCTCGACCTTGCTGCCCTTGAGCACGCCACCCCGTTCATCCGCCAGGCCCGGCAAGCCGACATGCAGGCCCGTGCCGATGCCACTGACGCCGCCGGCATCGGGCAACAGCGTCACGGCGTTGCCATCCACGCGCAGGTTCGGCGAACCGACCAGGCCACGCACATCGGCGATGCCCACGGTCAGGAAGGGCGTGCCATACACGCGGCCGGCTTTCACCGGGTAGTCGTCATCGGCGAACGCGGCGCTGATCGTGGCCTTCCAGCTATAGACCGGGACGCGGAACAGGCCGACGCGGCGCTCGTCCGGCTGCATCACGCCGTCCACCGTGAGCGTGGCCGGCATCTGCAGCCACTGGCCCTGCTCGACCTGCTTTTCCTTCTTTTTGGTGCCGGCCGCATCCACGACCTCGACTTCGCGGGTTTCGGTCCACGGCACCACCCGGATCGGTCCGGTCAGAATCTGCGCGCCGGCGCGGCTCTGCGCGACGCGTTGGTACGCCTCGTCGCGGTAGGCCTCACGCTCGCGGATCACCCCCTTGATCAGGCTCAGCGGAATCAGCAGCAACAGGATCAGCCCGCCGACAATGGCGAACCGCAACAGCATCTTCAGGGATTTCATGACCCGTCCTCGGTTGGGAGGGGGCCAGCTTCCCGCGCGCCGGTGTGCGGGGTTTGTGCCGAGTTTGAAGTCTGTGTGAAGTGCAGCGGCGGTCAGCGCCGCGGCGGGACCGAAGGCAGCCGCGACGGCAGCCACAACACCGCCTGCGCGCCGCCGTCATCGCGGTTGCGCAGGCTGACACGGCCGCCATGCAGGCGGGCCACTTCCTGCACGAACGACAGGCCGAGGCCGGAGCTGCGCTGGCCGGTGCCCGGGCGCGCCAGGGAATAGAAGCGCTCGAACACGCGGTCGAGCGCGTACTCGGGCACGCCACTGCCGCAGTCGGCCACGGTCAGCGCGATGCCCTCGCCTTCTGCACGCGCACCGAGCGTGATGCTGCTGCCGGCGGGTGAGAACGCCACGGCATTCTCCAGCAGATTGTTGAGCGCCTGGCGCAGCAGATAGCCGTCGCCCTGCACGCTCTCGGCCAGCACCTCCACATGGAGTGCTACGCCCGCCGCCTGCGCACGCACCGCCACCGCATCGGTCGCGGCCTGCAGCAAGGGTGCCAAGGCAAGCCGCTCGTGCTTGTGCAGCCAGCCGTACTGTTCCACCTCGGCCAACGCCAGCAGCTTGTCGATGGTTTCGGTGAGCCGCTGCGCCTGGCCTTCAATGCTGCGTGCAAAATGCGCACGGTCGGCATCCGGCAACGGCTCCTGCAACAGTTCGGCGGCACCGCGGATCGCGGCCAGCGGGCTCTTCATTTCATGCGTCAGCGATTGAACGTACTGCTCGACGTAGGCCTTGCCTTCCAGCTTGCGACGCATGGTTTCCAGCGCCTGGCCCAGATCGCCGATCTCATCGCGGCGCGGCTTCGGCGGCGGCACCGGCTCACCGGCGCTGACCGCCTTGGCGTAGCGATTGAGCCGGCTCACGCCGTGCATCAGCCACGCGGTCATCAGCAGGCCGATCAGCGCCGAGAGACCGATCAGCCAGGCACCGCGCTTCATGATGGCGCGCTGGCTGGCGGCGATGAACGGATCGATGCTGCGGTTGGGTTGGGCCAGGCTGAGCACACCGATCAAGCGGCGCCCATCGGCCGGATCGAAGATCGGCGCGGCCACGTGCATCACCGAGTGGGTATCGTCGCCCGGGGTTTCCGGGCTGGAACGCGCGCCGTATTCGCCACGCAGGGTGCGATAGACATCGTTCCAGCGCGAGTTGTCGCGCCCCACATCGCGCCCGGTCGAGTCGTACACCACGATGCCCTTGGCATCGGTGATGGTGACCTGGTAATCCAGCGTGCGCTTGGGAAAACGCCACACCATCGCCTTCGGGTCACGCCGCTGCGCACGCGCCAGATCGGCGACAAAGCGGCCGTCGCGGATGTGCCCGGCCTTGAGATCGGCGGCGGCCATTTCAGCCAGCACGTTGGCTGCATCGACCAACGTGGACTCCATCGCCTGGCGCACGCCAGGCTTCACTTCGTTGACGAAAATACGCATCACGAAGAACGCGGCGATACCCACGATCAGGAAGAAGCCCAGGAACAGTTTCAGGCCCAGCCGCATGCCTACACCTCCAGTGCGTAGCCCAGGCCACGGTGGGTGCGGATCGGGTCGGTCTCGGCACCGGCGGCACGCAGCTTGGCACGCAGGGTTTTGACGTGGGTATCGACGGTGCGGTCGGCGCTGTCGGCGTCGCTGTCCCAGCCGCGGTCCATCAGCTGGGCGCGGCTGAGGATCGCGCCGGGGCGCTGCAGCAGGGCCGCCATCAGCGCGTATTCGTAGCGGGTCAGGTCCAGCGGCTGGTCACCAAAGCGGATCCGGCTGCCCTCGCGGTCGATCGAGAAGCGCCCAAGCTGCTGCCAGCCGGTGGTGTCGGCCGGGGCCGCGGACCGGCGCAGGCGCGCGCGCACCCGCGCCACCAGCTCGCGCGGGGAGAAGGGCTTGGCCATATAGTCATCCGCCCCCAGCTCCAGGCCGAGCACCCGGTCGAACTCGTCATTGCGGGCGGTCAGGAAGATCACCGGCACCTCGCTGAAGGTGCGCAACGTGCGGCAGACCTCGAAACCGCTCATGTCCGGCAGGCCGACATCCAGCACCACCACATCGAAGCCGTGCTGGCGCAGCCGGGCCAGCGCCTCCCCGCCGAGCAGGCAATGCTGGGCGCCGTAGCCTTCACTGCGCAGTGCATACAGAACGGTATCGGCGATGGCGGTTTCGTCCTCGACCACCAGGACGTTGTGCAGGGGGTGGCTCATGCGCGCAGCATAGCCGCTGGGCCCGCCGCCCCGTACACTGCGCCGATGAATTACCGCCACGCCTTCCATGCCGGCAACCATGCCGATGTGCTCAAGCACATCGTGCAGCTTGCCCTGCTCGACACTTTCAAGCGCAAGGACAGCCCGTTCTTCGTGCTGGACACCCACGGCGGCGCAGGCCGCTACCTGCTGGCCAGCGAGGAAAGCCGCAAGACGCTGGAGGCCGAAGACGGCGTGATGCGCCTGATGGCCCAGCCGCAGCTGCCCGCGGTGGTGGAGCGCTATCTCAAGGCAGTCCAGGCCGACAACCCGGTCGGGGCGATGATCAGCTATCCCGGCTCGCCCCTGCTGACCGCCCAGACCCTGCGCGAGCAGGACCGCATGGCCGTCTGTGAAGTGCAGGATGCCGAAGCCACCGCGCTGAAGGCACTGTTCGCCCATGACAGCCGGGTGGCCGTGTATCACGCCGATGGCTATGCCCAGAACAAGAAGCTGCTGCCGCCCAAGGCCAACGGCGTGAAGATCGGCCGGGGGCTGGTCCTGATCGACCCGCCCTACGAGGGGCAGGACGCCGAGTACCAGGCCATCCTGGCCTCGGTGACCGAGATCCTGGGCCGTTGGCCGCAGGCCAGCTTTGCGATCTGGTTCCCGATCAAGCAGCGCCGGACCATCCTGCATTTCCTGCGCAAGGCCTGTGCGCTGCCGGTGAAATCGGTGCTGACCGCCGAGCTGCTGATCCGCCCGGACGACTCCCCGCTGCGGCTCAATGGCAGCGGCATGCTGCTGCTCAACCCGCCGTGGCAGTTCGACCAGGTCCTGGCCCCGGCCATGCCGGCGCTCAAGCAGCACCTGGGCGAGGCCGGCGCCTCGACCCGCCTGCAGTGGCTCAAGCAGGCCGAATGACCCCCTGAATCCAGGCCGGAACCCCGGCCTGGCCGGCGCCTCCCGTCTGGCGCGGCGTGAGTGATCCGTTCACGGAACGCTGCCCCCGGGATGCGAGAATCCGAAGACCACCAAGGAATCACCGGTATGGCTACCCGTAACCGCATGCCGCCCTGGCACGAGATTTTCAAGGCACCCAGTGGCCACGAGCTGCTGATCCGCCCCATCCGGCCGGAAGACGGCCCGCCGCTGCATGCCGCTTTCAGTCTGTTCGGTCCCGAAGAGATCCGCGACCGCTTCCTGCAGTCGGTAACCGAACTGTCGCCGGAAACGACGCAGCGCCTGACCCATCCCAATCCCAAGAGCGAAATCACCCTGGTCGCGGCCGAGTCGCTGCCCGCCGGTGAAGCCGTGGTGGGTGCGGTCGCGCGTGCCTCGATCATCCCCGGTACCCGCGAGGCCGAGTACGCCATCCTGGTCAGCCGCTTCCTGGTCGGCCAGGGCCTGGGCAGGCAGTTGATGCGCAAGCTGGTCAAGTGGGCGCGCGGCAAGTACCTGGATCGTCTGTACGGTGATGTTGCCGAAGAGAACGAGCCGATGAAGCAGCTGGCCGCCTCGCTGGGCTTCCAGCCGATCCCGCACCCGAACGGTACGCCGGGCCTGGTGCGCATGGTGCTGGAACTCGACAGCTGACGCGGGGGCGTCTTTCCGCGCCCTCATCGGCAGAGCCGGCCGCTGGCCGGCTGCCCGCACATCACGCATCGCCTGGAGCCGGCCAGCGGCCGGCAATACCGGTAACGTGGATCGGCCGTACGCTTGCCTGCCGCCGGATGACACGGCCGCCACGCTGCGGTCTGCTAAAATCGACGGTTCATGTCACGCACCTCCTATCCCGTTCCGCCGCTGCCACGTCCTGGACAGCTCCGCGCCTGGTGGCGCGCCCCCGCTTCGGCCACGGCGCTGGCGTGGTACATCGCCCGCGCGGCGCAGTCGCACGACGGGCCGTTGCTGGTGGTCGCGCGCGACAACCATGGCGCGAACCAGATCGAAGCCGATCTGCACACCCTGCTCGGCACTGCCGGCGACGTGCCGATCGTGGCCTTCCCGGATTGGGAAACCCTGCCCTACGACGCCTTCAGTCCGCACCCGGACATCATTTCCCAGCGCCTGGCTGCGCTGCACGCCCTGCCTGCGCTCAAGCGCGGCATCGTGGTGGTGCCGGTGCAGACGCTGCTGCAGCAGTTGGCACCGCTCAAGTACGTCATCGGCGGCAGCTTCGACCTGACGGTCGGCCAGCGCCTGGATCTGGACGCGGAAAAGCGCCGCCTGGAATCGGCCGGCTACCGCAACGTGCCGCAGGTGATGGACCCGGGTGATTTCGCCGTGCGTGGCGGCCTGCTCGATGTCTACCCGATGGGGGCCGAGGCGCCGCTGCGGGTGGAACTGCTCGATGAAGACATCGATTCGATCCGCGCCTTCGATCCGGAGTCGCAGCGCTCGCTGGACAAGGTCGAGGCGGTGCACATGCTGCCCGGCCGTGAAGTACCGCTGGATGATCTCAGCGTCTCGCGGGTGCTCAACACGCTGCGCGAGCGCTTCGATGTGGATACCCGGCGCAGCGCGCTGTACCAGGATCTCAAGGCGGGTATCGCGCCGGCCGGCATCGAGTATTACCTGCCGCTGTTCTTCGACAAGACCGCAACCTTGCTCGATTACCTGCAGCCCAACGTGCTGCCGGTGCTGGCGCCGAACGTGTTCGATGCTGCGGCCGCCTTCTGGGCGCAGACGCAGAACCGCTACGAGCAGCGCCGCCACGATGTCGAGCGCCCGCTGCTGGCGCCGGAAGAGCTGTATGCCAGCCCCGAGCAACTGCGCGCCACGCTCAACGGCCTGGCCCGCGTCGAAGTCTGGCCGCTGGATCACGACCGCATCGGCGATGCACAGCCGCTGGGCGACCAGCCCCTGCCGCCGCTGCCGGTGGCCGCACGCGATGCCCCGGCTGCCGAGGCACTGAAATCCTTCATCGGTCATTATCCGGGCCGGGTGTTGATCGCCGCCGATTCCGCCGGCCGCCGCGAAGCCCTGCTGGAAGTGCTGCTCGCCGCCGAGCTGAAGCCGCCGGTGGTCGCCGATCTGCCCGGCTTCCTGGCCGACGACAGCGTGCGCTTCGGCATCACCGTGGCGCCGCTGGAAGACGGTTTCGCGCTGGAAAGCCCGCCGATCGCGGTGCTGACCGAACGTCAGCTGTTTCCCGAACGCGCCGGCCAGCAGCGCCGCAGCCGCCGGGCCGGGCGCGAGCCCGAAGCGATCATCCGCGACCTCGGCGAGCTCAGCGAAGGCTCCCCGATCGTGCATGAAGACCACGGTGTCGGCCGCTACCGGGGCCTGATCGTGCTCGATGCCGGCGGCATGCCCGGCGAGTTCCTGGAAATCGAGTACGCCAAGGGCGACCGCCTGTATGTGCCGGTCGCCCAGCTGCACCTGATCAGCCGCTATTCCGGTGCCTCGCCGGAAACCGCGCCGCTGCATTCGCTCGGTGGCGAGCAGTGGACCAAGGCCAAGCGCAAGGCCGCCGAAAAGGTCCGCGACGTCGCCGCCGAACTGCTGGAAATCCAGGCGCGTCGGCGTGCCCGTGCCGGCCTGGCGCTGCACGTGGACCGCGCGATGTACGAGCCGTTCGCGGCCGGCTTCCCGTTCGAGGAAACACCGGATCAGCTGGCCGCGATCGACGCGACGCTGCGCGATCTGGCCAGCAGCCAGCCGATGGACCGCGTGGTCTGCGGCGACGTCGGCTTCGGCAAGACCGAGGTCGCCGTGCGCGCCGCATTCGCCGCCGCCAGCGCCGGCAAGCAGGTCGCCGTGCTGGTGCCGACCACCCTGCTGGCCGAACAGCATTACCGCAATTTCCGCGATCGCTTCGCCGATTGGCCGCTCAAGGTGGAGGTGCTGTCGCGCTTCAAATCCACCAAAGAGATCAAGGCCGAACTGGAGAAGGTCGCCGCCGGCACCATCGACGTCATCATCGGTACCCATCGCCTGCTGCAGCCGGACGTGAAGTTCAAGGACCTCGGTCTGGTCGTGGTGGATGAAGAGCAGCGCTTCGGTGTGCGCCAGAAGGAAGCGCTCAAAGCGATGCGCGCCAACGTGCATCTGCTGACGCTGACCGCCACGCCGATTCCCCGCACGCTCAACATGGCCATGGCCGGGCTGCGGGATCTGTCGATCATCGCCACCCCGCCGCCGAACCGGCTGGCGGTCAAGACGTTCATCACCGCCTGGGACAACGCGCTGCTGCGCGAAGCCTTCCAGCGCGAACTGGCCCGTGGTGGCCAGCTGTACTTCCTGCACAACGACGTGGAGAGCATCGGCCGCATGCAGCGCGAGCTGGCCGAGCTGGTGCCCGAAGCACGCATCGGCATCGCCCATGGGCAGATGCCCGAGCGCGAGCTGGAGCGGGTGATGCTGGACTTCCAGAAGCAGCGCTTCAACGTGCTGCTGTCGACCACGATCATCGAATCGGGCATCGACATTCCCAACGCCAATACCATCATCATCAACCGCGCCGACCGCTTCGGCCTGGCCCAGCTGCACCAGCTGCGTGGCCGCGTGGGTCGCTCGCACCACCGGGCGTACGCCTACCTGGTGGTGCCGGACAAGCGCGCGATGACGCCCGATGCCGAGAAGCGTCTGGAGGCGATCGCCTCGATGGACGAACTTGGTGCCGGCTTCACCCTGGCCACCCACGATCTGGAAATCCGCGGTGCCGGCGAGCTGCTCGGCGAGGACCAGAGCGGCCAGATGGCCGAGGTCGGCTTCAGCCTGTACACCGAGCTGCTGGAACGCGCGGTGCGCAGCATCCGCCTGGGCAAGCTGCCGGACCTGGATGCGGGCGAAGAAGCGCGCGGTGCCGAGGTCGAACTGCATGTGCCGGCCTTGATCCCGGATGACTACCTACCCGACGTGCATACCCGCCTGACCCTGTACAAGCGCATCAGCTCAGCGCGTGACAGTGCTGAGCTGCGCGAACTGCAGGTGGAGATGATCGACCGCTTCGGCCTGCTGCCGGACCCGGCCAAGCATCTGTTCGCGATCGCCGAACTCAAGCTGCAGGCCAACGTGCTGGGCATCCGCAAGCTGGAACTGGGCGAGAACGGCGGCCGCATCGTGTTCAATCCCAAGCCGGAGATCGACCCGATGGCGGTGATCCAGCTGATCCAGAAGCAGCCCAAGCTGTACACGATGGACGGGCCGGACAAGCTGCGCATCAAGCACCCGTTGCCGCTGCCGGAAGACCGCTTCAGCGCCGCCAAGGCCCTGTTGCTGACCCTCTCCCCGCGCTGATTTCACGCCTGGCGTCGGTCGCCAGGCGCTATCGTTCACTGGGCAGGCGCCACGTGGCGGCCTGCCCGACCCCGGCACTGACGGCCGGCCATCCGACCCCACGTGACCGCCCCCATGTTCGACGACGCCCCTTCGCAGGTCTGCTCCATCGACGCGCTATCGATGTCGTTGCAGATGCGCGACCAGTACACCCGTTTCCACTGCGACCGGGTCGGCCTGCTCGGCGATCAGCTGGGCCGCCTGTGCGATCTGGACGACACGCAGCGTGCGCATCTGGCACTGGCCGCCCGCTTCCATGACATCGGCAAGATCGGCATTCCGGACAACGTGCTGCTGTATCCCGCGCGCCTGGATGACGCACAGCGCGCGATCATGCGCACCCACCCCGAACGTGGTGAGCGCATCTTCGCCACCACCGGGCGCAGTGACGCCGCCGAGGTGGCGCGGTTGATCCGCAGCCATCACGAGGCGTTCGATGGCAGTGGTTACCCGGATGGCCTGAAAGGCAGCGACATTCCCCTGGGCGCACGCGTGCTGACCATCGTCGATGGCTACGACGCCATGACCACCACCCGCCCGTACCGCGGCCCGATGCCGCATGCCAAGGCGATGGGCATCCTCGCCGAGCAGCAGGGGGGGCTGGTCGACCCGGAGGTGTTCGGCCTGTTCACCCGGATGATGGCCGCCACTACCTAGTCTCGGCCTGGGTTTGCCGCGAGCGTGCTGGAAAAGAAAAACCCGGCTTTCGCCGGGTTTTTCATGTCTCACTCAACCGCGTGCGATCACCAGATCACAACGCGCTTGTCGTCGGCCCGCACCATTGCATCGCCGGCCTTGCACTCGAACGCCTGCGCGTACGCCGGCATGTTCGACGGCGCGCCGTTGGCACGGAAATTCGCCGGGGCGTGCGGGTCGGTGTTCAGACGCACGCGCAGCTCGCCCTCATTGAAGTTGCGGCGCCACACGGTGGCCCAGTTCATGAAGAAGCGCTGGTCCTGCGTGTGGCCGTCGACCGCTACGTTGGCCTTCGGGTCTTCCTTCAACGCCATCTGCAGCGCGTCGTACGCCACGGTCAGGCCACCCAGGTCGCCGATGTTCTCGCCCAGGGTCAGCTTGCCCTTCACGTTCACGCCCGGCAGCGACTCATAGCCGTCGAACTGCGCGACCAGCTGGTCGGTACGCTGGGTGAAGGCGGCACGGTCGCTGTCGGTCCACCAGTTGTCGAAGTTGCCGTTGGCGGCGAACTGGCTGCCCGAGTCGTCGTAGCCGTGCATCATCTCGTGGCCGATGACCGCACCGATACCGCCGTAGTTCAGCGCCGGATCGGCCTTGGCGTCGAAGAACGGCGCCTGCAGGATCGCCGCCGGGAACACGATCTCGTTCTTGGTGGCGTTGTAGTAGGCGTTGACGGTCTGCGGGGTCATGCCCCATTCGGTCTTGTCGACCGGCTTGCCGATCTTGTTGAGCATGAAGCGGTAGTTGAACGTGCGCGCGGCCTGCATGTTGCCCAGGTAGCTGTCACCGTTGGTTTCCAGGCCCGACCAGTCACGCCACTTGTCCGGGTAGCCGATCTTCGGGGTGAAGCTGGCCCACTTTTCCAGTGCCTTCTTGCGGGTGTCTTCGCTCATCCACTCCAGCTTCTCCAGGCGCGCCTTCAGCGCCACCGAGAGGTTCTCCACCAGGTGCTGCATCTGCACCTTGGAGTCGGCCGGGAACACGGCATCGACATACATCTGGCCCAGGCCTTCGCCGATGGCGCCGTTGACCGACTCCAGCACGCGCTTCCAGCGCGGCTGCATTTCCTTCTGACCACGCAGCGTGGTGCTGTAGAAATCGAAGTTGGCCTTTTCGAAGGCGCTGCTCAGGTACGGCGAGGCGTCATCGATGGTGTGGAAGCGCAGGTAGGCCTGCCAGGTGGCGGCCGGCACGTCGGCCAGCATCTTGTCCACTTCGCCGAAGAAGCCCGGCTGGGCCATCGAGAACTTCTGCGCGGCCGGCACCTTCAGGGTCTCGAACAATGCGGTCCAGCTGAAGTTCGGGGTCAGCTTGTCCGCGTCAGCCGCGCTGACCGGGTTGTAACGCTTGGCCGGGTCACGCATTTCGATGCGCGACATCGAGGCCTTGGCCAGACGCGTTTCGAAGTCCATCACGGCCTTGGCCTGGGTCTTGGCCTGCTCGGCGTCCACGCCGGAGAGGGTCAGCACCTGCGCGATGTAGGCGACGTAGGCGTCGCGGATCTTGGCCTGCGAATCGTCGAAGTAGTAGCCCTTCTCCGGCAGGCCGAGGCCGCCCTGGCCGACATAGGCGATGACGTTGGCCGAATCCTTGTAATCGGCATTGGCGAACAGCGAGAACAGCACGCCCTGGCCCACCGCCTGGCTGTCGCGCAGGTACTGGGTAATGGCGGCGGTATCGTTCAGCGCGGCGATCTTGTCCAGCTGCGGCTGCAGCGGGGTGATGCCGGCGGCCTCGATCTTGGCTTCGTCCGAACCGGTCTTCCAGATGTCACCGATCTTGGCTTCCACCGTGCCGGCCTTGGCCTGGCTGGCGGCAGCCTGCTGGACCAGCGCGTGCTGCACTTCCAGCGAGCGCTCGCGCAGGATTTCGAAGCTGCCCCAGGTGGTCTGGTCGTTCGGGACCGGGTTGGCCTTGAGCCACTTGCTGTTCACGAACCCGTTGAGGTCGGTACAGGCGGCGATGGCGGTGTCCAGATCGGCCGTGTTGAGCGAGATCAGCGCGGTCTTGATCTGCGACTGATCAAACGCCGGCTTGGCATCGGCGGTGGCGGCAGGCGCGGTATCGGTCTTGCCGCAGGAGGCCAGCGACACGGCGATGGCGGCGGTCAGGCCCAGCGGGACCAGCTTGGAAAACTTCATTCGACTCTCCGGCTACAGATGGATGCATCACCCGGATCACGGGCAATCGGGCAGCGTAGCGCGGGAGGCGCCGGGGCGGACCGGCCAAAGGTCACACCATCGCGCAGCGGTAGAGCCACCCCATGGGTGGCTGCGTGAACCGTGCATTGCGTGCAGCCACCCATGGGGTGGCTCTACCCGCGGGGGTAAAGAAAAGGCCGGCTTGCGCCGGCCTTTCGTTGTTATTTCGCCTTGCCCTGGTTGGCCACGGCCTCAGCGGCCTTGCGTGCCGCTTCCGGGTCACCCAGGTAGCGGAACGACTGCACGGTCAGGTCGTCGTTGAGCTCGAACAGCAACGGGATGCCGGTCGGGATGTTGAGCTCCAGGATGGCGTCCTGCGAGACGTTGTTGAGGTACTTGTACAGCGCGCGCAGCGAGTTGCCGTGGGCGGTGACCAGTACGGTCTTGCCGTCCTTGAGCTGGGGGGCGATCGCATCGAACCAGTACGGCAGCACGCGGTCCAGCGTGGTGGCCAGCGATTCGGTGCCCGGCAGCGCGTTGCGGTCCAGGCCGGCATAACGACGGTCGTGGATCGGGTGGCCCGGGTCCTCGATGTCCATCGCCGGCGGCGGGATGTCGTAGGAACGGCGCCAGATCTTGACCTGGTCCTCGCCGTGCTTGGCGGCGGTCTCGGCTTTGTCCAGGCCCTGCAGGCCGCCGTAATGACGCTCGTTCAAGCGCCAGCTCTTGCTGACCGGCAGCCAGTCCTGGTCCAGTTCGGCCAGGGCACCCTGCAGGGTGTGGATGGCGCGCTTGAGCACCGAGGTGTGCGCGACATCGAACTGCAGCCCTTCTTCACGCATCAGGCGGCCGGCGGCAGCGGCCTCGCGGCGGCCCTGTTCGGTCAGTTCCACGTCCACCCAGCCGGTGAAGCGGTTGTCCAGGTTCCACTGGCTCTGGCCGTGGCGCAACAGTACGAGTTTCCGGGTCACTGCAGTATCTCCGACAGATGGCAAGGCAGACCCGCATTGTAGCGGCAACCCTGCCCTGCCCGTCCGCCGCGGCCCGCCCCTGACCCTCAGGGATGCGGATGCCCGTGGTGGCCCTGCGCGTCCGGTGCAGGGCGGCGGCTGTCGTGGCTGCCGTGCGCGTGAGCGGCGTGGTCGTGCCCGGCATGGTCATCGGCGTGCCGGTCGCGGGGGCTGCCGACGCTGCAGGGATCGCCGCAGTGGTCGGCCTCGATCTGCAGGGTCACATGGTCGATGCCGTACTGCTCGTGCAACCGGGTGCCCAGTTCGCGACGCAGGCGGTCCGCATCCACGCCGGTGCCCATCACCACGTGCGCGGTCAGTGCGGGGGTGCTGGAAGCCAGCGCCCATACGTGCAGGTCATGTACGTCCACCACGCCATCGTGTGCGCACAGGGTGCCGCGTACCGCCGCGACATCCATGCCCTTGGGCACGCCCTCCAGCAGCACGTTGATCGCCTCGCGCATCAACACCCAGGTGCGCGGCAGCACCCACAGGCCGATCAGCACGGCCAGGATCGGATCGATCGGCTTCCAGCCCGTCCAGCGGATCAGCAACGCGCCGAGGATCACCGCGACCGAGCCGAGCATGTCCGCCCAGACTTCCAGGTACGCGCCTTTGACGTTCAGGCTCTCGCCGCTGCCGGCGCGCAGCAGCCGCATCGAGATGAGATTGATCACCAGTCCGAACACCGCGATCACCAGCATGCCGGTGGAGGCGATCTCCTGCGGCGCGCGGAAGCGCTGCACCGCTTCCCAGAGAATGTAACCGGCGACCACGAACAGCATGCCGCCGTTGATCATCGCGCCGAGGGCCTCCAGCCGCGCGTAGCCGTAGGTGCGCTTGGCATCGGGCGGGCGCCGGCTGAGCCGGACCGCAACCAGTGCGATCATCAGCGCGAGGGTATCGGTGGCCATGTGCGCCGCATCGGACAACAGTGCCAGGCTGTTGGTCCAGAACGCGCCGGCCACCTCCACCAGCAGGAAGGTGGTGGTCAGCCCCAGCGCCCACCACAGCGGTTTTTCGTGGCGGATCTCGCTGGGCAGATGGTCGTGGTCGTGACCCATGAAAGCTCTCCTGGACAATGCCGGCAGGTTAAGCAGCGCCTCGCGCGGAGACTATTACACTTACCGTAGCGTTCAGTTTGCCATTCAATAACAACAGCGTCCGGCCGCTACCTCTCGACGGCCTGTGTGGCGGGAAGACAATCGTGCATAACGTTCCAAATCTTGATGAGGCCAGCCAACCGCTGGCGCTGGCCTGGGCACAGACACTGGCGCAGACGCCGGCCGCGGCGGCGACACTGCTGGCGAGCCTGTCGGCCGAGAGCCCGCCCGGGCTGGCCCACCACTTCTACGATGTGCTGCTCGAAGACCCGCGCGCGAGCCGGTTCCTCTCGCACGACCAGGTGCGGCTGCGCCTGAAACCGGCGATGCAGCGGTGGCTGCAGCAGATCCTCACCGCCACGCCGGACAGCATCAACGCGCTGGTCGCCGCGCAGCGCGTGATTGGCGACGTGCATGCGCGCGTGGGGATTCCGGTGGATCTGGTGGCGCGCGGCGCGCGCGTGCTCAAGCACCGCCTGTTCGACCGCATCATCGCGCAGGCCGACGAAAGCACGACGGCGTTTGCGGCGATCCACTGCCTCAGCGCTTCGATGGATATCGCCCTGGAAGGCATGACGCTGGCCTACACGCATGCACGCGAGCGCTCTTCGCGCACCGATGCGGCGTATCGCCTGTTCTCGCTGGTGCAGAACGTCAGCACCGAGCGCGAACGCCAACGCGCCCTGCTGCTGGATTGGGAAAACGCGCTGCTCTATGCGATGGCGAGCCAGAATGCCGAGGCCGAGCTCACCGGGCTGGCGCAATCGGAGTTCGGCCTGTGGTTCACCCACAAGGGCATCCCGAGTTTCGGCGAAAGCAGCGAGACCGGCCAGGTCGGTGCACTGGTCGCCGCGGTCGATACGCAGTTGCAGGAAGCGCTGGCGCATGCCGATTTCGCGGCGCGCTTCGGGGCATTGCAGGGCATCCGCGAGCGGCTGGCGCAGATCCGCACACTGATGGGCATGTTGTTCGAACGGATCGGCGAGCTCGATGCCGGCAGCGATGCACTGACCAACCTGCTCAACCGTCGCTTCCTGCCGACCGTGCTGCGCCGGGAAATCGAACTGGCCAATTCCACGCAGACGCCGTTCTCGGTGTTGCTGCTGGATCTGGACCATTTCAAGGCGATCAACGATGCGCACGGCCATGACGGCGGCGACCGCGCCCTGCAGCACGTGGCCGCCCTGCTCGGCCAGCTCACCCGCGGCAGCGACTACCTGTTCCGTTATGGCGGTGAGGAATTCGTGGTGGTGCTGGTGGCCGCCACCGCCGCCCAGGCCGAGGTGATCGCCGAGAACCTGCGCAAGCACATCGCGCAGAGCCCGGTGCAACTGGGCAGTGGCCAGAGCCTGTCGCTGACCACCAGCATCGGGGTGGCCGCGCATGATGGCCATCCCGACTACGAACGGCTGATGGCGCGCGCCGATGCGGCGATGTACCAGGCCAAGAAGCGGGGCCGCGACCGGGTGGTGCTGGCCAGCGATGACCTGCCCGATGCGCCCGGGCGAAAGGCGCTGCAGCGCGGGTGACCCTGTGTGGCCGACGGCAGCACCGGCCCATCCGCCCGTTGCGGCACGCATGGCTGACCAATGGCGCATGCCCCGCGCGCACCGGGCGGCGTAGCATCGCGGCATTGCCGTCCGCCACAGGAATCCCCCGATGTCGATCCGCCGCGCCCTGACCCGCCCTGCCCTGCTGCTGCTCCAGTCAGCGCTGCTGATGACACCGCTGCTGGCCACGGCACGCGAGGTGGCGACGCCGGCCGAGCATGTGGATGCCGATGGACCGTACGTGTTCCGTACCGCCAAGGGGCTGGAAGCGGCCTGGGTGTGCAAGGACCACGTGATCCGCCGCGAGCTGCCGGCACGCGGCGAGGCCACCGTGGTCGCCCCCGAGTGCGGCTATCCGCACCCGCTGACCGTGCTGCCGCCACGCACGGCGGAGATCGGCCGGTTCCCTGCCACGCCGCGGATCGTCGCGCTGTCGGACATCCACGGCCAGTACGGCCTGCTCGTGACGCTGCTGCGCGCCCACCACGTGATCGACAGCGAAGACCGCTGGTCGCTGGGCGACGCCACGCTGGTGGTGGCGGGCGATGTGTTCGACCGCGGTCCGCAGGTCACCGAAGCATTCTGGCTGCTGTACAGCCTGCAGCAACAGGCCGCGGCAGCCGGCGGTGCGGTGCACTTCGTGCTCGGCAACCACGAGACGATGGTCCTCTACAACGACCTGCGCTACGTCAACCCGAAGTACCTCAAGACCGCGCAGCTGCTCGGCCGTTCCTACCCCGCGCTGTACGGTCCGGATTCGACGATCGGCCAGTGGCTGCGCACCCGTCCGGTGCTGCTGCGCGTCGGGGACACCCTGTTCCTGCACGGCGGCATCGCACCGGAGAACCTGGACCTGGTGCGCAACATGGCGACCACCAACGCCGGCTACCAGGCCGCAGTCGGGCTGCCCAAGGAGCAGGTCAAGGCCGCACCGGACACTGCCCGCCTGTTCGATGGCAAGACCAGCCCGATCTGGTACCGCGGCTACTTCGATGGACGCATGGATACCGCCCAGGTCGAGACGCTGCTCAAACAGCTCGACCTCGCCCGCATCGTGGTCGGCCACACCTCGATGCCGCATGTCAGCAGCTTCCATGGCGACCGCATCATCGCCATCGACAGCAGCATCAAGAACGGTGAAAACGGCGAGCTGCTGTTCATCGAGAACGGCGCGCTCAGCCGCGGCCTGCTGGATGGCTCGCGGGTGCCGCTGGCCGAAGGCCGGCTCGGCGAAAGCGACTGACCTGGCCGTTCCCGCCGGTCAACCCGCCGCAGCTCACCGTGGCTTGTAGATGCGCGAGACCATCCAGCCGCCGTGACTGCGGAAGCGGCCGCTGTCGCCGGTCAGGGCAAAGCGCAGCGCGACCACCGCGGCGCGCCCGCGGGAGCAATGCCAGTCACGCGCTTTGCGGTAGGCCTTCCGGAAGGCACGGAACGGGCCGCGGGCCTGCGTGGTGTCCAGTTCGGCCTCACGTGCTTCCATCGCCTCAGGTGGGTCCATGGCCTCGGCGGAGGCGGCTGGCGGATGCGCTGCAGCGCGGGTGGCATCTGGATGGAGAGGGTTTGACATGGCGTTCCTTCGATCAACGAGGCCCGGAATCGGCCTCCTGATCGATAAACCGAGAAAACCATCACAAAACTATCGCCCCCGGGACAGACCCGCGTCGTGATCCGCCATGCGCTGCTCCAACCCCTTGATGCGACTTAGAAATTCCGACGTCGGCGCCAGTTCCTGCAGGTGCGGCCGGGCCCGGGCGATCTGGGCGCGGGCGCCAGCGCCATCGCCGTTGGCGAACAATGCCTCCGCCAGCGGGATACGCCACTTGGCGGTGGCCGTGGAATCCGCCCCGTAGAAACCAGCGAATGTCTCCACCAGCTGGGCCGACAGCGGCACTGCCGCGGGATCGCCACGGCGCTGGGCAAGCAGCGCCTGCTGCATCTGCAGGCGCAGCCCCAGCCACGGGGGCAGGCTCGGGTGGGCCTGGCCGAACGCGGCCAGGGCCCGGGCGGCCTCGGCATGCTGTCCGTCCCGGATCAGCCATTCAATCTCGACCAGGCGCAACACCAGCAGCTGCGGCGACTCGGGCGGGAGTTCGCGCCGCCACAGGGCGGCCACCTGCTGCAGCGGTGCCTGCGCCTCGGCCGTGCGGCCGGTACGCAGCAGCAACCGGGCCAGCACCATGTCCACGTCGAGTGTGTCGGCATGCTCAGGCCCGAGCAGCGCCCGATAGCGCGCCAGCGCAGCGCGGTAGTTCTGCTCGGCCTGCACATAGTCGCCGCGGGCTTCCTCCATCAGGCCATGGGCATACTGTTTGACCGCGTAGGCGCGGCTGTCCACGCCATCCACCGCGGCGCTGGTCTGCAGGCTGTTGCGGAAGTGCTGATCGGCCGCCTGGTAGCGGCCAAGATCGAGATACTGTCCGGCCAGCGCGGCTTCGGCCGAGGCGGTGTAGCTGCTGCCTGCGCCGAACATCTGCCGGGTCAGCGCGAAGCTGCGCTCGGCCAGCGCCAGCGCTTCATCGATACGGCCCTGGTTGAGCAGCGTCGAGGACAGCGCGCGCAGGACCCGCTGGTACTCGGCCCCCTGCACACCATGCTCCCGCGATGCCTCTGCCAGACCCTCGCGCAGGATCGCTTCGGCCTTGTCCAGCTCGCCCTGGCTCCGGTACAGATCGCCGAGGTTGGCCATCGCCGCCAGGCCGCCGCGCTGAAGCGGTGCACCGTTTCCCGGCCGGCTCAACGCCAGCGCGGAGCGGAAGGAGTGTTCCGCCGCCGCCGGCTGCTCCAGCTGCGCCTGGGCCAGGCCCCGGGCGTTCAACGCCTTCACCCGCACCGCCGGGGCATCGTCCTGCTCAAGCAGGCCCAACGCGTCCTCTGCACTGCCCAGCGCCTCCTTCTCACGCCCGGCGCTGAGCAGCTGCACCGCCAGACTGGCGCGGGCGTCGGCGATCTCATGCGGCGCGGCGCGCGTGTGCACCAGCCCCTCCACGCTGTCCCGCAGCAGGGCCTGCGCATCCTGCGGTTGACCCAGGTTCTGGTAGGCGCGCCCCAATGCAGCCTGCATCCGCGCGCGCAGCGCGGGCGACACGGTGCGGTCCTGCTCAAGGCGGCGTGCGCCCAGATCGAGCACCTCACGCGCGGTCATCGGCGTGCCGTGGCGCAGCCCCGGATCGGCCGCATCGAAGGCGGCCACCAGTACATCGGCGATGCCGGCGGCAGCCACCGCATTCTGCTCGGCCTGCCGACGCGCCTCGCTCAAGCGCAGCACGAAGGCCAGCACCATCACCGCCACCAGCGCGACGATCACACTGGCGCGCCATTGCCGCCGCAGCAGCAGGCGCGCACGATGCCAGCGGCTGGGCCGACGCGCGCGCACCGGGCGGTGTGCCAGATACCGTTCAATATCCTCGGCCAGTGCGTCGGCAGAGGCATAACGTTCGGCCGGATCCGCGGCAGCGGCCTTGGCCGCGACCGCCAGCAGGTCGGCGGGCACGCCGCGCGCCGGCGGCGGCGTGGCCTGCAGCAGCGCCTCCAGCATCACGCCCAGACTGTAGACATCGCCCACCACACTGGCCGGGCGTCCCGCCAGGCGCTCGGGGCTGGCATAGGCCGGGGTGAGGAAGGCCGCGGCATCGTTGGCGTCACCGAGCAGATGCGCGATGCCGAAATCCAGCAGGACCGGCTGGCCGTCGGGGCGGACCAGTACGTTGCCGGGCTTGAGGTCGCAGTGCACCACGGATTGGGAATGTGCGGCCTGTACCGCGCCGCAGATCTGCACGAACAGGCGCAGGCGTGCGGCCAGATCCAGCGCCAGGCTGCGACAGGCGTCGTCCAGCGGTTCACCCTGTACGTATTCCATCACCAGGTAGGGCTGACCGCCCTCGGCCACGCCCACGTCATACAGCCGGGCGATATGCGGGTGCTGCAGGTCGGCCAGGATCTGGCTTTCACTGGCCAGCCGCGTGGCCAGTACCGGGTCGTAGGCGCGGCGGATCAGCTTGATCGCCACTTCGCGCCGGTACAACGCATCGGCGCGCTCGGCCAGGAACACCACCCCCATCCCGCCGACGGCCAGCAACCGGCTCAGGCGCCACGGGCCAAGCCGCTGCCCGACCAGCGTGGCCGGATCATCCATCGCGGCCATCACGGCGGCGAGCGCGTGCTCGACCCGGCCCAGGTCGGCGGTCTGCGCGCGCAGCAGCTGCAGGGTTTCGTCGATCGCGGCCGGGTCATCGCACAGCTCACCCAGCGCCGGGCGCCAGCGCGCCTCGGGCAGATCGCAGACCGCGTCGAACAGCCCGCGCACCGTCTGCCAGCGGTCTGGGCCGGTCATGCGCGCGTGGCCGGCCCAGCCAGATGCCGGTTCAACCACGCCTTGGCAAACCGCAGATCGCGATCGACCGTGGGCACCGACACATCCAGCGCCAGGGCAATCTCTTCGCGGCTCATGCCACCGAAGTACATCCATTCCACCGTGCGTGCGGCGCGCTCATCCAGGGCGGCCAGTTCCTCCAGCGCGCGGTTCAGGGCCAGCACTTCGAAGGCATCGTGATCAGGGCTGGCTTCCAGGTCGGCATACGACAGGGTCAGGTTGATCGCACCTCCGCCCCGCTTGGAAGCCGCCATCGCGCGTGCGTGGTCCACCAGCACGCTGCGCATCTTCAGCGCCGCCAATGAAAGGAAATGCACGCGATCGCGGTAGCCGATCTCCCCACCGATCATCCGCATCAGGGCCTCGTGCACGAGCACGGTCGGCTGCAGCACGCCATCCTGGGGGGTGCCCAGCCGCGCCACGGCCATGCTACGCAGCTGCGCATACAGCAGCGCCAGCAGTTGATCGCGGGCGGCGATGTCCTGCTGCTCGCTCCAGCGGCGCAGCAAACGGGTGACATCCTGGCGCTCGGCCGCTGGAGGTGTCGCGTCAAAAGACATGTGGGGCGGGTCCGTGCATCACAGCAGGCGATCAGCCTGCAGTATCGCCGATCCCCATCCCCATGGGGCGGCGGTGCCGAGGCGATCTCCATCACCGCGGCACCACAACCGGGCTACTTCCCGCGCTTGGCCAGGTTCTCGCGCAGCGTTTCCAGCCGCGTGGAGAGATCCTTCAACGCGCTGCCGCCCTTGCCGACCAGCCAGGACACCTCCTCTTCCATGAAGCCGGTACGGCTGTGTTCGGTATCCGGCAGCGGCGGCAGGATGTGCGCGAAGTAGGTCTTGTCGAGCACCCGCCGCAGCAGTCGCTCGCCCGGGAAGGGTGCGTTGTTGTTGAGCGCACGCGCCGCCTTGATCAGGTTGCGGATGTCGTACTGGGTCGGGCTCAGGTCCGGCACCTGCTTGGGCAGGTCCAGCAGCGTATACACCGCCACGCGGGCGGTGCGCACCGAACTTTCCATGGTGAACACCACATCGTTGTGGGTCTCCACGAACTGCCCCAACAGGCCAAGGTTGGTGCAGCCCCCGGGCACGACGTGCGGGCGGTCGCCGGCCGCGCGTGGCATGAACTGCGCCGTGATGTAGGGCATCAGCGCGGTGCGCACCTTGGTGTTGGCGACGATCTCATCAAGCTGATCGACGATGCCCAGGTGGTAGCTCAGCTCGGCCAGGATCTCGCGGCCGGTACAGGCTGGCATCGGCTTGGCCACGTGGTTGCCGTTCTGGTCCATCAGCAGCGCATACACCCACACCACCAGCACATCCTTGGGCTGGTCGACGAAGTGCGGCTGGCGGTTGACGGTGAAGCTCAGCACCCAGGTGGAGTCGGTGAAGGTGATCACGCCGCCGGTCACGGTCCTGCCCGAGTACGGGTCGTTGACCGAGAGTTCCCTGATCTTGTCCACCAGTGGCGAGGGGCGGCAGGTCAGCGTGGCCGACTCCCACATCGAGCGGTTGATGTCACCGTGGAATTTCTCCGGTTTGCCGAAGATCGGCGACTGTGCAGCGAGGTTGCGCCACAGTGCCCAGTCACTGTCCTGCCCCGGTGTTTCGCGCGGACGCTGCAGCACCGGCACCGTGTCCATGTCGCCATAGACGGTGCCCTCGGTCATCGAGCCGGTCAGCGCGAACACCAGGTCGCCCTCGGCCACCGGCAGCAGCGTATCGTTGCCCGCCACACGGCAGCGCAGCCCGGTGACGGTGCGGGTATCGCCTGTCACGCGCATGTCCAGATCGTACACGCGGGTACCGAAGGTGACCTGCACCCCCTGGTCGCGCAGCATCTTCACCAGCGGTTTGACGAAACTCTCGTACTGGTTGTATTTCGGGAACACCAGCGCGGACATGTCGTTCAAGCCGTCGATGGCATCCAGGAAACGGTGCATGTACAGCTTCATTTCCAGCAGGCTCTGCCAGTTCTCGAAGGCGAACATCGAGCGCCAGAAGAACCAGAAATTACTCTGCAGGAAGCCTTCGCTGAAGTAGTCCTCGATGGTCACATCGTCGAGGTCTTCCTTGCGCTTGAGCAGCAGCTTGACCAGTTCCCACTGCTGCGGCTTGCTCAGCCCGAACGTGGCGAAGTCCTGGATCTTCCCCTGCTGATGCATCAGCCGGGCCTTGGAGTAGTTCGGGTCGTTGTCGTTCACCGCCCGGTACTCGTCCAGCACGCTGTAGCCGGCGGGCAGTTCCAGTGCCGGCACGTCCTGGAACATGTCCCAGAAATTGTCGTAGTTCCAGTTCATCTCGCGGCCGCCGCGAACCAGGTAGCCCTGCTCGGGGTCGCCGGCCCCATCGAGCGAACCGCCTTCGATGTCCAGGCTGTCGATCAGGGTGATGTTCGCCGCCGGCATGCCGCCATCGCGGATCAGATAGAACGCCGCGGCCAGGCCGGCAATACCGGTGCCGATGATCCACGCCTTGCGGTTCGCCACGCCGGCCTGTGCCACCGGGCGATTGCGCATGTAGGCACCCATCATGTCCGGCGGCGGCAGTGTGTTCTCGGGCCGGTTGGACCAGTAGGCCCCCGTGGCATCGGGTTCTTTATCGATCACCGGTGCCCGGTGCACGCCCTGTTGCTCGACAGCCATATCACCACTCCTTTTTCGATGGACCTACAGGAGGCACCGGTCGCCCGGTGCCTGGCAGCACGGTTTCCTTACCGCACGGCCCCCTCCCGGCACCGCGCTGCACATCTGGATGGTACGCACGCCACCTGTGACGGCATTGATCCGCATCAATGACACCCCTGTTGCATTTAATGCGACACATGTCGCACACTTGCGACACCTCGCCACACCGGGATTGCCATGTCTGCGCTGCCTACCCCTTCCAATGCCGAACTGGAACTGCTCAAAGCGCTGTGGCGCCAGGGCGCCTGCAGTGCGCGCGAAGTCCACAACGGCGCCGCCGCGGCGCTGGACTGGTCCTACTCGTCCACCCGCAAGACGCTCGAACGCATGGTCGACAAAGGGCTGGTGGAAGAAACCGTCGAGCACGGGCTGAACATGTACCGCGCCAAGGTCGGCAAGGTGGCCACACTGGCCGCACTCAGCACGGACTTCGCGCGCCGGGTGCTCGAGATCGATGGCGCATTGCCGGCGCAGGCCTTCGCCGACAGCCGCCTGCTCAGCGAACAGGAACTGCAGCAGCTCGATGCGCTGCTGCGTGCTCCCGCCAAGGACGATCCGGCATGAGTGGGCTGACGCTGGGCTTCTGGGGCGTGCATGCCGTTGGCGCCCTGGCGGGCGGCTGGGTGGCCTGGTCTGCCGGGCTACGTGTCCACCACCGTCTGGGTCTCTCCCACGCCGCATATGGCTATTGGATGGGGGTGTGGTTGCTGGCGGTGACGCCGGTCCTGCTGTCGGTGGGTATGGCGCTGTGGGCCCCCGCACCGCTCATCTCGTTGCCACCGGCACTGATGATGCCGCTGCCGGTCGCGCTGGACCTCGGGGCTGCCGGTGCGGCGGAAGGGCGCCTGGTGAGTTCCCCTTGGGCGGGGGTGGCCACTACCACGTGGCTGGCCGCGCTCTATGTCACCGGCCTGGGTATCGCATTGCTGCGCGTGCTGGTTGGCACGCGGGCGACCGGCCGGCTGTGCCGGGCGACCCTGCCGATCGCAGCGGAGGCCTGGCCGGGCCCGCGCAGCCGTGCGTCGGCGCAGCGGCTGCGCTCGGCCGGCATCGTCTGCCGGGTCAGCGCGCTGCCGGTGAGTCCGTTCGCGGTGCGCTGGCCGCGCCCGTTGATCGTGCTGCCCCTCTCGGCCGTGGAGCAGCTGGAGGATCGTGCACTGAACCTGATCCTGGGCCATGAGGCGGCGCACCTGACGCGCCGCGATCCGCAGCGCGCGGGCCTGATGGCGATACTCAACGCCCTGCTGTGGTTCAACCCGTTCCTGCGCCGCCTCACCGCGCGCGTGCAGCTGGCGGCCGAGCTGCGATGTGATGCGCAGGCCCTCGCGGGGGATGCACATGGCGGGCGTGACTTCGCCACGGCGTATGTGCGCACGCTGCGCCTTTCCGCAGCGGCTCACGCACCCACCACCGCCCTGACCCACCGCGATCTGGCCGGGCATGAAATCCGCATCCGGCACATGCTGCATGGCGATGCCGCGCGGCCGCTGTCGGGATCGCGACGCGCGCTGCTGCTGGGCAGCGCACTGCTGATCGGCGCCCTGTTGCTGGTCATGCAGGCCAGTGCCGCGCGCCCCGTGCCGGGCCCCGCCGTCACTGGCACCCCAAACGAGATCTCGGCGACGGAGGCGGCACTGCCGCTGCCGCCGTTGAGCGAGGCCCCCATCGAGGTGCAGTTCCAGGCACCGCTGGCCGCACCGAGGATCACCGGACATTTCGGCGATACCGGCAGCATCCGCCAGCGACCGCATCGCGGCACCGATTTCGGCGCGCGCCCGGGCACGCCGGTCCTCGCGCCGGCAGACGGCCGCATCGTGGCGGCAACCACCGCCTACCCCGACGGTCCGCAGTACGGCACGGTGGTGGTCATCGACCACGGTCAGGGCTGGCAGACGTTGTACGCGCACCTGCAGGGCGCCGATGTGGTGGTTGGCCAGCAGGTCCACGCCGGCGAGCAGATCGCACGGGTCGGCAGCACCGGGCGCGTGACCGGACCGCACCTGCATCTGGAGATGCTCCGCAACGGTGAGCGCGTCGATCCGCAGGCGCACCTGCCATGACCGGCTAACCCGCTCCACATCCCCACCCCACTGCTGCATTTCGTTTTCCTGGCCACAGGAGGGGCGCGTGTTGCCCCGCGAAATGCCCCCTGCCCTCCTGCACGGACCGCCCCATGTCACCGACGTTCCGCATCGTACTTGCCCTGACCCCGCTGTGTGCCGCGTTCTCCAGCGCTGGACAGTCACTGCCCGCAAAGCAGGCGCCGCCGCCCACCGAACTGGAGACCGTGCAGGTGCAGGGCACCGTGTACGACGCACGCCGCGAGGACACCGCCACCCGGATCGTGGTCGACGCTGAAGCGCTGCGCCAGTACGGCGACATCGGTCTGGTGGACGCGCTCAAACGCCTGCCCGGCATTACCGTCGGCACGGGTGCGCCCGGCCGCAGCGGCACGCTGTCATTGCGGGGGTTGGGTGCGGGCTATACCCAGATCCTGCTCAACGGCCAGAAAGCGCCCGCCGGGTTCGACCTGGACTCGCTCACGCCGGAGATGGTCGAGCGCGTGGAGATCATCCGCGCACCCACCGCCGACCAGCGCGCCGAAGCGATCGCCGGCTCGATCAACATCGTGCTGGCCGCAGGCGCGCGAAAGGACAGCGGGCAGCTGTCGGTGGCCTGGGGCAACAGCAACGGCCGGAACACGCCCTCGGTCAGCTGGCAGCGCAACCGGCGCGCCGACCACCGCAGCAGCGCGATCACGGCGACCGCATCGCGCCGCGAGTTCCTGGTCGAGGAAACCGGTACCGAGCGTGCATGGAATCGGCAGGGAACACCGACCACCCTGCGTGACACCTCCCTGCGCGCCAGCGGAAATCGCGATGTGCTCTCACTGGCCCCCAGCCTCGAAGCGACGCTGGAGAACGGCGATATCTTCGCGCTGCAGGGCTTCGCCGATGCGAGCCGGTTCAACCGCATCACCGACATCGACTGGGCCACCACGCTCGGCGCCCCACTACAGACCACCCGCTATCAACAACGCACGCGCATCGACGTGGCGCAGGCCAATGGCAGCATGACGTGGACGCGGGCGTTCGAACGGGGCGGCACGTTCACCACCAAGCTGCGCCTGGGCGGCAACCGCGAGCGCTACACCTATCGCGAACAGGGCCAGGCAGCGGATGGGCGACAGAACCTGGAGGACCACACCGACGCGCGGTTGACCGTGGGCGATCTGAACAGCAGTGGCAAGTACACGCTGCCCGCCCGCGGGCGGCATGCGCTGCAGCTCGGCTGGGAGGGCAGCGAGGATCGCCGCGATGAAACACGCGTGCAGCAGCTGTTGCCTGTCCACGAGGGCGGCGTGGTGGCGATCAGCGACCAGGCTTTCGACGCGCGCATCCGTCGCCTGGCGCTGTACGTGCAGGATGACATCTCGCTGAGCGAGCGCTGGTCCCTCTATGCCGGCGCACGCTGGGAACAGATCGATACCCGCAGTGACGGCAGCAGCTTCAGCGGCATTCAGCGCCGTGACCAGGTGCTCTCACCGGTGTTGCAGTCACTCTGGAAAATGCCCGGCACCCGGGGCGACCAGCTGCGCGTCGCGCTGACCCGGACCTATCGCTCGCCTACGCTGGCTTCGCTGATCCCGCGCCCGTACACCTCCACCAACAACCGCCCGCTCAACCCCGACGAACGCGGCAACCCGGCGCTGCGGCCCGAACTGGCGACCGGCGTGGACCTGTCCTACGAAACCTACGGCAAGGCCGGCGCGCAGCTCAGCATCGGCGGTTATGCGCGCCGGATCAGTGAGGTGATCCGCACCGAAACACATCTGCAGGACGGTCGCTGGGTGGCCACGCCGGTCAACGGCGGCACTGCGATGACCTGGGGGCTGGAGATGGATACGGCATTCCGTCTGCCGCAGCTGATCGCAGGCGCGCCGGCCGTGGCGGTGCGTTTCAATGCGACCGCCAACGATTCGCGCGTGGATGATGTGCCCGGTCCGGACAACCGGCTTGATGAGCAGGTGCGCTTCAGCGGCACCTTGGGCGCGGATTACGAGATCCGCACCGGCTGGACGGTCGGCGGCAGTTACACCTACCGCACCGGTGGCACGGTGCAGGTCAGCCCCGGCCAGTTCGAGATCAGTGCGTACGGGCGCGAGTTGGACCTGTACTCGCTGTGGTCGCTGCGCGCAGGCAGCAAGCTGCGGCTGAGCCTCAACAACGCGCTGCACCGGGCGCTGCACACGGGGCAGGAGCGGGTCAGCGAAGACGGTACCGAGCAGCTGCGGCGCCAGCGCAGGGCATCCCCGCTGCTGCGCCTGCAGCTGGAACTGCCGCTCTAGCCCGGCTCAGCCCGGCTGGCGGCTGGCCTCACCTACCGCCGGCAGCGCACGCGCGCGGCCCGGCTTGCTCGGGAAGGCATGGCGCACGATCCGCCACATCACCTGGCCGAACTGCCGCGGCAGCGAACCGGTGTTGTAGTGCTGGCCGTAGCGCGCGCAGATGTCCTTCACTTCGACCGCGATCGCCGCGTAGCGGTTGGCCGGGATGTCGGGGTAGAAGTGATGCTCGATCTGGTGGCTGAGGTTGCCCGACATGACGTTCATCAGCTTGCCGCCGGTCAGGTTGGATGAGCCGCGCAGCTGGCGCAGGTACCAGTGGCCACGGGTCTCATCACGCACGCATTCCTTCGGGAAGGTTTCGGCCTCGGCGGTGAAGTGGCCGCAGAAGATGATCACGTAGGTCCACACGTTGCGGATGAGGTTGGCGACCACGTTGCCCAGCAGCACCGGCAGGAAGAAGGGGCCGGCCAGCGCCGGGAACAGCAGGTAGTCCTTGAACATCTGCTTGCCCATCTTGCGGCCGACCGGGCGGAACTGCCTGCCCAGCTGCTTGAGCGTCATTTTGCCGGCAAACACGCGGCCCAGGCGCAGGTCCTGGATCGCGATGCCCCATTCGAACAGCAGCGCGAACACCACCGCGACCACCGGCTGCATCAGGTAGAACGGGCGCCATCGCTGCTCGGGGAAAATGCGCAGCAGCCCGTAACCGATATCGTCGTCCAGCCCGCGCACATTGGTGTAGGTGTGGTGGCGGAAGTTGTGGGTCTTGCGCCAGGCGTCGGCGGTGCCGACGATATCCCACTCGTAGGTGCTGCCCTGCAGCTGCGGATCACCCATCCAGTCGTACTGGCCATGAATGACGTTGTGCGCCAGCTCCATGTTTTCCAGGATCTTGGACAGCGCCAGCATCACCACGCCGGCAATCCACGCCGGGATCAGCACGCTGTGCACGAAGGCACCGAGGAACAGCAACGCGCGGCCGGCCACGCCGGTCCAGCGGACGGCGGCCACGACGCGGCGGATGTAACGCGCATCGCGCGCACCGAGCGTGGCCAGCTGGCGCGCGCGCAGTGCATCGAGTTCAGCGCCGAAGGCCTGCAGTTCGGCCGGGGAAAGCGCGCGGTTGTGCACGGAAGACATGGTCACAGCTCCAGGATCAGGTCGGTGCTGGCGCTGTTCACGCACAGCTTTACTTGCGTGGCCGGTTCGGCCGCGTGCTCGCCGGTCAGGGTGTGGCGGGTGACGCCGGATACCTTCCCGCAGACACAGGTATTGCAGATGCCCATGCGGCAGCCGCTGGCCGGGCGCAGCCCTTCGGCTTCCAGCGCCTGCAGCAGCGACGTGCCGCGTGGCAGGGCAAGCGTGCGGCCGCTGCGGCGCAGTTCGACCTGCACCGTGCCCTCTTCGGCATCCGGCAGCACCGGCGCTGTGAACGCCTCGGACTGCAGCGACGCGACCTGGCCCTGCAGCCGCGCCTGCGCTGCATCGACGAAGCCGCCCGGGCCGCACACCAGGGTGCGGGCGGTGCTCAGATCGCCCAGCGTCGCGAAGGCGAATGCATCCACACGCGACGCCGGTGCCGCCGGGTCGCGGGTCAGCGCGATGTGCAGCGTGAACGAGGGATGGCGCGCCGCCAGCGCGGCCAGCTCTTCGGCGAAACAGACTTCCTCACGCCGGCGTGCCCAATACACCAGGTCCACCTGGCCCGGCATGCCGGCACCATCGAGTTGACGCAGCAGCGCGCGCATCGGGGTGATGCCGCTGCCAGCGGCCAGCAGCAACAGCCGCGCGCCAGAGGCCTTGGGCAAGGTCATTTCACCGAACGCCTGGCCCAGCTCAAAGACCTCACCGATCGCCGCGGCATGGGCCAGATGCTGGCTGACGGCACCGCCGGCGATGGCCTTGACGGTGATCGCCAAGCGACCGTCGGCCAGCACGGTCGGGCTGTAACTGCGCGACAGGCGGCGGCCATCGACTTCGACGCCGAGGGTGACGTGCTGGCCCGGCAGCAGACCACGGAAATGGCGGTTGGGCTTCAGCACCAGGGTGACCGCATCCGCGCTCTCGGCGGTGCGCGACAGCAGCCGGGCCAAGGGGCGGCGCAGCGTCCACAGCGGGTGCAGACGGGTGCCCCAGAAGTCGAACAGCGCTTCAGGGACCCAGCGGCGGGGGCTGGCGGCGTGACGGCGGGCGGCAATGCGCGGGACGGTGCTCATGCTTCGCACTATACGGCCGAGCATACGACTGTGTATACAGTTGTATATTGCCGGGACGGGCTATGATTCAGGGACTTGACCCCGCTGCCCCTGATGACCTCCCCAGACCTGCCCCTGCCCGCCTCCGACGACGCCCATCCCGCGCGCAAAGCCTCCATCTCCCGCGAGGATCTGCTGGCCGCGGCATTGGCCCTGATCGGCCCGCACCGCAGCGTCTCCACGTTGAGCCTGCGCGAGGTCGCGCGTGAAGCCGGGATCGCCCCGAACTCGTTCTACCGGCAGTTCCGCGACATGGACGAGCTGACCGTGGCCCTGATCGACCTGGCCGGGCGCTCACTGCGCACGATCATCGGCGAGGCGCGCCAGCGCGCCGCCTCCTCCGACCGCAGCGTGATCCGCCTGTCGGTGGAGACCTTCATGGAGCAGCTGCGCGCCGATGACCGCCTGCTCCATGTCCTGCTGCGCGAAGGCACGGCCGGCTCGGATGCGTTCAAGCATGCGGTGGATCGCGAACTGAATTACTTCGAAGACGAACTGCGGGTCGACCTGATCCGCCTGGCGGCCGCCGACGGCGCGCGGCTGCATGAACCGGCCCTGGCCTCCAAGGCGATTACCCGGCTGGTGTTTGCGATGGGTGCGACGGCGGTTGACCTGCCGCCGGAGAAGGATCCGGAACTGATCGAGCAGCTGACCCAGATGCTGCGGATGATCATCACCGGGGCACGCACGTTGGCAGGCAGTCCGCCGCTGCGCTGATCCGGCCTGCGGGCCTCGCACAAAAAAAATGACGACCCACCGGGCCGTCATTTTTGATCCTGTTGCACGCCGCAACTGCAGCGCAGTGGGCGGCACTTGATCAGCGGTACTGACGTTCGCAGCGACGCTCAACCACGCGATCACCATTCTTGGACTGCTGGTTGCCCTGGATCTGGCGGCCTGCGGCACCACCGGCCACGGCACCGGCAACCGTCGCCAGCTTCTTGCCGTTGCCGCCACCCACCTGGTTGCCCAGCAGACCACCCACGACCGCGCCGGTCGCGGTGCCGGTGATGCGGTTGGGATCCTTGGAATTACGCTGGACCTCGACGTTGTGGCACACCACCTTGCTGCCGTCGTTGAAGCGGCGTCCCTCGTCCTTGGGGCCATAGGTCTGGGCGCCGGCAACGGCCGATACGGCGAGCAGACTGCCCAGGCACAACACGCGGAAGCTCGTCTTCATGGTCGATCCCTGTTTATGGAACATGGCCCGAGTGTCTGCCTGCCGGCGGCAAGCCCGGGTGAAGTTGCGTCCACGCCACGTCAACGCCAGCGGCGGCGTTCAGGCCGCAGCCATCCAGCCATGCGCGCTTACAGCCGCTCGCGGATCGTCTGCCGCAACGCGTCCAGATCCTTGGCGAACGCATCGATGCCGCTGGCCAGCTTCTCCGTCGCCATCGGGTCGGCCGCCAGATCCG
>NZ_JBDJMT010000017.1:0-73933 GCF_039674045.1 Stenotrophomonas sp. TWI602
GGTGGGGTTGGTCGTGCAGTCGACCGGCTTCAAGCGCTTGATCGCCTCATAGTCGCCGGTATCGGCAACCACCACGGACAGATCACGCAGCTGGGAGAGTTTGGACAGCGACGTCATGGAGAGCTCCTGGGCATCAGTCATCAGAGCACGCGTCGAGCAGCGCGCTGACCGCCGCCGTGTCCTGGTCGAACACCGGCGCGGCGAACGGCTCCGGGCCGGGTGTGCGGCCGAACACGATCGGCCGGGTGATGCCGCGGTAGCTGCCCAACAGCGGGTGCGGCAGCGACGTGACCATCTGCTCGGCCTGCACCTGTGGATGGTCGAACATGTCCTCGACCTGGCGCGCGGCCGCGCACGGCACCTCTTCGCCGAACAAGGCCTCCCACGCCAGCGCACTGCGCGTGGCCAGCGCGGCGTGCAACTGCGGCAACAGTATCTCGGCCTCCGCAGCCCGCTTGCGCACCGTGTCGTAGCGCGCGTCGGCTGCCAGTTCCGGCCGCCCGATCCGCTCGCACAATGCCTGCCAGAAGCGCGGGGTATTGGCCGAGATGTACAGGTATCCATCCGCGGTGGGATGGATGCCGGTGACACCGCCTGAGCGCATATCGCGGCCCACTGCCGCCGGCTCGCCCTCCGCCCAGACCATCCGCGCCGACTGCATCGTCAGCGCACTGCGCAGCAGCGACACGCCCACGAACTGGCCTTCGCCGCTGCGTTCGCGCTCGTAAAGGGCCGATGACACACCGGCCGCCACCAGCGCGGCAGCGTAGTAATCGACCACCGAGCCGTACAGGATCTCCGGGGCGCCGCCCGCCTTGCCCTGCATCGTGCACATGCCGGTCATGGTCTGCAGCACCTGGTCGTACCCTGCCTTCTCCTTCAACGGCCCCTGCTCGCCGTAGCCGGTGACCGAGCAATACACCAGGCGCGGGTTGAGCTTGTGCAGGCTCTCGAAATCGATGCCCAGGCGTACCGGCACGCTCGGCCGGAAGTTGTGCACCAGCACGTCCGCCTCGCGCACCAGGCGCATCAGCACCGCACGCTGGTCAGGCTGTTTCAGGTCCAGCACCACGCCGCGCTTGGAGCGGTTCACGCCGAGGAATGCGCGGCTCTCGGCCTCCAGCGTGGAGGGATAGCGCCGCAGGTTGTCGCCGACCGGCGGCTCCACCTTGATCACCTCCGCGCCCTGGTCGGCCAGCAGCGTGCAGCCGTAGGGGCCGGCAATGTAGGCGCTCAGATCCAGCACCCGAATGCCGCTCAACGGCCCGGTGGCACCTTCCCGCTGTGCGATGGCGAATGGAGAACTGGGGTTGCTTCCGGTCATGGTCAATACACTCGATACCTTGATGGAAGTTTCCTCCTGGCCAACGGGAAGAAACAGATCGTGTGGGTATGTTCTGGGTGGACAAAAAGCACGCTGCGGTGTCGGCGGCGCCACCGCCGCCGAACACCGCCGGGACGTCAGCCCGACGGCGCCAGCGACAGCCAGCTCAACCGCCAGCTGCCGTGATCGCGCCCGCCACAGCGGTAGTAGGGCTCGAACGTCAGCGGGCCGCGGCACTCCAGCTGCACGGTGATCGACGCGCCCTCGCCCGTGTCCTCGCCCACCTGCAGCCACTGCGAGGGTGGCCGGTCCGGCAAGCGCACCGTCTCATCGGTTTTGTACCCGTCGATCAGGCCGGTGGCATACACCAGCGGCCCGTAGCTCAACCCCACGTACTCCCAGCGCAGGACCTCCTGCGCCACCGGCGCGCCATCCGGCGCGCGCGATTCCTGCACGTTGATGTTGGCCGCCCGGTGCAGGCGTGGCTGCATCGGCAGTTGCACGCAGATCGTGTCGCCGGACTGCCAGGTACGCTGCACGTGCACGAACCCGTCCGCGCCCGCCTCGGCCGCCTCGGGCTGTCCATTGACCTCGATCCGTGCGCCCGTCGCCCAGCCCGGTATCCGCACGCCGATGCTGAACTCGGCGACGCACTCGGGCAGCACGGTGAGGGTCACCGTACCCTCGAAGGGGAATCGGGTCGCCTGCAGCAGGGTCACCGCACCGGCCTGCGCGTGCAGCAACGTGGCCTCGCCCGGCCCGTACAGATTGACCCGCAGCCCACCATCGGCCGCGATTCCGTAGGCCACCTGTGGCAACTCTTCCACGGCCATCGCGCCGCTGGATTTGCAGCAGCGCCAGTACGTGGTGTGCACGCGCCGGCCGTTGGGATAGGTGTAGTAGCACCAGTCCTCGCCATTGGCGGCCATCGCCGCCAGCAGGTCGTTGTAGGCGGTGCGCTCCAGTTCATCGGCGTAGCGTGCTTCGCCGGTGATGGCCAGCAGCTCACGGTTGAGCTGCATCCACGCCAGTACCGAGCAGGTTTCCACATAGGCCTGCGGGAAGAAGGTGCGCGGCGCGTTGAATACCTCGCGCGACCGGTGCGCCACCCCACCCCACGGCCCGCCGCCCAGCGTGAGGTGCTGCTCGCGGATGTTGTGCCAGAGATGATCCAGCGCCTGGCGATGGTCGTCATGCCCGGTGGCCTTGTACAGCTTGGCCAACCCGACCAGGTTCCAGCTGAGCTGATAGGCCTTGCCGGTTGCGATGAAGGCCGCGTCCTCACCAGCCAGCGCCTTGTCCAGCAGCGCCAGCCGCGGGTTGGCGTTGGCCTGCGCCAGGATGCATTCGGCCAGTGCCAGATAGCGCGGCTCGCCGGTGACCAGATAGAGATCGGCGGCAGGATCCAGCAGTACCGTGGCGGACATGCCGTGGTGGTTGCCCAGCGTGGTGATGTCGATGCCCGATTGCAGGGCCTGCCAGCACAGGTCGGCGATCCGGCACGCGGCCTGCAGGTAGGCTGCGTTGCCGAGCGCGCGCCACGTTTCCAGGAACCCGAGGATCAGGTAGCTGTGCGTCCAGATGTCCCAGGTGCGCAGCGCCGGCTCGCCGTTCCAGCTCTCCGGCTTGGGCGGCTGCGGCACGGTGAAGCGACGCTCAGGCGCATAGTTGCCCAGGTAGCCGTCATCGTCCTGCTGGCTGATCAACCAGTCGGCGACGCGGCGCAACGAGGCCTCCAGCTGCGGCTGCCCGCCCTGCGCCACCGCCCGCGCGGTGGCCGAGAGCCACTTGCCGGCGTGCTCGCCATACCAGTCGCCCTCGTGGTTCTGGTGCTTGTGCGCCTGGCTGAAGATGCTGATCGGCGCGCTGTGCTCATCCACGACGAACGTGCTCAGGCGCCCGCTGCGGTTGGCTGCCAGGGCATCGCCCAGCACGCCCTGCAAGGTGACCTGTTGCGGCGGGACCAGCGTCATGCCGCGGGCGGCGGGATGCAGACGGTTCATGCCGCATCCACCACGCAACGGAAGCCGACCGTACCGGCGCGATCCTTGGACGGACCCATCAGCAGGTACTTGCCGTGCTGATCCAGGCGGTAGGCCTGCGGGAAGTACCAGTGCGAGGTCTGCGGCTGATAGCTGCTGCCGCCACGCAGTACGGCCGCGCGGGTGTGCGCATCGCTGAATTCATCGGTCCA
This sequence comes from Stenotrophomonas sp. TWI602, assembly GCF_039674045.1. NCBI lineage: Bacteria > Pseudomonadati > Pseudomonadota > Gammaproteobacteria > Lysobacterales > Lysobacteraceae > Stenotrophomonas > Stenotrophomonas sp. TWI602. The sequence continues at coordinate 3,519 of NZ_JBDJMT010000017.1, forward strand.
TTGCCACACATTGCCGACCAGGTCCTCCACCCCGAACGGGCTGGCCCCCTGCGGATGTGCATCCACATCCGCCGGCGGGGTGAGGCGACGGCCACGATTGACCCGCGGCACGCGTGCGGCATCCCACGCGTTGCCCCACGGGTACAGGCGCTCGTCGGTGCCCTGCGCGGCGTACTGCCATTCCCACGCATGCGGCAGCCGCTTGCCGGCCCACGCCGCGTACGCACGCGCGTCCTCGATCGAGACCCAGGTGACCGGCTTGTTGTCCCAGCCCGCACGCGGCGCGCCGTCCTTCCAGTCCGCCAGGAAGTTGTGGTCATCGGCCGGCCGGTAGCCGCTGTCATCGAGGAAGCGCTTGAACGCGGCGTTGGTGACCGGGTGGCGATCGATGTGGAACGCAGGCAGCGCCATGCGCCGGCGATGGTGGCGGCGCGCGCAGTCTTCCCACGGGTACTGCACATCCAGGCCCGCCCAGGTGAACCCTTCGATCTCGATACCGCCCACCTGGAACAGGAACTCGCCGGCCGGGATCGTGACCATGCCTGTCGGCGCCTCGGCCTGCGGGGGCGTGCTCGCGATCGCCAGCAGTTCCTGCGGAGCGGCCTTCCACGCGGCGGAGTAACTGTTGAGGGGCTGCTGTGCGCGCTCGGCGGTCGCCGCCAGGAATTCGTCCAGACCCTCGATCGCGGTACCTGCAGCCACACTCAGGATCGCCCCGAAGCCGCGCGCTTCCATCGGCAGCTCGATGTACGCCGCGCCGTCGATGATCCGCGGCGTCAACGCGCGGCCATGCCACGCATCGAAGTAACGCGTGCCTTGCGCATGCGCCAGCGCGATCTGCTCACCGTCCACGGCGTATTCGTTGCGGTTGATCAACGTGTGCAGCGCTACCCCCTCGCCCGGGAACCGGCTGGCGAAGATGCCGCCCTGCAGGCAGACCTGGTACGGCTCCCAGTCCATCGAGACCACCAGCTGCGGGAACTGCCGGTACAGCGTGGCAATCCGGCGCAGCGCTTCACCGTCGCGCGGGGTGAACTGGTTCCAGACGCCCCAGATGTTTTCCCAGGCGTTGTAGCCGATGCCGTTGAAGAAGCAGTACTGCAGGTCGTGATTGCGGTTGCGGCCCCAGCGGTTCTCGTAGTTCACCATGTGGCGTGGCTCCAGCCACTTCCATTTGGAGACGGGCGGCACCGGGCCATCGGGCGCCTTCTTGCCCCAGCTCTGCACGTTCCAGATCAACTGCTCTTCGGAACTGATGGTGGATTCGGGCTGCACCACCACTGGATTGCCGCGTGCATCACAGGCATCGAAGAACGCCCGCGGCACACCGTTGAAGGTATCGCCGTTGATGCCGTCGGCACCGACCGCCTTGACGATCTCGGCCAGCCCATCCCAGTGCGTCACGCCCGGGTCGCGGGTGCCGTGGTCCCACGGCTTGGCCGGCAGGAACACTTTGACGCCGCGCTTCTGGAAGGCCTGCACCGCGGCCTTCAATCCCGCCAGGCCGCCGGGCATGTCATGCGCCAGATCGAACTGGTTGCGGTCATCGATACCGATATTGGGGTAGATGTACCAGATCAGCACCGAATCCAGCCCGCCGAACCGTGCGGTCAGATCGTCCAGGTACCGATCGACGGTGTACTGCCCGGTGGCCGCATCGAAGAAATAGCGATCCTCGACCATCATCTGTGCATGCACGAAGTTGCGCTGCGCCCACTGCAGCTCCGGACGACGGTAGTTCACATCGGTGTAGCCGATCCGGACCAGGTGCTCGCGGCGCCAGTCCTTCAGTTCTTCCAGCCAATCGCCCGCGCTGGCATTGGCATCGATCATCCAACTGCCGATATCGGCGAAGGGCCACGCCGGCGCCTTGCCGGGCGTCGGCAGGTAACGCCCGGTGGTCACGTGCGAGAACTTGTACTCGGTGCGGATCGGCTCACGCCCGTAGTCGGCTGCATCGGTGTCGTAATCGGGGCTCTGATACGGCGTGGTCATGGGCAAGGCATCCAGCAGGAAACGGAAAGGAGGGACATCAGCGCGCGCACGCTGCCGCCAGCGCGGCATGGGCGGCGGCATCGGGAACGCGCGTGGGATCGCCCAGCAGCGCCTGCACCTCGGCGCGGGTGGGAATGCTCGCCTGTGCGCCCAGGCGGGTGCAGGCCAGCGCGGAAGCTGCGGTGGCGGCCAGCAACGCCTCGGCCATCGGTTGATGGTCGGCCAGCGCAGCGATCAGGGCGCCACAGAAAGTATCGCCGGCCGCGGTGGTGTCCATCGGGTCGATGCGGAACCCCGGCTGCAGCAGCACCTCGCCGTTCACCCGGGCCAGGCAGCCACGCGCACCCAGGGTCACGATCACGCAGGGCACCGGCACGCGCGCCAGCCCCGTGGCCAGGTCCGGGGGATGGCCGGCCACCACATCCAGCTCACCTTCGTTGACGATCAGCACATCCAGCAGCGCGAGCAGCGCATCGGACAGGACCTGTGCCGGCGCCGCGTTGAGCGCGACCTTGAGCCCGGCCGCACGGGCGCGGCGGGCATAGGCGGTGATGGTGGGCACGGGGGTTTCCAGCTGCAGCAGCAGCCAGCCCACGCCCTCCAGTGCCGGCAGGTGCTCCTCGCGGAGCCCGAGGTTGGCACCCGGCGCGACCGTGATCGCGTTCTCGGCGGTGTCGGCCAGGCAGATGAAGGCGGTACCGGTGGGCAGCGCAGGATCGCGCACGGTCGACAGGGCCACACCCGCATCGCGCAGGGACGCCTCGATCGGCGCGGCGAAATCATCCTCGCCCACGGCCAGCAGCATCCGTGTCGGCGCACCGCCGGCCCGCGCGCAGGCCACGGCCTGGTTGGCGCCTTTGCCACCGGGGAACGTGCTGAAGCCACGGCCCAGCACCGTCTCACCGGGCGCCGGCACATGCGTGGCGCGCACCACGAAATCGAGATTGGCCGAGCCGGCGACAAGGACGGTGGAACGTGTCGCACTACTCATGGGTCTATCGCCTCATCAACGCGGTTGTAGAACGTCGTACTGATGCGCGGCAGATCGTCATTGCCGCCCGGAAGATGCTGCAGCATCAGAATCGCGACCAGGCGGCGTGCCGGGTCGATCGTGTAGTAGGTCGAGGCCGCGCCCGACCAGCCGAACGCGCCGACCGAAGCGGTGCGTCCTTTCAGGGCCGGATCCAGCAACACCGAACCGCCCAGGCCGAAGCCCTCGGCATCGCTGAACTCGGTCACCGGCCGGGGCAAGGCGGTGTGCACCAGCTGGTTCTGCATCATCAGGGCCACGGTGGAGGGTCGAAGCAACTGCACCTCGCCGTAGCGGCCGCCGTCCAGCAGCATCTGCGCGAACCGGCCATAGTCGCCGGCCGTGGAATACAGACCACCGGCACCGCTTGGATACGGCCGGAGCGCACTGCCGGGCACCCGCGCATGCACCTCATCGGCGAGCACCAGATCACCGTGCTCGCCCATGGTGGTCAGCGCCACCACCCGTGCGCGATCGCGCACCGGCACCACGAACCCGGTGTCGCGCATGTCCAGCGGGCCGAACACACGCTGTTGCAGGAACTGCTCGAACGGCAGCCCACCCACCACTTCCACCACGCGCGACAGAACCTCGATCGACGTGCTGTCGTAACGGAAGCGCGTGCCCGGCTCGGTCGCCAGTGGCACGCGGGCCAAGCGCGTGGTGTAGGCGGCCAGGCTGTCCGCGGCCTGCACCTGCTGGTGTTCCAGCAATGCGGTTACCGCCTCGAATCCCTCGCCACCCGCTGCGAAGCCGGCGGTATGGGTGAGCAGATGCCGTACGGTCAGCGTCTGTGTCGCCGGCCGCAGCTGTGGCGCCGCGGCGGTGCCCCCGGCGAAGACCTGCAGACGCGAGAACTCAGGGAGATGGCGCGCCACCGGATCATCCAGATCCAGCCGACCCTCTTCCACCAGCATCAAGGCGGCCACCGAGGCCACCGTCTTGGTCATCGAGTAGATGCGAAAAATGCTGTCACGCTGCATGGGCGTGGCATGCGCCAGGTCCTGCCAACCGTAGGCGGCGTCATGCACGATGCGGCCATCGTGGATCACCAGCGCGACCGCGCCGGTATAGCCCTGGCGGCCCGTCGATTCGTGCAGGAAGGCATCGACTGCTGGCAAGCGCGCCGACGCAGCCGTCGTTTCCGTCTGGCTCGGCGGGTCCGGCAACGACGCCGCGGCCTGTCCCACCGCCAGCATCAGCAACGCGAACACGGCCAGGCGTGCCCGGGGGCGGCAATGACGGGCGTGGGCCGGTCCGTGCGATGGCCAGTACATCCGCTCTCCTGCTGTCGGTGGCGGTAACGTCATGACAGGGTAAGGCAATAAAAACGGACCGGCGCTGCAGTGCCTCGCAGCGCCGGTCCGCGGTGACGGTCAGAACGTGAAGGTATGGGTCAGCGACACCATGCGGCCACGGCCGGAGAAGAAGTTCTGCCAGCCCGGCAGCTGCGACCAGGTCAGCACGTACTGCTTGTCCAGCAGGTTCTCGATGCCCAGCGACAGCTTGCCGTAGGTGCCGGTGTCGTAGTTCATGCTGAGATCCCACAGCGCGTAGCCGTAGGTATCCTCGTCATTGCGATACACCGCACCGTTGGACGGATTGACGAAGGTCTCGCGCAGGTCACGGCTGAAGGTACGACTCACGCCCAGCGTCGCGTCGAAGCGATCGTTCGGCGTCCAGGTCAGCGAGGCATTGACCTTGTCCGGCGAGATATCGAGGATGCCCATCTCCTTGTTCAGGCCCGAGCCGTCGTAGTACTGGGTCTGGCCGCGGATCCGCGAGTACAGCAGCGTCGCCTTCCACTGGTCGTTGAAGGTCCAGGCGCTGTTCAGTTCAACGCCTTCGATCCGGGTCGGGGCGCGGGTGAGGATGAAGTCCTCGGTCACCTTGTCCACGGTCAGCGATGAGCCGAACTCGGACGTCGAGCGGTAAGCCGACATCCCGACCTGGGCCTGCTCGCCGCGCCAGTTGAAGCCCACTTCCTTGTTCTTGGTGATCAGCGGCTGCAGATCGGCGATGCATGCCACTGCCTTGCACGGGCTGTTGGCCTGGATGTTGCGCAACGGGATGCCCACGTTGGCGATACCGAAGCCTTCCGAGTAAGAGGCGAACACCGACCACGCATCGGTGATGCGCCAGATCGCACCGAAGTTGGGCAGGTTGGCCTTGTAGTCGAGCTTGCCGCCCTGCACCGGGGTGAAGTCGCGGTAGGCGGTGGTGGTGTAACCGTCGATTTCCAGCTCACCGTCTTCGCGGCGGATGCCGGCATCCAGCGTCACCGGGCCGATGTCCCAGCTCAGCTGCGCGTACGGCGCCAGGCTGGTGTACTTCATCGGCGGCACCCATACCCGGTCGGTCAACGCCAGGCGCTGTTCCGCCGTGTCTTCCACCAGGTCCAGGCCGGTGCGCAGGCGCAGGCCTTCCACCGCGAACAGGCCACTGTAGGCATACGCCGCGCGCAGCCCCTTTTTCTCGGAGTTGATCTCCGACTGGTCCCAGATGCGCTGGTCTTCCGGCGGGGCCGGCTTGACCAGCTGGCGGTCCGTACCGTTCTCCGGCACATAACGCATCGCCTGCTTGGCCCAGTACAGGTCCACGCTCAGGTCACCGCCGAAGAAATCGGCATGGGTGTACTTGGCAGCGAACTGTTCGAAATCGTTGAACTCGGCCAGCGAATCCTTGATCGAGCCCTTCTCGGCGGTATTGGTGCTCGGCACCGGGCACTCCACGGCGTCGTAGCGGCAGCCTTCGACCGGAATGTAGTTGTGCTTCCCACCGATATGGAAGTTGCTGTAACTGGCCTGGATGCGCTGCATCTGGCCCTCGCCGAAGTTGTAGCCGCCCTTCAGGAACAGGTTCTTGCTGTAGGAATCGGACAGCGAGCCGGAGGTGTTCAAGCCAACCCGGCGGCCGTCGCCGTCGTAGGCGATGCCGCGATCGATGTAGGCGCCGCTGATCAGGAAGTCGGCCGCATCGCCCTTGAAGGTGTGGGTGATGCCGATCTTGGACTGGCCGCTGTCATCCTTGAACTGGGTGCCGTAGCGCGTGCTCACCGTGGTCTGGTGGCCCTCCACTTCCGGATTCTTGGAGAGATAGTTGATGACGCCACCGGCACCGCCGATGCCTTCGGCGGCCGACGGGCCGTTGATGACCTCGATGCGGCCGATCACGCCCATGTCGGTGAACGTGCCGTTGCGGCTGCCTTCGCGCAGCGGGGAGCCCTGCGGCACACCATCGAACAGGCGCAGCGCGACGCGGCCGCGCAGGGTCTCGCCACTGTTGCTCATCGCCTGGGAGGATTCGGAGTAACCGGGCACCATGCGTGCCAGCACGGCCGTGGCGTCTTCGGTCAGGTTGAGGGTGCGCTGCACCTGTTCCTGGTTCACGACGGTCACTGCACCGGGAACCTTCTCGATCGAAATCGGGGTCCGGCTGCCGGTCACGATCACCTGGTCCAGATCGGTGGGCGTCGTGCTCTGCGCCATGGCAGGGCTGATGACACAGGCGAACAGTGCAGTGCTGATGGCCGCGGAAAGTGGCTTGATCATTCGTTTCTCCCCCCCAAAAAAAGGAAATGCGGGACAGCCGGCCGGGGAGCCGTCGCCACCGATGACGCGCGTGGGCTTTCGCCCTTCCGCCGGTCGATGCGGTTCCCTTGCGGGTCTCCACGTCCTGTCCGGCAACGAGGCGAGAGCCTAGGCGCGGCGTCATGGCGATAGAACTGCGCTCAGGTATGTTCAAAGCCTAGGATTTGTTTCGCTTCGCACCGCGCACCGCGCGAAAACCCGTGGTGTCAGCGTTGCGGCTCGGTCAATGCGACGCGCGCTTCCTCCAGCAACACGTTCACCAGGCGGATGCGCACCGACGAACGCGACCAGACCACGCCAATCCGGCGCGGTTCGCTGCACTGCGGCAAGGGAATGCGCACGACATTCAAGCCTTCCGGCCAGGGCTTGGCCCAATCCGGCACCAGTGACACGCCCAGCCCGCGGTCGACCATGACCGCGATGGCGTTGAGTGCATTGAGCTCGAACCGCTCGCGCGGCACGATCCCGGCCTGTCGCAGGTAGTCATCGGCGAGGCGACCGCCCCATTCGTGGCGGTCGTAGCGGATCAACGGCTGCTCGCGCAGCAGCTCGTGCGGGTCACGGCTGCCCAGATGGGCCGGCGCCAGCACCACCAGTGGTTCTTCGCGCAGCTGCTGCCACTTGCAGGTCTTGGGCAGCGCGAAGGGGGCCTGCAGCACCATCGCCGCATCCAGATCGCCAGCCTCCACCGCCCGGTACAGATCGGCCGAGTAGCCCGGCTTGATGAAGACGTTGATCTGCGGGAACGTCGCGACCATCCGCGACAGGATGTCCGGCAGCAGGCCGGCCAGCGCGGTCGGGCACGCGCCCAGCCGCAGCTCGCCGGCCAGGTCGTTTTCGTTGGCCACGCTGCGCAGGTCGGCCACCTGGCGCAGCAGGTCGCGCGCCCGCTGCAGGATGCGCGCGCCGTCCTCGGTGACGCTGACGGTGCGCCCGGCGCGGGCGATCAGCGGCGCGCCGAGTTCACGTTCCAGCGTGCGGATCTGCTGGGCGACCGCGGCCGGGGTGATATGCAGCGAGCGGGCCGCGGCAGCCATCGAGCCGCGGTCCACCACTGTTACGAACGTACTCAGGAACTGGGTTTCCACGGATTACCTCTCAGCGCGTGAGCAACCTACACGAGCCACTGGCGCAATGCGATTGGACCAATGGCCCGTGCGCCGGCGCCTCAACGGTGCTGGTCATGGGGCTGCCGCTTCGGCCGGGGTATCGCGGTAGATGGTCAGCCCCTTCAGCGAGCGGGTGGGCGCCGGGAAGAACAGGCTGGCCACGTAGCCGATCACGATGCACAGCAGGATCGAGATCGCCAGATAGAAGTACGGGTGCACCAGGTCCATGGTCCAGCAGACCAGCGTGATCAGGATCGAGCCGGCCACACCGATCGCCACGCCCGGCGCGTTGGCGCGGCGGGTGAACATCCCCAACGTGTAGGCACCGGCAAAACCACCGCCGAGCAGACCGGCCAGTTCGATGGAAACATCGAACAGCGAATGGATGTCATAGCGGCTCATCACCAGCGCGATGCCGATGCCGATCAGGCCCACGCCCACGCCGGACCATTCGGCCACGCGCACGGCGGTTTTCTCGTTCGGGTCCTTGACCAGTTTCTGGTAGAAATCCACCGAGACCAGGGTCGAGATCGAGTTGATGATGCTCGACAGGGTCGACATCGCCGCGGCGAAGATGCCGGCGATGATCAGCCCGGTGACCCCGGCCGGCAGCTCGGCGGCGATGAACAGCGGGAAGGTCGCATCGATCGGCAGCAGCGGATTCAGGCGCTCGGGATTGTTGCGGTAGTACATCCACAGGGCCGTACCGATGCCGTAGAACACGAAGCCGCCGGGAATCATGATGGCGGCGAATGCCCAGATCGATCGCCCGGCTTCCTTGTCCGAACGCGTGGACAAGGTGCGCTGCATCAGCACCTGGTCCTTCGGGAAGGTCAGCACCACATCGAACACGACCAGGAAGATGAAGCCCCACACCGTGGCCTTGGTCAGGTCGAAGCTGAAATCGAACAGCTTGGTCTTGTCTTCCGCCGCAGCCGCACTGAGCAGCTGCGGCATGTCGCCACCGGTCTGCAGGAAGATGAAGCCGATCGCGAACAGCGCGCCGCCGAACATCACGATCACCTGCACCACGTCGGTCCAGATCACCGCCTTGGAACCGCCGACGGTGGAGTAGATGATGGTGAACACGCCCATCAGCATGATCGACCAGACCACGTCCACGCCGGTAATGGTGGAGATCGCCAGCGCCGGCAGGAACAGGATCACGCTCATACGGCTACCGATCTGCATCACGATGCACAGTGCGCTGGACAGCATGCGGATCGCCGGGTGGAAGCGGGTTTCCAGGTAGGAGAACACGCTCATCAGGTCCAGCCGGCGCAGCAGCGGCACGATCCAGACCGCCACGAACATAAGGCCGACGACCGCGATCAGGTTGTTGGTCAGGTACTGCCAGTTGGTATCGAAGGCTTTGGCCGGGATGGCGATGAAGCTGATCGAACTGGTGTTGGTGGCATACAGGCTGATGCCGGCCGCCCAGAACGGAATCGAGCGCCCGCCGACGAAGAAGTCCGCCGTGGAAGCGTTCTGATCCTTGAGGTAGAAGTAGAAGCCCATGCCGAGCATGGCCAGCAGGTAGATGCCGATCACCGTCCAGTCCAGCCAGCGCAGCAGGTGCTTGCCGCCCTGCATTTCGGCGTACTGGAGCTGGCTGCCGGTGGCGCCCGCGCTGGCCCAGGCCAGTCCGTTACCCCACGCGGTGACGGCCTGCGGTGCTGCGGGAATCGGCGTGTCCAGTGTCGTCCATGCGTCGGTGATGGTGTGGAAGGTGCGCGCGTGGGTCACGCCGCTGCCGTCCTTCACCAGCATCAGCAGATGCGCCTGGCCCAGCGCGCGCATCGAGCCGGCCACGATCGTGCCGTCCGGCGACGCGACCTGCTGCCAGCTGGCGTCGACGTTGCGGCGCCACAGCTGATCGCTGCCCGCGCTGGTGGCCAGGCCCAGGTACAGCGCGCCTTTCTGCGCCTGCAATGCGCTGGCAACCCCCTGCTGCGGCAAGTCCTCCAGATGCTGCCAAGTGGCGGTGCCTGCCGCCGCGGGACGGCGGTAGAGCTGGGCGCTGCCAGCCGCATCGGTGCCCACCAGATATAGCGCGTCACCAAAGGTGGCCGCCCGCGCGTTGCGCAGCGGCTCAGGCAGCGCAATGGCCGCGCCGAAAACCAGCGCGCCGTTGTTCAGGACCACCGGCTGCAGGCGGTCGCCGAGCGCATCCCCGCCCTGCAGCAGATAGGTGCGCCCGGCCGCGCTGACACTGCCCTCAAGCCCGTCCAGCTGCCCGGCGGCCGGCGCCGGCAACGCATCCCACGCTTTGTTGTCGGCGCGCAGTTCCCAGGCACCGTCATGGCCGAGCGCCACCAGGCGCCCGTCCACATGCACCAGCCCGCCCGGTGCGATCTGCGTCGGCAATGCCGGCAGGTTGCCGGCCGCCACCGTAGTCAGGCTCTCGGCGGCCACGGCGCCACTGCCGGCAAGCAGGACAGCGGCGGCAACCAGCCGCACGCTGCGCGCGCAGCGCCGGAGCACAGTGGAAAGAAACGCGGACGGTGCAGGCTTGTGCATGAAATTACCCGGAAAAAGTGCGGCAACGCCGAAGCCGGCAAGAGCGCAGGTAAGAGACAGTGGTCGATGCATCCCGATACCGCAATCAGGTAACCGGGGGAGAAGACGCGGCAAGCAGGGCTTGAGCACGGCGCAGGTACGGCAGGTCGATCATCCGGCCTTCAAACAGGAACGCGCCGTGTCCCTGCCCTTCGGCACCGGCGGCGGCGGCAACAATCCGCTGCGCCTCCGCGAGCATCGCCGGCGGCACGCTGAAGGTGGCGTTGGCCAGGGCAACCTGGCGCGGGTGGATGCAGCTTTTGCCGATGAAGCCCAACTGCCGGGCCATCTGCGCCTCGGCCAGGAAGCCGTCGCTGTCAGCCACGTCCGGAAATGCGCCGTCGCAGGCGAACACCTGGGCTTCGGCGGCCGCCAACCGCAGCGCGAACAGCGTGGCATGCACATTGCTCGGCTCACGGTCGATGCCGTTGGGCGAAAACAGGTCGCCCAGTCCCAACTGCAATCCGGCCACGCGCGGGTGCGCGCCGGCCAGTTCGGCGGCGATGCGCAGGGCCTTGGGGGTTTCGATGTTGATCAGCAGCCCGATCGGGCGCGTCACGCCGTTGCGCTGCTCAGCCTGTTCCAGCCGTACGATGGCCGCCAGCAGCTGCGCCACCGATTCAATCTTGGGCAGGTTGAGCAAGTCCACACCGGGGAGCGCCACGGCATCCAGGTCCGCGCCGAAATGGGCGCTGTCGGTACCGTTGCTGCGCACGATCAACTGCTTGTCACCGGCGCCGCCCCGCACGCGGCGCAGGAAGCCGGCGACCTGGTCGCGGGCCTGGGCCTTGCCGGCCTCGGGCACCGAATCCTCCAGGTCGAAAGAGAGCGCATCGGCCTCGCCGGCCATGGCCTTGTCGAACAGTTCCGGTCGGGCGCCGGGGACGAACAGCTTGCTACGCATGGTTTTCCCTCATCAACCCGCGCAGTCTGCAGAATTGGAAGCCCTTTAAAAGTGCGGTCCCGGACATTCATTGGATAGCATTTGTTTTGACCGCCCACTGCGCTGCAGTGCACCACGAGCAGAACAGCGTCGAACATCACCGTGTTGCCCGCACAATCCATTGCCGGAACCTGCCGTGGTGACCGCCCACGTCGCGTCTCGGGCGGTCACCCACCAAACGCGTCACGAGGACTGCTGCCGATGCATGAACCCACCCTGCCGTCGACAACCATGGTCCGGTGCATGCAGCACCTGCACGCGCCGAGCTCGGCATGACCGGCCCCACCCTGGTGCTGGATGGAAGCGCCATCCACGACATCGCCGGCTTCTACGCCGAGATCAACCGCGTGTTCATGGCCAGCGAGGACTGGCAACTGGCCCCAAGCCTGGATGCGCTGGATGACCTGCTCTACGGCGGCTACGGCGCACTGGCCGGGCACGCATCCGCCACCGTGCACTGGACACACATCGCACACAGCCGCGCCGCGCTCGGGGTGGCGGCCACCCGCGCCTGGCTGCAGGAAAAACAGGCGCGGCCCGGCGTGTTCAATGCCGCGAGAATCGCCACCCAGCTGGACGCGCTGGAACGCGGCGTCGGCCAGACCTATTTCGACATCATCCTGGAGGTATTCGCCGCCCATCCCACCTTGCAGCTGCGCACGGACTGAGCGGCTGCGGGGCGCGCCCATCGAGCCGACGGGTAGTTGTGGCCCTGCTCGCCACCTTCTGGAGCCGGCTTGTCAGTCAAGTTGCTCGTAGCTACGATCATTCAAACGCGGGAAAGCACTCACCTTGGGTTGGCAGCCCCGTAGTGGATGGTCGGGCTGTGTTCTCATTGATGAGCCGTCGAGCTCTCCAATGCGAAGCCGATAGCGCTGGAAAGCCAGAATCCGTTCGGCAGGTGAAGGAGTATCTGCAATGAGTAAAGGAAACACGAGTGGCGGTGGCGCGAAGTCCGGGGGCGGTGGAAGCAAGGTAAGCGCCCCTGGTCCTGGTGGGCGCGGTCCGGGGAACGCCGGCGGCTGGCCCAGCACAACGGGAAAGCCTTCAGGCGGAAGCCGTAGCAACGCACCTCCCCGCGGCAAGTAACGGTGCTGAAGGGCGTCGACGCTGACGTCGACGCCCTTTCATTCGATCCCGCCTCCGGTTGCCGGCTGACAGGCGCGCCGGCCTATCAGGCGCGCGGCGCAAAAGGTTGCCAACGGTCTCCCAGTCCGATGTGAGGGTCAGGGGTCCGGATACTGGGACCGAAATGCCTTGAGACGTTCCCGGCACACGCCAAGCCGTCGGCATCGGCAAATCAGTCTTTTTCGACGACCATGGTCCAGAGAACGGTGACCATTCCGGGCTTGGCTGGATCCATGGTGCTCTGCGGGAACACCGACACAACCTTCCACCCTTTCGAATACAGCTGCGGAACGGTCACTTGGCCAACCGACTTGCATTGGAAGACGGTGCTGTCACTGAAGGGGGTCATGACCCCGGCCGGTGTGATTTGTTCAGTGGCGAGGCAAACCTCTCCTTGCGCGGCAGAAGCGGAGCCGGCCACGGCGAGCAGGGAGGCAAAAGCAAACGAAGTCCAGCGCATGAGCATTCCTTGGCGAGCCGACGTCGTGGCGGCGCTCAGACGATAGCGTATTGACACGGATGGGAGAAATGATTGGGCGCGGGCCCCCTCTCCCTTGACCACTGCCCACCAGCCCGCCCTCACGGGGCGCCTTGGCTCCCGATCAGCACGCCATAAGCCTTGCCTCCCTTGTCCACCGCACGTTCGACGACCCTGGCGCGCTTGGCTGTGCCCCATGGACAGGGATACGACGTACCGAAAGCTCCATCACCTGCTGGCGGGTCAGACTAAACTTGGTGACCTCGCGCCGTGTGGCGCGGCCCGTCGCACCATTTTTTGGCATGATCGTCCGCGTCCCGATTGGCGTCGCAACACGATCTTTGGCTCCCGACGAGCCGTCGCAGCACCATCGCAACAAAAAATCCCGTTACTTGCCGCTTTCGGCGGCAACCCGCGTTCACCGACCGAGACGCACTCCATTGCAAGCCACTGATTCAAAACAAAAGAACAGCAGCACCAAGGCCTCGGCCGAGCACACCCCGCTGATGAAGCAGTTCTTCGCCGCCAAGTCCGACTACCCGGACCTGCTGCTCTTCTTCCGGATGGGCGATTTCTACGAGCTGTTCTACGACGACGCCCGCAAGGCGGCGCGGCTGCTGGACATCACCCTGACCCAGCGCGGCAGCTCCGGCGGCGCGCCGATCCCGATGGCCGGTGTGCCCGTGCATGCCTACGAAGGCTATCTGGCGCGTCTGGTCGCCCTGGGCGAGTCCGTGGCGATCTGCGAGCAGATCGGCGACCCGGCGCTGGCCAAAGGCCTGGTCGAGCGCAAGGTGGTGCGCATCGTCACCCCCGGCACCGTCACTGACGAAGCGTTGCTGGACGAGCGCCGCGACACCCTGCTGATGGCCCTCTCGCGGGGCAAGAATGGCTACGGCCTGGCCTGGGCCGATCTGGCCGGTGGCCGCTTCCTGGTCAACGAAGTCGATTCGGACGATGCGCTGGAAGCCGAGCTCGCGCGCCTGGAACCGGCCGAGCTGCTGGTGCCCGATGAAGAGAACTGGCCCGCCTTCCTGCAGTACCGCAATGGCATCCGCCGGCGCGCGCCCTGGCTGTTCGATGCCGACAGCGGCCGCCGCCAGCTGCTGAATTTCTTCAAGCTGCATGACCTGACCGGCTTCGGCATCGACGACAAGCCGCGCGCCACCGCGGCCGCCGGTGCCCTGCTGGGCTATGTCGAAGAAACCCAGAAGCAACGCCTGCCGCACCTCACCGCGATCGCCACCGAAACCGCGAGCGAAGCCATCGCCATGAACGCGGCCACGCGCCGCCATCTGGAGCTGGATACGCGCGTCGATGGCGATACCCGCAACACCCTGCTCGGCGTGCTCGACACCACGGTGACGCCGATGGGCGGTCGCCTGCTGCGCCGCTGGCTGCACCGCCCGCTGCGCCTGCGCGAAGTGCTGGTGCACCGCCACGATGCGGTCGCTACGCTGATCGATCGCGGCGCCGAGGGCGACGTGCGCGATGCCTTCCGTGCACTGGGTGACCTCGAACGCATCCTCACCCGCGTGGCGCTGCGCTCGGCGCGCCCCCGCGATTTCTCCACGCTGCGCGATGGCCTGGGCCTGCTCCCCGAGGTGCGCGCGGTGCTGGCCCCGCTGGATTCGCCGCGGCTGATCGCGCTGCACGATGCGCTGGGCTCGCATGACGAATGCGCGCATCTGCTGGCCAGCGCGATCGCCCCGACCCCGCCGCTGAAGCTCAGCGATGGCGGCGTCATCGCCGAAGGCTACGACGCCGAGCTCGACGAGCTGCGTCGCCTCTCCACGCATGCGGACCAGTTCCTGATCGATCTGGAACAGCGCGAGCGCATCAGCAGCGGCATCGCCACGCTGAAGGTCGGCTACAACCGCGTGCACGGCTACTACATCGAAATCAGCAAGGGGCAGTCGGAGAAGGCGCCGGTGCATTACACGCGCCGCCAGACGCTGACCAATGCCGAGCGCTACATCACCGAAGAACTGAAGTCCTTCGAAGACAAGGTGCTGTCCGCGCGGGAACGCTCGCTGACCCGCGAGAAGTTCCTGTACGAACAACTGCTGGACATCCTCGCCAGCGGGCTGGAGCCGCTCAAGCAGTGCGCCGCCGCGCTGAGCGAGCTGGATGTGCTGGCCGGCTTCGCCGAACGCGCGCAGGCCCTGGACTGGGCGCGACCGGAACTGGAGACCGGGCCGTGCCTGAAGATCGAGCGCGGGCGTCATCCCGTGGTCGAAGCGGTACGCGAGCAGCCGTTCGAACCGAACGATCTGGACCTGCATCCCGACCGCCGCATGCTGGTCATCACCGGCCCGAACATGGGCGGTAAATCCACCTACATGCGCCAGAACGCGCTGATCGTGCTGCTGGCCCACATCGGCAGTTTCGTGCCGGCCAGCCGCGCGGTGATCGGCCCGATCGACCGCATCCTGACCCGTATCGGCGCCGGCGACGATCTGGCCCGTGGGCAGTCGACCTTCATGGTCGAAATGGCCGAGACCAGCTACATCCTGCACCACGCCAGCGCACAGTCGCTGGTGCTGATGGACGAGATCGGCCGCGGCACGTCCACCTACGACGGCCTGGCACTGGCCGATGCGGTCGCACGGCATCTGGCTTACCAGAACCGCTGCTACACGCTGTTCGCCACGCACTATTTCGAACTGACCGCGCTGGCCGACGAACAGCACGAAGGCGGCGCCAGCGGCATCGCCAACGTGCACCTGGATGCGGTGGAACACGGCGACGCACTGGTCTTCATGCACGCCGTGAAAGATGGCCCGGCCAACCGCAGCTTCGGCCTGCAGGTGGCCGCACTGGCCGGCCTGCCGAAATCGACCGTCGCCCAGGCGCGGCGCCGTTTGGCCGAGCTGGAGCAGCGCAGCCATGAGACGCAGTCCGCCGTGGTGGCCGCGCAGGCGCTGGATGCACCGCAGCAGTTCGGGCTGTTCAACGCACCCAATACCGCCGCACAGGATGCGCTGGCCGCGATCGATCCGGACGAGCTCACCCCGAAGCAGGCACTGGAAGCGCTGTACCGGTTGAAGACGCTGCTCTGAGGGAGCGTCCGGGCTGGCCACGACCAACGGTCGTGGCCTACCGCCACAGTGCGGTAGTGCCGGCCGCTGGCCGGCTCCCCGCAGCGCCGGTAGCATCCGACCGTTGGTCGGGTGTCCGCGCGGGCCCGCGTGAATTCTTCGCATTCCCGTAGTGAACGCAGCGCTATGCTCGGGCGGTTCCCATCCCTGCCCTGGAGTCCGCCGTGAATACCGAATCACTTGCCGCGTCCCTCTTCCAGCAACTGCAGCAGGGCCAAGGCCTGCAGCAGGTATCCCAGCAGCTGGGCATCGACCCCAACCAGGCCAGCACCGCGGTCGGCGCCGCCCTGCCCCTGCTGCTCGGCGCGATGGGCCGCAATGCGCAGGAACCTCAAGGCGCACAGGCACTGCTGGGCGCGCTGCAGCGTGATCATGCGCCGGCCGGTGCCGGGAGCGGCGTCGATCTGGGCGGGCTGCTCGGCAGCGTGCTGGGCGGCGGTGGCGGCAATGCCACCAACGGTGCCGGGATACTCGGCCACATCTTCGGCGGCAACACTGACCGTGCCACCCAGGGCCTGAGCCAGGCCACCGGGCTGGACAGCAGCAAGACCAGCCAGCTGCTCGCGATCCTTGCGCCGATCGTGATGTCCTATTTGGCCCAGCGCTTCGCCAGCGGCGGCAACGCCAGCCCCGGCCAGCTCAGCCAGGCCCTCGGCCAGGAAGCCCAGAGCGCCAACAGCGGTGGCCTGCTGACCTCCGTGCTGGACCAGGACGGAGATGGGCAGCTGGGCGTCGGCGATCTGCTCAAGCTCGGCGGCGGTCTGTTCGGCAAGCGCTGAAGGCAATCGCTCGAAATAGCCTGCGCCTATCGCATTGGTTGATTCATTCGAATGTACCGAATGAACGGCAGTGATTACCGTGTGGGCACGCCTTCACATCGCGGTGCTTTACGGCCAGGTGTGCGGGCAACCTTCCCGACGTCGCCATCGCCTCCCCACGCCGATGGTGGCCACGTTCGCCAGTACACAGGTAGATACCCATGAAAAGCGAAGCCAAGTGCCCGTTCAACCACGCCCTCGTCGGCGACGCCACCACCAACCGCGACTGGTGGCCCAAGCAGCTTCGGGTGGACCTGCTCAACCAGCACTCGACCCGCTCGCATCCGCTGGATGAGGCATTCGATTACGCCGAGGCCTTCAAGGGCCTGGATTACGCCGCACTCAAGGCCGACCTCAAGGCCTTGATGACCGATTCGCAGGATTGGTGGCCGGCCGACTTCGGCCACTACGGCGGCCTGTTCGTGCGCATGGCCTGGCACAGCGCCGGCACCTACCGCATCGGCGATGGCCGTGGCGGCGCCGGCCGTGGTCAGCAGCGCTTCGCCCCGCTCAACAGCTGGCCGGACAACGTCAGCCTGGACAAGGCACGCCGCCTGCTGTGGCCGATCAAGCAGAAGTACGGCCAGGCGATCTCCTGGGCGGACCTGCTGGTGCTCACCGGCAACGTCGCGCTCGAATCGATGGGCTTCAAGACCCTCGGCTTCGCGGGCGGCCGTCCGGATACCTGGGAACCCGACCAGGATGTGTACTGGGGCCGCGAAACCACCTGGCTCGGCGGCGATGTTCGCTATGCGCATGGCTCCGAAGGCGTGCAGGAAGACCACGGCGTGCTGGTCTCCGATGATGACGCGGATGGCGACATCCACTCGCGTGATCTGGAGAACCCGCTGGCCGCCGTCCAGATGGGCCTGATCTACGTCAATCCGGAAGGCCCGGACGGCAATCCCGATCCGCTCAAGGCGGCCTTCGACATCCGCGATACGTTCGGCCGGATGGCCATGGACGATGAGGAAACCGTCGCGCTGATCGCTGGTGGCCACAGCTTCGGCAAGACCCACGGCGCCGGCCCGGCCGACAACGTCGATGTGGAACCCGAAGCGGCGGGCCTGGAAAGCCAGGGCCTGGGCTGGGCCAACCGATTCGGCACCGGCAAGGGTGGCGACACCATCACCAGTGGCCTGGAAGTGACCTGGACGCGCACGCCGGCGCAGTGGAGCCATGACTTCTTCGAGATCCTGTTCGGCCACGAGTGGGAGCTGACCAAGAGCCCGGCCGGTGCGCACCAGTGGGTGGCCAAGGACAGCGAGGCGATCATTCCCGACGCGCACGATCCGTCGAAAAAGCACCGCCCGACCATGCTCACCACCGATCTGTCGCTGCGTGTGGACCCGGCCTACGAGAAGATCTCGCGCCGCTTCCTGGCCGATCCGCAGGCCTTCGCCGATGCCTTTGCCCGTGCGTGGTTCAAGCTGACCCATCGCGACATGGGCCCGCGTGCACGCTACCTCGGCCCGGAAATTCCCGCCGAAGAATTCGTCTGGCAGGACCCGGTGCCGACGGCTCCGCAGACCCCGCTCAGCGCGCAGGACATCGCCGCGCTGAAGCAGCAGATCGCCGCGACCGGCCTGGGCGCGGGCGAGCTGGTCTCCACCGCGTGGGCATCAGCCTCGACCTTCCGCGGCTCGGACAAGCGTGGCGGCGCCAACGGCGCGCGTGTGCGCCTGGCCCCGCAGAAAGACTGGGCCGTCAACCAGCCGCAGCAGCTGGGCAAGGTGCTGGCCGCACTGGAAAAGATCCAGGCCGGCTTCAAGGGCGACGGCGGTACGCCGGTCTCGCTGGCCGACCTGATCGTGCTGGCCGGCAATGTCGGCGTCGAGCAGGCGGCCAGGGCCGGTGGCCATGAGGTCAGCGTGCCGTTCAACCCCGGCCGTACCGATGCCAGCCAGGACCAGACCGATGTGGACTCGTTCGCGGTGCTGGAGCCGTATGCCGATGGTTTCCGCAACTACGTCAAGGGCCGCTACAGCGTGCCTGCCGAAGCACTGCTGATCGACCGTGCGCAGCTGCTCACGCTGACCGCGCCGGAGATGACCGCGCTGGTCGGCGGCCTGCGGGTGATCGGCACCAACGTCGGCGGCGGCCAGGAAGGCGTGTTCACTGATCGCGTCGGCACGTTGAGCAACGACTTCTTCGTCAACCTGCTCGACATGCGCACGCAATGGGTGGCCAATGGCGACAACTACAGCGGCCGTGACCGCGCGACCGGCGCGCAGCGCTGGAGCGGTAGCCGTGTGGACCTGGTGTTCGGCTCGAACTCGGTGCTGCGTGCACTGGCCGAGGTCTACGCCAGCGCGGACGGCGAGAAGAAGTTCGTCCGCGACTTCGTCGCCGCCTGGGCGCGGGTGATGGAGCTGGATCGTTACGACCTGCGTTGATTCACCACCGTAGCCATACACAACGACCGGGCCGCATGGCCCGGTCTTTTCATGCGTGCGGTGCGCGGCTCACAGCGCGTCCAGATCACCCAGCGCACGGATCAGCCGGCGCGCGCGTTTGTCCGGCTTGTGCTCCGGCGGCTGGTAACCGTTCTTCGCCGCGGCACGCTGCAGGCGCAGCTCCGCGCGGCGTGCAAGCGAGGCCTCGCTCTCGGCGTACAACTGCTGGGCCACCGGGGCCGGGCCGCGCATCTCGCTGAGCCCAAGCACCTGGATATCGAACACTTCATCGCCACGGCTGATCTGCAGCGCTTCGCCCACGCGCACCGCGCGCGAGGATTTCGGGCGTTGCCCGGCCACATCCACCTTGCCGGTCTCCACCGCCTGTTTGGCCAGGCTGCGGGTTCGATAGAACCGTGCGGCCCAGAGCCACACATCCAGCCGCACGGCGGCCAATGGGGTTGCTTCGATCATGCGGGTGATTCAACTCCCCGGCTCAGCCGGTCGTCGGTTCAGCGGTTGCGGTGCCGATGGATCGCCACGGCAGCCAGTGCCACCGATCAGTGTGGGAACCCCCGCATCCAGATCGCGTCGCTGGCTGCCGACCTGGCATTCCGGTCGGTCCATGGGCCGTACCTGTGCGTCGCGCAGGCGGTCGTCCATACTCGAACATGCGGCCAGCGAGGCGCCAATCAAGAGGGCCAGCGCGGTGGGGATGAACCGGTCATCCAGAAGGATCTGCAGCCGGCCAGCGGCCGGCACTACCGGGGCAGCCGCTGACGTGCGTTGAGACGCGGAAGTGCGCATCGCGATATCCCCTTGATGGGCTTGGTGCTAGTGTGCCGCTCTCTGAGCTCGATCTCCAGCGCACATGGCCAAAGCGCCGCTTGACCTGACCACGGGCCCGATCGGGCGCAATCTGTTCCTGTTCGCCCTGCCGATCCTGGCCGGCAACATCGCCCAGTCGATGAACGGCTCGGTGAACGCGATCTGGGTCGGCCGCTTCCTCGGCGAGGCGGCGCTGACCGCCACCGCGAACGCCAACAACATCATGTTCTTCCTGATCGGCTCGGTGTTCGGGATCGGCATGGCCGCCTCGATCCTGATCGGCCAGTCGATGGGTGCCCGCGACCTGCCCCAGGCCCGGCGCGTGATGGGCACCAGCGCCACCTTCTTCATCGGCCTGTCGGTGGTGATCGCGATCGCCGGCTGGTGGCTGTCGCATCCATTGCTGGCGGCGATGGGCACACCGGCCGAATCACTGCCGCTGGCCGAGGCCTACCTGCGCATCATCTTCCTGGCGATGCCGACGCTGTATGCCTTCGCCTTCCTGAGCTCTGCGCTGCGCGGCGTGGGCGACTCCCGCACGCCGTTCCGCTTCCTGCTGCTGTCGGTGGTGCTGGATATCGGCTTCAACCCGCTGCTGATCTTCGGCATCGGCCCGTTCCCACAGCTGGGCATCGCCGGCGCGGCGTGGGCCACGTTGATCGCGCAGACCCTCTCACTGCTCGGCCTGCTCTGGTACATGCGCAACAAGCGGCATGTGCTGTGGTTGGGGCGCAAGGACATGGCGCTGTTCAAGATCGATGGCGAGATCCTGCGCGCCTTGGTGGTCAAGGGCGTGCCGATGGGCCTGCAGATGGTGCTGATCTCGCTGTCGATGATCCTGATGATGACCATGGTCAACAGCTACGGCACCGACACTGCCGCCGCGTATGGCGCCTCGCTGCAGCTGTGGACCTACGTGCAGATGCCGGCGATGGCGATCGGCGCGGCGTGCTCGACCATGGCCGCGCAGAACGTCGGCGCGCAGCGCTGGGACCGCGTGCGCGGCACCGCCCGCAGCGGCGTGCTCTACAACTTCCTGCTGACCGGCGTGCTGATCCTGCCGCTGATCCTGCTCGACCGATACACGCTCGCCCTGTTCCTGCCCGAAGGCAGCCAGGCGCTGGAGGTGGCGCGCCACCTCAACCACATCGCGGTGTGGTCGTTCCTGTTCTTCGGGGTGAACTTCGTGATCTCCGGCGTGGTGCGTTCGACCGGCGCGGTGATCCCCCCGCTGCTGATCCTGGCCGCCTCGCTGTGGGGCATCCGCGTGCCCTTCGCCGAGCTGCTGCAGGACCGCTGGGGCGCCGACGCGGTGTGGTGGAGTTTCCCGGTCAGCTCGTTCTGCGCGATGCTGATGTCGCTGGCGTATTACCGCTGGGGCGGCTGGCGCAAGGCACGCATGCTGCCCAGCCATCACGAGGAACTGGCCGCGCCGGCCGAGGTCCCCGCGTCGCCGCCGTCGCCGGTGGCGGACCCGAATCCGACCACGCCGCTCCAGCCCGCCCGCGTGGGCACCGCACGGCCGGATTAAGCCATGCGCCCCTGCAGCAGCGTCTTCCAGGCAGGCAGTTGGTAGCGTCGCCGCTGGTACCGCATCAGCAGCGCCATCATCACGCCGAACAACAGCCCGGCCATGACAGCACTGCCAACGGTGATGCCGAGCGTGAGCGAGCCAAGGTCCAGGACCAGCCCCATCAAGCCGCGCCACAACACGCCCCACAACACGCCAAACAGCCCGCCCATCACGAACAGATTGGCACCGAAGCTGGCGAGCAGCGGTGGCGGCACGCGCAGCCCCATGCGCCACAGCAGCCGATGCAGCGGCGGTGCGCGCATGCCGGCAGGCACGTTGGCGTCGGCCATGGCCTGCAGCGCGTGACGAACATCAGCGGGATAACGGTCCATGTGTTTCTCCATCACGAGGCCACAAATGCAAACGGCCACCCGAAGGTGGCCGTTTGAGGCGACAACCGAAGTTGTCGGCCGGGAATTACTGGGCAGCCTTGGCAGCCAGGCGCGCGGCCTTGGCCTGCGCAGCAGCAGCCAGATCTTCCTTGATGCGGGCAGCTTTGCCTTCCAGACCACGCAGGTAGTACAGCTTGCCGGCGCGGACCTTACCACGACGCTTCACTTCGACCGAGTCGATGATGGCGCTGTGGGTCTGGAAGACGCGCTCGACGCCGTAGCCGTGCGAGATCTTGCGGACGGTGAACGCGGAGTTCAGGCCGGCGTTCTTGGTGCCGATGACGACGCCTTCGTAAGCCTGCACGCGCTCACGGTTGCCTTCCTTCACCTTCACGTTGACGACGACGGTGTCACCCTGGCTGAACTTCGGCAGCTCGCGGGTGATCTGGGCGGATTCGAAGTCCGAGAGGATGGATTTGTTCAGCTTGCTCATGGGTGCACCGATAATGTTCGGGTGATCGTGTCGTTCGACAACGTGGGCTCATGCAGTCACCGGACTGTGCTGCACGTTTTTTGTAGGGATTCCTGCCAACGGGCCAAAAAGGCCGATGGCAATCCCGAATTGTAAACAAGATCCCGCCCCCGCGCTAGGGGGTTGGATCCTTGGCAACGGCCTGCCGTGCCTGCTCCAGCAGGAGGCGGTCGGCCTTGGACAACTGGCCTTCGTCAAGCAGGTCCGGCCGCCGCAGCGCGGTGCGCAGCAGCGACTGCTGCCGGCGCCAGCGGGCGATGGCGGCATGGTTGCCCGAGCGCAGTACGTCCGGGACAGTGCCCCATTCATGCTGGGCCGGATGGCTGTAATGCGGGCAGTCCAGCAGCCCCTGCGGGCCTTCGAAACTGTCCTGGGCGGCCGATTCGGCATCGCCGAGGGCCCCCTCCTGCAGGCGGGTCACCGCATCGACGATCACCGCCGCGCCCAGCTCACCGCCGGACAGCACGTAATCGCCGAGGGAGATTTCCTCGGTGACCTCGGCCTCGAGGAAGCGCTCGTCGATGCCCTCATAGCGGCCGCAGAGCAGGATCATGCGCGGCAGTGCCGCCAGTTCCCGCACCTTGGCCTGGGTCAGCGGCTTGCCCTGCGGGCTGAGGTAGATCACCGGCGCGGGCGCCGGATCAGCGGCTTTCGCGGCCGCCAGACAGGCCCGCAGCGGCTCGATCAGCATGACCATGCCCGGGCCACCCCCGAATGGACGGTCGTCCACCCGGCGGTAGTTGCCTTCGGCATAGTCACGCGGATTCCAGCCGTGCAGTTCCAGCAGACCGCGCTCGGCAGCACGGCCGACCACGCCCAGCGCGGCCGACTGCGCCATGAACTCGGGGAACAACGTGACGACGTCGATACGCATCCGGCTTAGAACTCCGGATCCCAGTCGACCACGATCAGGTTGGCCTCGAAATCCACCGAGACGACGAATTCGGGCTGCACGAACGGAATCATCCGCTCACGATCCCCCTG
Organism: Stenotrophomonas sp. TWI602; assembly: GCF_039674045.1. Taxonomy (NCBI): domain Bacteria; kingdom Pseudomonadati; phylum Pseudomonadota; class Gammaproteobacteria; order Lysobacterales; family Lysobacteraceae; genus Stenotrophomonas; species Stenotrophomonas sp. TWI602. The sequence goes on from NZ_JBDJMT010000017.1 coordinate 26,915, forward strand.
CACCACGAGCACGTCGTTGGAGCCGGTCGAGAACAGGTGTGACGCCCGCCCAAGTTCGACACCCTCGACGGTACGCACCTGCAAGCCCTCCAGATCGACCCAGTAATACTCATCGGGCTTCGGGGGCGGCAGCGCGCTGCGCGCGACATAGACTTCGGTCCCGTACATCGCCTCGACCACATCGCGGTCGGTGATATCGGGAAACACGGCGACCAGATGCTTGCCGGACTGACGTCCGCGTGCACCGGTGAGCGTGCTCTCCTGGCCGGCGGGGGTCCGCAGGATCCAGGGCTGGTAATGGAAAATGGCGGTACGCGGCTCGGTCCAGGACTCGAGCTTGATCTCGCCTCGCACACCAAAAGCGCCGACAATCCTGCCCAGCAGGATGCGGCGCTCGGTATCTTTCATCTGTATAGACCGATGGGCCGCGGCAGGCGCGGCCCTTCAGGATCAGGCCGCGGAGGCCTGGGCCTTGGTCGCTTCCTTGTACAGGTTGCGAACCTTGTCGGTCATCTGGGCGCCGTTGGCGACCCACTTGTCGACCAGCGGCAGGTCCAGCACGATGCGGGACTCGGCACCCTGGGCAACCGGGTTGTAGTAACCGACGCGCTCGATGTTGCGGCCATCACGGGCGCTGCGCGAATCGGTCACGATGATGTGGTAGAAGGGACGCTTCTTGGCGCCGCCGCGGGTCAGTCGAATCTTGACCATGGTGTTGTTTCCTCAATTGCCCAGTCGCCAGGATGGCGCGGTAAGCCGGCGATTATAGCGGCGGCCTCCGGTCATTCCAAGCCTGTGAAGACCGGGAAAGCTGAACAGGGCCTGCAGACCGGGCTGCTCAGGCCACCAACGGCTTCCAGGGCACCGCCGCCAGCACCTGCCGGGCCTTGGCGCACAGCGCCGCCGAGTTCGCCAGTACACCCCCATCGATCACCGCGATCGGCCAGAGGCCGGCAGCGTTGCAGGCAATGGCCGCGTCGAACCCGGCCAGGTCCGCCAGCGCGACCGGCCGCACCTGCTGATCGCTGCCCCACCCCGCCTGTAGCAGGCGCTCATGGGTACCGCGCAGCGCGGGCGCCTGCGGCCAGATCAACGTGTCACCCGAGGCGAAGGCGATGTTCCAGGTGGTACCTTCGCTGACCAGGCCGTCGTCGCCGACGAACAGCGCGTCATCCACGCCTGCCAGCAAGGCCTCGCGGCGATGCTGGAACAGCGCGAACGTACCGACATGCTTCACCTGCGGCAGTTCGCGCTGGTAGCGCACCGTCCGCAGCCGCCGCGCTATCGCCGGCAGATCGACCGGTGGCGCGACGGCGACCAGCACGTCGACGGCGACGGGTTGCAGCGGCCGCCGGAAATCGAACTGCCGCGAAAACACGGTCACCCGCAGCGAGGCATCGACCGCACCTTCGGCCTGCAGCGCATCGTGCATCCAGGCGCGCACCTGCAGCGGCTCCAGCGCGGTGCCGAACAACGCCACCGTGCCCTCCAGCAGACGCTGCAGATGCAGATCCAGCCCCTGCACCGCGCCATTGCGCACCTGCAGCGAGGTGAAATGACCGTAGTTGGTCAGTGCGCCGGCAAGGTCATCGGCGCTGGCAACGCGGCCATTGCAGTACAGCGTCATCCGAGCAACGCCTTCGCATCGGTCCACATCTGCTGCAGCACCTCGGCCGCCGGGCGCGCCGGCGCCATCCACGCGGACTGCCCCGCCCAGGCCTGCATTGCATCGAGGCTGTTGTCGCGCCCGGCCTGCGCGCGCATCGGCGCGGTCAGCCCACGCTGCACCGGATACGGCCGCGGCGGTGGTGCATCAGCAGACGCCGCGGCGCGCACATACGCGGTGGCCAAGCCACGGCCGAGGCGACCACTGAAGGCGCGCGTCGGCCACGTGTCTTCCGGTTCGGCGTTCGCCAATGCCTGTGACCATGCCGGATTCAACTGGCACTCCGGGGTGCGCAGGAACGCGGTGCCCACCTGCACCGCACTGGCACCAAGCGTCAGGGCTGCCGCGAGGCCGCGCCCATCAGCGATGCCACCGGCCGCGATGACCGGGATATCCAGATGATCGGCCAGCCGCGGCAGCAGCGCGAATAATCCGACCAGTTGGCGCTCGGCCGCCTCCGGATCGAAGGCGCCACGATGGCCGCCCGCTTCGAACCCCTGCGCGACCACCGCGTCAGCGCCGGCCGCCTGCGCGGCACGCGCTTCGGCCAAGGTCGTCGCACACGCGATCCAGGCAATGCCCACGTCTTTCAGGCGCTGCACCTGTGCCGGAGAAAACACACCCATGATGGTGGAGGCCACCGCCGGGCGCGCCTCGATCAAGGCATCGAACTGCGCATCGAGATCGGCCGGCCCCGCATCGGCGGCACTGGCCGGCACCTCCGGGCCCCACTTCGCCAGAAAGCGGCGTGTCGCGGCTTCAGCATCGGCATCGCGCGATGGCAGCGGATCGGGTATCCAGACGTTGACCTGCGCCGGCCCGGCGGACTGCGCACGGAAATCGGTCATCCACGCCACGATGTCCTGCGGCTGCGACAACACCGCGCCCATCGCGCCCATGCTGCCGGCATTGGCCAGCGCGGCCGACAGCGGCACGGGGCAGGCGCCGGCCATCGGTGCGAGCAGGATCGGGGCCTGCAATGCAAAACGCCGACAGAAGTTGTCGGCGCGTTCGAGAAGCGGGGAACCATTCACGCGCGGCGCACCTGTGGAAGGAGACGGTGCCAGCATACGCCGCACCGCCCCTACCCGGAATGCGCCTGCGCAGGACTCAGCGGAACGGCATGCCGCCGCGGCCGCCCATGGCACCCATCATCCCCTTCATGCTGCGCATCATGCCTTTCATGCCGCCACCGGCCATCTTGCTCATCATCTTTTCCATCTGCTGGAACTGCTTCATGAGCTTGTTGACGTCGGCCGGGGTCAGGCCGGACCCGCGCGCGATACGGGCACGGCGCGAGCCGTTGAGCAGGCCCGGGTTGCGGCGCTCCTTCTTGGTCATCGAGTTGATGATCGCGATCATGCGCGGCACGTCCTTGCCCTGGCTGACCTGCTGCTTGAGGTGATCGGGGATCTGGCCCAGGCCCGGCAGCTTGTCCATCAGGCCGCCGATGCCGCCCATGTTCTGCATCTGCTCCAGCTGGTCGCGCATGTCGTTCAGATCGAACTTCTTGCCCTTGGCGACCTTCTCGGCCAGCTTCTGGGCCTTGTCCTTGTCGACCTGCTGCTCGACCTGCTCCACCAGCGACAGCACGTCGCCCATGTCCAGGATGCGGCTGGCGATACGGTCCGGGTGGAACACATCCAGACCGTCCGGCTTTTCGCTCACACCGACGAACTTGATCGGCTTGCCGGTGATGTAGCGCACGCTCAGCGCGGCACCGCCGCGGGCGTCACCGTCGGTCTTGGTCAGCACCACGCCGGTCAGCGGCAGTGCATCGCCGAAGGCCTTGGCGGTATTGGCGGCATCCTGGCCGGTCATGGCATCGACCACGAACAGCGTTTCGGCGGGGTTGACCGCGGCGTGCAGCGCCTTGATCTCGGCCATCATCGCTTCGTCGATGGCCAGGCGACCGGCGGTATCGACGATCAGCACATCCACGAACGACTTGCGGGCGTCATCGATGGCGGCGCGGACGATGGCTTCCGGCTTCTGGTCGGCGGTGGACGGGAAGAACAGCACACCGACCTGGTCAGCCAGGGTCTTGAGCTGCTCGATCGCGGCCGGACGGTAGACGTCGGCCGAGACCACCATCACCTTCTTCTTGCGCTTTTCCTTGAGGTGCTTGGCCAGCTTGCCCACCGTGGTGGTCTTGCCCGCACCCTGCAGGCCGGCCATCAGGATGATCGCCGGCGCCGGCACGTTGAGGTTCAGGTCCGAGGCGGCCGAGCCCATGACCGCGGTCAGCTCGTCGCGCACGACCTTGATCAGCGCCTGACCCGGAGTCAGCGACTTGAGCACTTCCTGGCCGACCGCACGCACCTTGATGCGTTCGACCAGCGCCTGCACCACGGGCAGCGCGACGTCGGCTTCAAGCAGCGCGATGCGGACTTCGCGGGTGGCCTCGCGGATGTTTTCCTCGGTCAGGCGACCGCGGCCGCGCAGCCGCTCGATGGTGCCGGAGAGGCGCTGGGTCAGGGACTCGAACATGGAAGCGACCTGTTCAGAACAAAAGACAATGAGACCGCCAGTATAACGGTTCCGCCCCGGCTCCCGGACCGGCCCTGACGGCGGCGCTGCGGGCATCGCCAGCACCCCGGGGGTATGCGAAACTGACACGATGACAATCGTTCTCATCGCGACCCTGCTGTACCTGACCGCCACCGGCCTGCTGGTGCGTGCGGTCGTCCGCGATGACGCGGTGACCTCCCCGGCCTGGCTGTGGCCGGCGCTGCCGGCGATGCTGCTGCACGGCGGCTATCACGTGCTGGTGGCGCTGCGTACCAGCGGCGGGCCGGACATGCACTTCTTCGCCGCCCTGTCGCTGGTCGGGCTGGGCATGGCGTGGCTGACCTCGCTGGTCGCTGCGCGCGGGCGCATGGCGGCACTTGGCGTCCTGGTGTTCCCGATGGCCGCCGTGGTGCTGTGGATCTATCACGCCTACGGCCACGAGCCGAGCAAGCCGCTGGGCTGGCAATTGGCCACGCACGCGTGGATGGCGCTGCTCGCCTACGCCACCCTGAGCGTGGCCGCGTTGCTGGCGATCATGCTGTGGCTGCAGGAACGCGCCCTGCGCCGCCGTGATTTCCGCCCGTGGCTGCGCGCCCTGCCCCCGCTGGCCGACCTGGAAGCCCTGCTGTTCCGGGTGATCGCGGTCGGCTTTGCCCTGCTCACGCTGACCCTGGTCACCGGCGTGCTGTTCGTCGATGACCTGCTGGCGCAGAAGCTGGTGCACAAGACCGTGCTCAGCATCCTGTCCTGGATCGTGTTTGGCACGCTGCTGATCGGGCGCCGCCGTTACGGCTGGCGCGGCGCGAAGGCGGTGCATTGGACCCTGACCGCGATGGCGTTGCTGCTGCTGGCGTTCTTCGGCAGCCAGTTCGTGATCGAGCTGGTGTTCGGGCGCACGCGATAGAAGCGTGCCGACCAACGGTCGGCACCTACCCGTGCACCGCATGCCGATCGTTGGTCGGCACCCACCGGTGCACCGCGTACCGATCGCTGGTCGGCACGCGGCCCCGAACATCGCAGGTAGATGCCGACCGTTGGTCGGCATGCCGCGTTACAGCGCGTCGATCGCCTCGGACAACCGCTCCACCGCGATCACTTCCATGCCCTTCACGCTGCCGGTCTTCGGCGCGTTCGCCTTGGGCACGATCGCGCGCTTGAAGCCATGCGTCGCTGCTTCGCGCAGGCGGTCTTCACCGTTGGGCACGGGGCGGATCTCGCCGGACAGGCCCACCTCGCCGAAGGCGATCGTCTTCTCGGCCAGCGGCCGGTCCTGCAGCGAGGACAGCACCGCCAGCAGCACCGGCAGATCGGCGGCGGTCTCCTGCACGCGGATGCCACCCACTACGTTGACGAACACGTCCTGGTCGCCCACCAGCACGCCGCCATGACGGTGCAGCACCGCCAGCAGCATCGCCAGGCGGTTCTGCTCCAGACCCACCGCCACCCGGCGCGGGTTGGACAGCGGTGAGGCATCCACCAGTGCCTGTACTTCCACCAGCAGCGGGCGCGTGCCCTCGCGGGTCACCATCACGCAGCTGCCCGGCTGCTGGGTGCTGCCGCCGGAGAGGAAGATCGCCGAGGGGTTGGAGACCTCTTTGAGGCCCTTCTCGCCCATCGCGAACACGCCCAGCTCGTTGACCGCGCCGAAGCGGTTCTTGAACGCCCGCAGCAGGCGGAATCGGCTGCCGCTCTCGCCTTCGAAGTACAGCACCGCGTCGACCATGTGTTCGAGCACGCGCGGGCCGGCGATGCCGCCCTCCTTGGTCACGTGACCGACCAGGAACACGGCGGTGCCGGTTTCCTTGGCAAAGCGCACCAGGCGTGCGGCGCTCTCACGCACCTGGCTGACCGAGCCGGGCGCGGCGGTCAGCGATTCGGTCCACAGCGTCTGCACCGAATCGGCCACGATCAGCCGCGGCTTGGCCACGCTGGCATGCTGCAGGATCGCCTCGACCTGGGTTTCGGCCAGCGCGTTGACGTTGTCCAGCGGCAGATCCAGGCGGACCGCACGGCCCGCGACCTGCGAGAGCGATTCCTCACCGGTGATGTACAGCACCGGCAAGCTGGCAGCCATCTTCGCCACCGCCTGCAGCAGCAGTGTGGATTTGCCGATGCCCGGATCGCCACCGACCAGCACCACCGCGCCTTCGACCAGGCCACCGCCGAGCACGCGGTCGAACTCGCCGATGCCGGTGCTCACCCGCAGGTGTTCGGTCTGCTGTACGTCCTTGAGCGCCATGATCTTCGGCGCATCGACCTTGCCGGCCCAGCCGGAACGTCGCGAGGCCGGCGAGGACTTGGTGGGCGTCGCGCTTTCCAGCGTGATTTCGCTGAGCGTGTTCCAGACCCCGCACTCGGTGCACTGGCCTTGCCACTTGCTGTATTCGGCGCCGCATTCACTGCAGACGTAAGCGGTGAGTCGCTTGGCCATGTCCACTTCCGCTTCAGAATCGATGGGGCAGGATAGCCGAGCCGCGTCGCAGCAACCGAGACGCCGAGCGCCCCCGCTCAAGATTCCGGCCCCGATGCCGATACTCCGGCGGGCCACTGCCCTCCTTCAACCTTTTCCAGGCTTCTCCATGACCGGCACCTACAGCCAGAGTCTTGTCGTGTTCTCGCTGCTGGTTGCCATCCTCGCCTCGTACACCGCGCTGGACATGGCCGGTCGCCTGGCCAGTACCCGCGGCCGGGTCGCCCGCTGGTGGCTCGCCGGTGGCGCCGGTGCGATGGGCCTGGGCATCTGGTCGATGCACTTCATCGGCATGCTCGCCTTCCACCTGCCGATCCCGGTCGGCTATGACCTGGCCATTACCCTGTACTCGCTGGCCGTGTCGGTGGGCGCCTCGGCGTATGCGTTGTGGCTGGTCTCGCGTGCAGAGCTGCCGTGGTCGCGACTGTGCGCAGGCGCGGTGCTGATGGGGCTGGGCATCGCCGCCATGCACTACCTGGGTATGGCCGCGCTGGAGATGCAGCCGGGCATCGACTACGACCCGTTGTGGTTTGCCGCCTCGATCCTGATCGCGATCGGTGCGGCCGGTGCGGCGCTGTGGATCGCCTTCCGGCTGCGCCTGGAGCAGCGCCGGCCGTTCCTGCTGCGCGGGCTGGCCTCGCTGGTGATGGGCCTGGCCATCGTCGGCATGCACTACACCGGGATGGCCGCCGCCCACTTCCCCGAGGGCGCGCTGTGCGGCGCGGCGTACGGCCAGGGCATCGATACCAAATGGCTGGCCGTGCTGGTGATCGTGACGACACTGGCCACGCTGGGGATCGCGTTGATCGCCTCGGTGTTCGATCGCCAGATGCGTACCCGCACCGGCCTGCTCGCCGATTCGCTGGCGCAGGCCAACGAGAAGCTGATGCAGGCCGCCCTGCACGACCCGCTGACCCAGCTGCCCAACCGCATGCTGCTGCAGGACCGGATCGAGCAGGCCATCGAGAAGGCACAACGCCGGCAGTTCAGCTTCGCGGTGATGTTCTGCGACCTCGATGGTTTCAAGGCGATCAACGATGCCTATGGCCACCAGCTTGGCGACAAACTGCTGATCCAGGTCAGCGAGCGGATCACCGCGCTGCTGCGTGCGCAGGACACGTTCGCGCGGCTGGGCGGGGACGAGTTCGTCATCGTGTTCCAGGTGGAAGATCCGGAAGACGCAGCGGTGGTCGCCGAACGGATCATCGCCAGCGTGGCCGAACCGTTCGAGATCGATGCGCTGGAACTGCAGGTCAGCGCCAGCCTGGGCATCGCGCTGTACCCGGCCGATGCCACCACCGAGCGCGACCTGATGGCCCACGCCGATGCGGCGATGTACCACACCAAGGATTCGGGCCGGAACGGCTATACCTTCTTTACCCAGTCACTCAACGTCAGCGCCAACCGCCAGCTGAAACTGCTGCAGGAGCTGCGCAAGGCGGTCAGCCGCAGCGAGCTGGTGCTGCACTATCAGCCCAAGTTCCAGGCCAACGGCAACGCGCTGATCGGGGCCGAGGCGCTGGTGCGCTGGCAGCACCCGGAACTGGGCCTGCTGTCGCCGGATGCGTTCATCCCGATCGCGGAGCGCAGTGGGCTGATCCTGTCCATCGGCGACTGGGTGCTCGACCGGGCCTGCGCGCAGCTGCGCCACTGGCACGATGCCGGGCATCCGGACTGGACGATGGCGGTGAATCTGTCGCCGCTGCAGTTCGGCTCCAGCACGCTGCTCGAGACCGTGCAGCGCACGCTGGACAAGCATGGGCTGGACCCGAAGCGGCTGACCCTGGAGATCACCGAGACCACCGCGATGCGCGATGTGGAAGCCAGCCTGCTGATCCTGCACGGACTGACCGCGATGGGCGTGAACATCTCCATCGATGATTTCGGCACCGGCTACTCCAGCCTGCTCTACCTCAAGCGCATGCCGGCCACGGAGCTGAAGATCGACCGCGCCTTCGTGCACGATCTGGAAGACAACGCCGAGGATGCGGCGATCGTCTCCTCGATCATCGCGCTGGGTCGCTCGCTGCAGCTGCAGATCGTCGCCGAGGGCGTGGAGACCGCCGGCCAACGCCAGTACCTGAGCGACATGGGGTGCGATCAACTGCAGGGGTACCACCTCGGGCGGCCGGTGGATGCCGTGGAGTTCATGCGACTGGCGAAGGCGGCGTAACGCGCGGCACCACCGCCATCACATCACCCAACAAAAAGGCCGCCCGAGGGCGGCCTTTCTGCGTGTGGCAACGTCGCGAAGACGTCAGTGCATCATGTGCACGTTCATGTTGTGCATGACCCACAGCGAACCGGCGACGATGATGCCGATCACCACGACGGTGAAGGCCGCCGCGCTGACGTTCCAGCGCTGTTCCGAGGAGCGGTCCAGGTGCAGGAAGAACACCAGGTGCACCAGGATCTGCAGCACCGCGGCAACGACGATGATGACGCCGGTGGTGAAGCGCGGCAGGTCGCCATGCATGACCGCCCAGAACGGGATGATGGTCAGCACGGCGGCCAGGACGAAGCCGATCAGGTAGGACTTGACGCTGCCATGGCTTTCGCCGGCAGCGCTGTGGCCATGATCGTGTGCGTGATTGTCATGTGCGGCCATTACAGCGCTCCATTCAGATAGACGACGGAGAATACGCCGATCCAGATCAGATCCAGGAAGTGCCAGAACAGGCTCAGGCACGCCATGCGGGTCTTGTTGGTCTGGGTCAGGCCGTTCTGCTTGATCTGGATGAACATGATCAGCAGCCACAGCAGACCCGCGCTCACGTGCAGACCGTGGGTACCGACCAGCGCGAAGAACGCCGACAGGAACGCACTATGGTCCGGACCGTAGCCCTGATGGATCAGGTGGTTGAACTCCCACACTTCCATGCACATGAAGCCGAAGCCCAGCAGCCAGGTCAGGGCCAGCCATGCGTACATCTGGCCCACCTTCTGCTTGTGCATGGCGATCATGCCCAGGCCGAAGGTCAGCGAGGAGACCAGCAGCAGCGTGGTTTCCCAGGCGACGAAGGACAGTTCGAACAGGTCCTTCGGGCCGGGGCCGCCGTCGGTGCCGCCAGACAGCACGATGTAGGTCGCAAACAGCGTGGCGAAGATGAGGCAATCGCTCATCAGGTACACCCAGAAACCGAAGACGGTATTGCCGCCGGTGTCGTGGTGCTCGTGGTCGTCATGGCCGTGGGCCGCCGCGTGCGCGGCGTGCCCAGGGTTCATGGTGTTGGGGATAGTGGTGCTCATGCCTTCAGCTCCGATTTCACCAGGCCCTGCGCCACGAGGTGGCGACGGTGCTCATTTTCGATCCGCTCCACTTCCGCGGCCGGCACGTAGTAATCCACGTCCTTGTCGAAGGTGCGCCAGATGAAGGTGCCGATCATGCCGACCAGACCCACGATGGCCAGCCACCAGATGTGCCAGATCATCGCAAAGCCGAACAGCAGGCTGAAGGCGCCGATCACCACACCGGTGCCGGTGTTGCGCGGCATGTGGATGTCGGTGTACTTGGCCGGGCGTTCCCACGCCTCACCGCGCTGCTTGCGCTCCCAGAACTCGTCCAGTTCGTTGACGCGCGGCAGCGAGCCGAAGTTGTAGAACGACGGCGGCGAAGAGGTTTCCCACTCCAGCGTACGGGCGTCCCACGGATCGCCGGTCAGGTCGGCGGTCTTCTTGCGGTCACGGATCGACACGGCGATCTGGATGATCTGGCACAGGATGCCGGCACCGATGATGAAGGCACCACACATGGCGATGATCAGCAGCGGCTGATATTCCATGTTCGGGTAGCTCTGCATGCGGCGGGTCATGCCCATGAAGCCCAGGATGTACAGCGGCATGAAGGCCACATAGAAGCCGATGAACCAGCACCAGAACGCGCGCTTGCCCCAGGTTTCATTGAGGCGGAAGCCGAACATCTTCGGCCACCAGTAGGTGATGCCGGCGAACATGCCGAACACCACGCCGCCGATGATGACGTTGTGGAAGTGGGCAATCAGGAACAGGCTGTTGTGCAGCACGAAATCGATGGCCGGGATCGCCAGCATCACGCCGGTCATGCCGCCGATGGTGAAGGTGACCATGAAGCCGATCGTCCACAGCACCGGGGTCGTGAACTGCACGCGACCGCGGAACATGGTGAACAGCCAGTTGAAGATTTTCACGCCGGTCGGGATCGAGATGATCATCGTCGTGATGCCGAAGAAGGCATTGACGTTGGCACCCGAGCCCATGGTGAAGAAGTGGTGCAGCCAGACCAGGAACGACAGCACGCCGATGCAGGCGGTGGCGTAGACCATGCCCTTGTAGCCGAACAGCGCCTTGCGCGAGAACGTGGCGATGACCTCGGAGAACACGCCGAAGGCCGGCAGGACCAGGATATAGACTTCCGGGTGACCCCAGATCCAGATCAGGTTGATGTACAGCATGGCGTTGCCGCCACCGTCATTGGTGAAGAAATGCGTGCCCAGGTAACGATCCAGGGTCAGCAGCACCAGGGTGATGGTCAGCACCGGGAAGGCGGCGATGATCAGCACGTTGGTGACCAGCGCGGTCCAGGTGAAGATCGGCATCTGCATCAGCTTCATGCCGGGGGTGCGCATCTTCAAGATGGTGATGAAGAAGTTGATGCCGCTCAGCGTGGTACCCAGGCCGGCGACCTGCAGGCCCCAGATGTAGTAATCGACACCTACCCCTGGACTGTATTCCTTGCCTGACAACGGCGGGAAGGCCAGCCAGCCGGTCTGCGCGAACTCACCGACACCCAGCGAGATCATCACCAGGCCCGCGCCCGCCACGAACAGCCAGAAGCTGAGCGAGTTGACGAACGGGAAGGCCACGTCGCGTGCGCCGATCTGCAGCGGCACGACAACGTTCATCAGGCCGGTGATCAGCGGCATCGCCACGAAGAAGATCATGATCACGCCGTGGGCGGTGAAGATCTGGTCGTAGTGATGCGGAGGCAGGATGCCCTCGTTGCCGCCAGCGGCCATGGCCTGCTGGACACGCATCATGATCGCGTCGGCGAAGCCGCGCAGCAGCATGACGAAGGCGACGATGAGGTACATCACGCCGATCTTCTTGTGGTCGACCGAGGTGAACCACTCTTTCCAGAGATAGCCCCACAGCTTGAACTTGGTGATCAGGGCCAACACCAGCAGGCCGCCGATACCAGCACCGATCAACGTGGTGATGATGATCGGGTCATGCGGGATGTCGGCAAACGTCAATTTACCCAACAGATTCATGGTCATTCTCCCGAGCCGCCGTGACCGGTGTGACCGGCTGCGGCGTGCTCGTCTGCAGTGTGTTCGGCGTGTGCAGCAGCATCGCCTTCAGCCATCGCGTGGCCGTCGTGCGATTCACCGGCGGCCGGCATGGTGTGGCCTTCGTGGCTTTCGCCCTCGGCGCCGTCATGCTTCATGGCCTTGTGGTCGTGCTTCATGCCGTAGTGCTGGTTGTCGCCCATGTGCTTGGCGATGACCCAGTCGAACAGGCCGGCCTCGGTGGTACCGAAGTAGGTCACCGGGTGCCAGTCATGGTTCTTCTCGGCGGTCAGCGCAGCAAAGGCGGTCTTGTCCAGGGTCGCGCTTTCGGCACGCACCTTGGTCAGCCACTGCTGGTACTCCGCCTCGGTCACCGAGTGCGCGGAGAAATGCATCTTGCTGAAGCCCGCGCCGCTGTAGTGCGAGGACATGCCCGGGAACTCACCGGTCTCGTTGGCGATCAGGTGGAGTTTGGTCTCCATGGCCGTCATCGAGTAGATCATGCTGCCCAGGTGCGGAATGAAGAACGCATTCATCACCGTATCGGACGTGATCTTGAAGTTCAGCGGGGTATCGACCGGGAAGGTGATCTCGTTGACGGTGGCGATGTTCTCTTCGGGATAGATGAAGAGCCACTTCCAGTCCAGCGAGATGGCTTCGATCACCACCGGCTTCTTGTCCGAGTCCAGCGGACGGTACGGATCCAGCGCGTGCGAGGAACGCCAGGTCAGCACGGCCAGCACCAGCACGATCATGCACGGGATCGACCAGACCACCACTTCGATGGCCGTGGAATGCGACCACTTCGGCTCATAACGGGCCTTGGTGTTGGTCGCACGGTACTTCCACGCGAAGGTGAGGGTCATGATGATGACCGGCACGACAACCAGCAGCATCAGCACGGTCGCCGTGATGAGCAGGGTCTTCTCGTCGTGGCCGATCTGGCCCTTGGGGTTGAGGATGGCCGAGTTGCAGCCCGTCAGGAACACGGACAACGCAAACAGCAGGCCCGGACGCAGGAAGCGTCCAAGGGGTTTCAACGGAATCATCGGTCGATCCAATTGCGTAGGGAATGCCAGTTCAAGCCCGCCTCCGTCCCAGCCAAAGCCGGTGGTGCCGGTCCAAGGGGACAGGCACGAAGGACGATCATGTCAGCCTTCTAATTTTAGGCCGTCACGCATCATTTAAGAAAGGCATTGACAATGATCCAGCGCAGGAAAGGCCTGTTTTGGGCTGCGACACGTTGTCGCAGTGCCGGGCAATGACCCGATTCGGCAACATTTCGGCCCTTGTATAGACATGAACGGGTCAGCTCCGGGGCTGCGGCTGCCAGCCTCGCCGGCGGCGGCGCTCAGGGGGGCAGTACCTGATTGGCGCAGCTTGCGCCACTGACGAAGTCCGCCAGGTTGCGCAGCGTGATGGCCGAGATCTCCTGCAGCGCCTCCACCGTGAAGAAGCCCTGGTGCCCGGTCACCAGCACATTGGGGAAGGTCATCAGGCGCTGGAACGCGTCATCGTCGATGATTTCGCCGGACCGGTCCTGGAAGAACAGCCCGCTCTCCTGCTCGTACACATCGATGGCCAGATGCCCCAGGCGCCGTGACTTCAGCGCGCGGATCACCGCATGGGTATCCACCAGCCCACCGCGCGAGGTATTGACCAGCATCGCCCCGGGCTTCATCCCGGCAAGTGACGCATCGTCGATCAGGTGATGGGTGTCCGGCGTCAGCGGGCAGTGCAGCGAGACGATATCCGCGCGGGCGAGCAGCTCCTCCAGCGCGACCGACGTGCCGATCGCGGCAAACGCCGCCGACGGATACGGATCGTGGCCCAGCACGGTGCAGCCCATGCCCTTGAAGATGCGGGCCGTGGCCAGGCCGATCTGCCCGGTGCCGACGATGCCCACTGTTTTGCCATGCAATGTACGGCCCAGCAGGCCATCAAGCATGAAGTTGCCCTCGCGCACCCGGTTGTAGGCGCGGTGGGTCCGGCGGTTGAGCGTCATCACCAGCGCCAGCGCGTGTTCGGCCACGGCCTCCGGCGAATACGCGGGCACACGGGCCACGAACAGGCCCAGCTGCTCCGCCGCTGCGAGGTCGACATTATTGAAGCCGGCGCAGCGCAGCAGGACCGCGCGCACGCCCATTGCCTGCAGCGCCTGCAGTACCGGGGCATCCAGCCGGTCATTCACGAACACGCAGACCGCCTCGCAATCCTGCGCCAGCGCCGCGGTATGCAGATCCAGCGCGGCATCGAAGTACAGAAACTCGAACGGCTGCCCTGCCCCGCGGCGCTGGCTGGCCTCATCGAGAAACTGCTGGTCGTACGGGCGGGCGCTGAATACTGCGATCTTCATGAGGGTGATCCCCGGGAGTTCGAGCATGACCATACCGCAGTACACTCCGGCCAACTGCCTGGAGCCTGCCGTGTCCCTGACTGCCCGCCTTCTCCGCTGGACCGCCACGCCGGTGGGCCGACGCGCCCTGTTCGCAATCACTGCCGCGATCGTGACCCTGATGGCCTGCAATCCATTGCTTGCACCACTGCTGCCGGTGGTGGATGCGCTGGGGCTGGATGTGCTGATCCTGCTGATCGGTGCCCAGGCCATGACCTTGTTGCCGTGGGTGCGGCTGCATGCCAGCCGTATCGCCCGCGCCGCGGCCCGTTTACTGCTGGATACGCTCGCAGGGGCCATCGCAGGTTTCATCGGCGGTTATCTGCGGCAACTGGTATTCAGCACGGGGGCGCGTTGGACCCACGCGCGCCCGTGACCTAGTATTCGGCCCTTGCAAGACGCCATGGGTGGATGTGCGTGAAAAGTTTCGAGCGGTTCAACGGGCGCCGAAGCGGTGCGGGTAAAGCGGTCGCGATCCTGTCACACGGCTTTGGTACCGATCAGACCGCATGGAACGCCCTGCGCCCCTGGTTTGAAGCACGCTTTGATGTGATCTCCTTCGATCTTGCCGGCTGCGGTCCGCAAGGTGCGCAGACCTACGATTTCGAACGGCACGGTTCGCTGTTCGGCTATGCCGACGATCTGATCGACATTCTGGACGAGCTGGACGTGCATGACTGCACCTACATCGGCCACTCGATGAGCGGCATGATCGGCGCGGCCGCCGCCGTTGCACGCCCAGAGCTGTTCGAGCGCCTGGTCATCATCGGTGCGTCGCCGCGTTATCTCGACGACGACGGCTACACCGGCGGCTTCCAGCCGCAGGACCTGGAGCAGCTGTTCGAGAGCATGCGCGCCAACTACCAGGCCTGGATCGCCGGCTTCGCCCCGATGGTCGTCGGCGTGGAGGACAGCGCGGTTGTCGCCGATTTCTCCAATACGCTGTTCCAGATGCGCCCGGATATCGCCCTCAATACGTCGCGCACGATCTTCACCTCCGATCTGCGCAGCCTGGCTGCGCGGGTTTCCACGCCGGTCCACCTCATCCAGACCGCGCACGACGTGGCGGTACCGGTCGCCGTCGGCCACTGGCTGGCCAACGCGATCGATGGCGCCACCCTGGATGTGATCGATGCCTCGGGTCATCTTCCGCACATGACCGCGCCGGATGACGTCATGCGCATCCTTGAACAGCGACTGGCGGGCACCGCGTTGTGACGACGTCCGACAGTGACGCGCTGGCGGCCCTGTGCCAGTTCGCCCGCCTCGCCTCCCACGCTGACCTGGTGATGGCGGTGGAAGTGGACGCCGGCGGCAGGGCGACCTGGGCGGTGTCAGCCCCGGCACTGCCCTCGCCGAGCTTCAACCTGGCGCGCAGCGGCATCCTCGAGGCGCGCTGGACCGGCGAGGCCATGGACGCAGCGGACTTCCGGCTGCCGACGGCGATCATCCATGCCCTGGAAGGCCGCCCCGCCCGCCTGCTGTACGTTCCGGCCCCCTCCCACGGCGCGCCGCTGAGTGGCCTGCTGCTGCTTTGGCGAAGCCCCCCTGCCCCGGCAGCCTTGACGGCACAGGTGCCACTGCTGGCCACGAGCGTGGCCCGGCTGCTGTCCGCACGGCGCGAAGCCGCACGCGGCACGATCGTCCGCAATCAGTTCCTGGATCTGTTTGAAAGCGTGCCGGCGGGCATCGTGCTGATCGACGGCGATGGCGTCGGGGCGGCTGTCAACGAGCACGCCGCGGAGCTGCTGGGCTGCACGGCAGGCAATCACCGCGCGGCGGATCTGGCCGGCCCGATGCGCGCCCTGCGTCAACGCTGCGACAACCACGCCGAGCTGGAAGTGGCCTACAGCGCCCAGATGAACAACGACCAGTTCGCCGCCAAGCAGAACTGGACCCTGGGCGAGCGCACCTTCGAAGTGGACACCCATCCGGTGCGCGGCAACGGCGCACACGGGCGCATCTGGCTGTTCACCGATGTCACCGCCGATCTGCTGATGGCCGCCGAGCTGCGCCGCCTCGCCTCCTCCGATCCCTTGACCGGCGTCCCCAACCGCCGTCATTTCGAAGAATGCTCGGTCCAGATCATCGCCGCCCGCGAAGCCAATGGCCGCGCCGTCGCGGTGCTGATGGTGGACGTGGATCACTTCAAGAAGATCAACGATACCTACGGCCATCCGGTCGGCGATGAAGTCCTCAAGGTGGTCGCCAAGCGCTGCCGCGACGCCCTGCGGGAGCGCGATCTGTTTGCCCGCTTCGGCGGCGAAGAGTTCATCGCCCTGCTGGCCGCGTCCGCCGTGGATGAGATTCCCGCCGCCGCCGAGCGGCTGCGCAGTGCGGTGGCGGCCGACCCCATCCTGGTGGGCGGCGACCGGATCTCCGTCTCCGTCAGCGTCGGTGGGGCGATCGGCGAGGCGCTGCCGGGTGGCGACCAGAAACTGCTGGAAGACCTGATCGCCCGGGCGGATGAGGCGCTGTATGAGGCCAAGACCAGCGGCCGGAACCAGGTCCGGATGGCGGCGCTGCAGGCCAACCTGATCGACCTCTGACGCACGCGGGCGGCACTTGTCCGCGCCAGCCTAACACTGTTAGATTCGCCCCCTAACAACGTTAGGCCAGATCACAGTGCGCCAACCGATCGCGCGGGAAAACATCGTCGAAGCGGCCTTCCGGATCCTCGACGAAGCCGGGCTGGAGGGTATTACCCTGCGCAAGGTGGCCTGCTCGCTGGGCATCCGGGCGCCGTCGTTGTACTGGCACTTCAAGAGCAAACAGGCGCTGATCGACGCCATGGCCGACGCCATGATCAGCGACGTCGCCCGTGCGATCCCCGCCGGGCAGCCATGGCGGCAGACCCTGCTGCAGATCGGGCGCGAGTTCCGCCTGGCCTTCAAGGCCCGCCGCGATGGTGCACGGGTGTATGCCGGCACCTTCCTGGCGACCGAGAACGTGCTGCGGGTGGGTGAGGCCAGCATCGCCGCGCTGATGGGCGCCGGCGCGCCCGCACGCTTTGCCGCGACCGCGGCGATGGACCTGGTGTACTACACGATGGGCTTCGTCATCGAGGAGCAGTCCTGGCCCGGCGACGGCAGCATGGAAGCGCTGGGTGAGGCGTTCATGGCGCTGGCCGAGGCCCGCTTTCCCCATTGCTGGCAGGCCCGTGACGTGTGGAGCGAGGTCGATTTCGACGCCCGCTTCGAGCAGGGGCTGGGCCTGATGCTGGATGGCATCGCACTGCGCCTGCCCCGCGCATCCTGATTGCCCCATTCCTTTCTTTTCCCGCTGTTCCGACCCGGAAAGCCACTCCATGCGTGCACTCTCCTTCCGCAGTTTCTCCCTGATCCTGGTCGCTGCGCTGCTGTCCGCGTGTGGCGGCAAGGACGACAAGGCCTCCGCCGAGGCCGCGGCCGCCAGTTCGGCGCTGCCGGTCTCACTGGCGCCCGCGCAGCAGCAGACCATGGCGCGCACGGTACTGGTCTCCGGGCCGGTAACCGCCTATGAAGAAATGCAGCTGGGGGTGGAGATCAGCGGCCAGCGCGTCACCGCGTTGCTGGTGGACGTGGGGCAATGGGTCAAGCAGGGCCAGGTGTTGCTGCAGGTGGACCATCGCACGTTGGACAGCGAGCTGGCGCAGGCCGACGCCTCGTTGCGGCAGGCGCAGGCCTCGCAGGAGCTGGCCCGCATGAACTACGAACGCAGCGCCAAGCTGGCCGCCCAGCAGCTGATCAGCGAAAGCAGCCTGGATGAACTGCGTGCCTCGCGCATCAATGCCGAAGCGCAGACCGCCACCGCCCGTGCCGCGCGTGACGCGGCCAAGCTGCGTCGCGACTTCGCCGACCTGCGTGCACCGGCGGACGGCCTGATTTCCAAGCGTCTGGTGCAGCCGGGCCAGGTGGTCTCCGCCGGTACCGAACTGCTGCGCCTGATCCGCGACGGCCGCCTGGAGTGGCGCGCAGAACTGCCGGAGAACCAGCTGGCGGATGTCGCCGTGGGCAACACCGTGGAGCTGCCGTACGGCGGCCAGGTGGTCAGCGGCCGCATCCGCGCGGTCACCCCGGGTGTCGATGGGCAGACCCGCACCGGCACGATCTATGCCGACCTGCCAACCCCCGGCCCGCTGAAGCAGGGCATCTACGTAGATGGCCGCATCGTCACCGGCGACGGCCCGGTGCTGACCATCCCGACCGCGGCAATCGTGCAGCGCGACGGCCACAACTACGTGTTCACCGTGAACGACAAACAGCAGGCGACCCGCCACCGTGTCAGCACCGGCCAGGCCGTCAAGGGCCGTACCGCGATCCTTGAAGGATTGAAGGCGGGCGATCAGGTGGTGGTGGATGGCGCCGGCTTCCTCGGTGAGGGCGACCGCGTGCGCGTGGTGGCCGATACCAAGGCCGCCGCACGATGAACATCTCCGCCTGGGCGATCAAACGCCCGTTGCCTGCGCTGCTGATCTTCTTCGTGCTGTGCGTGGCCGGCCTGTGGGGTTTCCATCAGCTGCCGGTGGCGCGCTTCCCGGACATCGCCTTCCCGATGACCACCGTCACCGTCACCCAGCCCGGCGCCTCGCCGAGCCAGCTGGAAGCCGAGGTGACCCGCAAGGTCGAGGACTCGGTGGCGACGGTCAACAACGTCAAGCGCGTGATGTCTTCGGTCAGCGAAGGCGTCAGCACCACCACCATCGAGTTCCAGCTGGAAGCCGATCTGGCCACCGCGCTGGACGACACCCGCGACGCGGTCACCCGCATCCGCACCGACCTGCCGCAGGACATCCAGGAACCGGTGATCTCCAAGGTCGATATCGGCGGTTCGCTGATGACCTATGCGCTGGTCGCCCCGCACATGACCACCGATGAGGCCAGCTGGTTCGTCGACCGCGATATCTCGCGTGCGATGTACGGCGTACCCGGTGTCGCGCGCGTCACCCGCGTGGGCGGCGTGCAGCGCCAGGTACGCGTGGATCTGGATCCCAATGCGCTGATCGCGATGGGCATCACCGCCGGCGATGTATCGCAGCAGCTGGCCCGCATCCAGGTCGAGCGTGCCGGCGGCAAGACCGAGGTCGAAGGCGCGCAGCAGACCATCCGCACGCTGGGTACCGTCGGTGACGCACAGGCACTGCGCGACTACTCCATCGCCCTGCCGGACGGGCGCGCGGTGCGGCTCTCCACGCTGGCCACGGTGACCGATGGCGCCGCTGACCCCACCGAGGCCGCCCTGCTGGATGGCAAGGGCGTGGTGGCCTTCTCGATGTCGCGCACCCGCGGCTCCAGCGAGGTCAAGGTGGAAGCCGGCGTGCATGAGGCGCTGGACAAGATCAAGGCCGAGCATCCGGGCATCGACTTCCGCCTGGTCACCACGGCGATCGACGAGACTCACCGCTCCTACGATTCCTCGATGACCATGCTCTGGGAAGGCGCGCTGTTGGCCCTGCTGGTGGTGTGGCTGTTCCTGCGCGACTGGCGCGCGACCTGGGTGTCGGCGCTGGCGCTGCCGCTGTCGATCATCCCGACGTTCGCGGTGATGTATTTCTTCGGTTTCACCCTCAACATCATCACGCTGCTGGCGCTCTCCGTAGTGGTCGGCATCCTGGTGGACGATGCGATCGTGGAGATCGAGAACATCGTGCGCCACCTGCGCATGGGCAAGCCGCCGCTGGAAGCTGCACGCGAAGCGGCCGGCGAGATCGGCAACGCGGTGATCGCCACCTCGCTGACCTTGGCGGCGGTGTTCGTGCCGGTCGCCTTCATGCCCGGCATTGCCGGCAAGTTCTTCCGCGAATTCGGCTGGACCGCCGCCACCGCCGTGCTGTTCTCGCTGCTGGTGGCCCGCCTGCTCACCCCGATGATGGCCGCCTACCTGCTCAAGCCACATGGCGAGGAGAAGCCGGAATCCAGGCTGATGACGTGGTACCTGGGCTGGGTGGACGCCGCACTGCGCTATCGCGGCCGCACCCTGTGGCTGGCCACCGGGTTGTTCGTCGCGTCGCTGGCGCTGGTGCCGTTCATCCCGGCCACCTTCATCCCTCAGTCCGATCTGGGCCGCAGCAACCTCAATCTAGAGCTGCCGCCGGGCACGCGCCTGCAGGAGACCGTGACCGTCGCCGAACGCGCGCGCGCACTGCTCAAGGACATGCCCGAACTCAAGCAGGTCTATACCGCGGTCGGCAGCGTGCTCGACCTGGGCGATCCGGGTGCGACCGGCGTCGGTGAGCCGCGCAAGGCCACCCTGGTGCTCGACTGGGGCAGCGCCGACGGGCGCGACCGCGACCAGCGCGTGCTGGAACGTGAGGCGCGAGAGCGCTTGGCTGATCTGCCCGGCGTGCGCGTCAGCTATGTCAGCTCCGAGCCCGGCAACCTGCTGCAGCTGGTGCTCTCCGGCGACGACCCGCAGCGCCTGCAGGACGCCGCCACCGCACTGGAACGCGACCTGCGCGGCATCCAGGGATTGGGCAGCGTCACCTCTACCGCCTCGCTGCTGCGCCCGGAACTCCAGATCGTGCCGAACCCCGCCCGCGCCGCGGACCTGGGTGTGGCGACTGCCGATATCGCCGAGGCCGCCCGCATCGCCACGGCTGGCGATTACGAGCAGCGCCTGGCCAAGCTCAACCTGCCCGACCGGCAGGTGCCGATCCGGGTCGGCTTCGCCGAAGCCACGCTGGCCAATCCGGGCCTGATCAGCCAGCTGCGCGTGCCCGGCCGCAATGGCCCGGTACCGCTGGCGGCCGTGGCTGACATCCAGCAAGGCAGTGGCCCTTCGCAGATCTCACGCTACCAGCGCCAGCGCAACGTGACCCTCACCGCCGAACTCAACGGCCGCCCACTGGGCGATGTGATGACCGAAGTGCAGGCCCTGCCGAGCGTCAAGCAGTTGCCGCCGGGCGTCACCTTCCTCAACACCGGCGATGCGGAAGTGTTCGTCGAGCTGTTCATCGGTTTCATGCTGGCAATGGCGGCGGGGTTGATCTGCATCTACATGGTGCTGTTGCTGCTGTTCAACCACGCCCTGATGCCGATCACCATCCTTGCCGCGGTGCCGCTGTGTGCCGGTGGCGCGTTCGGCGCGCTGCTGATCACCCAGAACATGCTCTCGCTGCCGGCGCTGATCGGGCTGCTGATGCTGATCGGCATCGCCACCAAGAACTCCATCCTGCTGGTGGATTACGCGGTGATGGCCGAAGACGAACACGGCATGAGCCAGCACGACGCACTGATCGATGCCTGCCGCAAACGTGCACAGCCGATCATCATGACCACGCTGGCGATGGGCGCAGGCATGATGCCGATCGCGCTGGGCTTTGCCGGCGATTCCAGCTTCCGTGCGCCGATGGCGATCGCCGTGATCGGTGGCTTGATCACCTCCACGCTGCTGAGCCTGATCGTGATTCCGGCGGCCTTCACCGTGGTGGATGATGCGGGGGATTGGCTGTCGCGGAAGTTCCGGCGGCGGTCGTCGCATCCGGCGGGGAGTGGTGCGGAGTGAGGTGACTGGCAGCTTCGCCACAAACAAGTAAGCCCCGGCCTTGGCCGGGGCTTTTTGCTGCATCTGGTGTCCGGGGCAGAAAATTGAGCCTGCTGCCAAGCTGAAGCTGGCTGCATCACCTGCTGCATAGATACGGTTGCACTTCAAAATACAGCATGTACAGATGCGCCATTCGCCATCAAAGTCTCATCGACAAACTTATGGCAAGGCACTTACGAGCATGTCAACGGCGCAGCTCATCTGTGATGTCAGACAGAAATCTTTGCAACCCAACCGGATCGTCTTCTCCAGGGTCAAAATCCTCGATCATTCGATCCATGACACTGTTCAAACCATGAAGACGGTCGATTACCTCGCGCATGAAATCTCGCTCTGCCGCAAACAGTGTCACGTCCTGATCGAGGCGAACCACCCAGTTGAACGAGGACGAAAAAAGGTAGTGATCGCGCAGAAACCGCTCACCTTCCATCCAATACCGGCGCAGCGAGTCAAGATCGGGCTCCACGCTGCATTCTTCTTTGCCGGCAGCCAGGTCTTCAAAGACGCAATCCCTATTGCGCTAGATGAGCGGGACTGCCGTATATGCACATCCAACCAGGCATTCCAAACGTCTGTCGGGGCAAGATCCGCATAGCAATTTCTGTCAAATGCAATCCCCGCCCAGCCATTAGCAATAATCGGATTGTCTGGCGGTTGCGCATCCGACAGAACCGAGAGCAACTTCAGCTTCCGCAAACAACCAGTCATCATATCTAGTCCCACCCCACCCCCCGTGATGAGTCTTCGTTTTGCTGGATGTTCCCGCCACGATTATCTAAAGGCAACGTGATAATGCAAGGGATAGGCATCTTAAATGCCTGCCGCCCATCCGGATCAGTGAACCTGTAAGGATTGCCATTCGCATACCGATAGCGATTGAACTGATCAACCGGCTTCTGATAAGCCGTCACCGCGCCCACGCACGGGCAAGTTCACTGAAACCGCATGCAGCTAAGATGCGTTCGTCCTTGCCCTTCATTATCTTCAGAAATGCGCTATTCATCATTATCTGAAGAAGCAGGCTCAGCCCCAGATAACGATGCTACCGTCGGGCCCGTTAAGCTGCATGGCCTCCGGCCCGGAGTATCCGTCGTCCGTCAAGTCGACGGTGAGAAATTTATCGCCCGAAAACATCATGGTCATTTTGACGTCATCGACCAGGCAATCGACCAATTTCAATCGGAGCGACGCATGTGTCAGTGCGCCCATCCGCACGCCGCAGGAGAGCGTGTATCCGTTATAAATATGAAGCGACCATCCATCATCAGTTCCAACCCGAAGCTGCTCATCCTCGACGGTCAACGTTACATACTTGCCTTTTAGATGTTGAAAAGTGTCTGATCGATGCTCGTTCATGTGACGTTTCTCACGCTACTTGATTGGAAAATGCGACTTGGAATTGGGCAGGGTCTTTCCTGAATATGGATCAACACCTTGCTTACCTGCGTTCTCATATTTGATGTAGCCCGCCGGCGACAATACCCGCCCCCACGTTGCCTTGGCTAAAGCGCTGATCGTACTCGTCGCGATGTTGGCAATGTCCCATACGATCTCGACAATGCGACCGTCAGGGTCTTTGAACTTTTACAGATTGCCATTCGCATACCGATAGCGATTGAACTGATCAACCGGCTTCTGATAAGCCGTCATCGGATCAACCGACAGGAACATCCCTAGCTGCGGATCCATGTACCGCTGCTGCATGTAAACCAGACCTGTTGCCGAATCGCTCACATGCCCGGTGTAGCCAGGCCCATCCTTGACCTGCCCACCCAACTCGGCACCATACGGCTCAATCCGGCCGCGCTCGACAACGCTGCCTGTGCGATCCGTGACAGCGACCGGGCTGCCCAACGCATCCACATGCGTCCAGCTAACACCTGTCGAGCTGCGGGTCGCCAGCAGTCGACCACCTGCATAGATGTACTCCGAGGCGCCCTTTCCTCGTCGCTCTTCGTGCACCACCTTTCCGGCCAACGAATACATCGCGCGCAGGCGTTGCCCCTGGGCATCGTGCGCCACCGCACTCCGCCTATAGGAATTGTAGGCCTAGCGCTCCGCCTCCTCCTTCACTTCACGCAGCCTATTGCCAAAGTTGAAGTCGGACTTCCGCCCATTGCGTAGCTGGAGATGGCCTTGAACATCCCAGGCCAGTCCAGTCACTAGACTTGCCTGGAACACCTGCCCTACGTGCTTGGACCGGAATACAGGACAACGCCATGCACACGCAAGTTCGGATGCACCTCGCATTCCTTGCTTTCATCGTGGAAACACGCTTGTGGAAGCCCAGCCATGTCCATCTCGAAGACCACTCTGGAGCGGTTGACGAGGTTCGCATAGCGCCTGCCGTCTTCATTTCCCGTGACAAGACGACCGTCCGGATAGGCAGCCTTCAGCGCCACCAACGTGGAGCCAACACCAACTCCCTTCTCATCTAACAATCCCTCGGAGATGGTCCGCAGCTTCTCTATCCTGCCTTGGTCGAACCAGCATTCGACAACCAGACCGTCGGGTAACGAGACATCCATGACTATGTACTCGTCTCCTTCCTGCATAACCGAACGTTTAATGATGGGATTGCCGGCTGCGAAAAGCTGGTCCTTGGTCATCCCAATACGCAGGCCCGCAAGGGAGCCACTGCTGGCATCAATGCCTGCCACCAAGGGGACAGCTTCAGTAGGCGTCTGCTTGGCCAGATCCCTTACGTCGGAGGGAGCAGGGCTGCATGCCACTAGCATCATGAGCCAAGCTCCGCCGGAGATGATCTTCATTTTTTGGGTTTCCAGTCAGTGAAACGTCCCTGCGTTCCATCCTGCTTAAGATCCACATGAACGCCGCGGCCATCAGTATATTGATTGACCCGGTTGAATTCGCCGGAACCATGGGCCGCATCAGCGGTCCGCTTAGCTGTGCTCCCATTGATCCGTGCGTCTGCCGCGTTGTCCTGTAAGTGCTGGCTCCGACTAGCGCCACCCACCGTTCGGTTTTGCTCCACCGTTCTTCGGCCACTAGTCGCTTCGACATTCTTGCCGGATTTATCACTGAAGTTGAGCAGTTTGGTCGTCACTTCAGATCCGGCAAAGGCCGGGTCCACAACTGATAGCCCATTGCTGCTTTCTCCAATCGCCTGGCGACTAAAGGCGAGTCTAGGGGATTGATGCCGCACTTTGCTGCATTCGCTCTTGCAAACTAAAGCTCCAAGCTTCATGTCTTCGAGCTATTTGGTCAGGGTCCGACCCTGCTCAGTCATAAGTGCTCTGGAAGCCAGGCTTCCGAATGCGCCCCTCAACACCCATACGGATGCAAACCTTCCGCAACGAGCAGCATTGATGCTTGCGACGATCGGCTCGCAACGAATCCCTCACCAATCAATGAGTTCCACGCCGCCCCAAACAAAAAGCCCCGACCAAGGCCGGGGCTTTCTGCTGTATCTGGTGCCGGAAATAGGAATCGAACCTACGACCTACCACATGCGCACCAGGTACAAAGCGTACCTAGGCTCGTTCAAGGTTGATCTCGAATATTTCGCCATCTTCAATGTACAGCACGACATTTCTGTCGGAAGCCAAGCGAATGTCAAGGATCCAGACCTGGGGAGCACCTTCCAAAGCCTCGCATAACCCTGCGGTAGAAATGCGAGAACCTTGTTCAGAGAGCTTTTCTCTTAGTACATCGAGCGACGGAGCTTTCAATTCTCCAGATGGAACATCCAAGGAGGACAGCTCCCAGATATCCTCCGGGCTGAAGTGCCCTCTGAGCACCTGGCTGACTTTTGATCCGGTTATCGGAAAACCCCATTCGTCAGTATTCATCGCGATCAGCCTCCATTGAGTGGCCGGGCCTTCGCCCGGGATGGTGTCCCACCAGTACCGTTAGACTCGTAAGGATGCTCATGGGGACTTGTATGGCTTCCAGGTCTCCCATGGTCAGTAAAGCCGATTGTCTTGACCGGCCTGCCCTGCCCATCGAACTCACGGGCCTGGTCATACTTTCCGTTTCTGCCTTCTTTCTGTCCCAATTGAGTATGGGGCCCGCCCGCATCAGGATCAGGCGCTGGCTCGCCACTAGGCTTGGTTGGCAGCGCTCGATCAGGAAATCGATTCCCCGAGGCGCCCTCAGACGCTATCGATCCATCGCCCTGAAGAGCTGGTTGCTGCGGGGTCGACTCGGACTTCTGGAACACCCCCCCTTACAGCGCTTTCCAATTTATTGCCGAGATCTGCACGCTGTTCTGAACTTGTCGTAGCGTAATAGGTGGTTGCGACTACGATCGGGATAACCACGATAGGGATGAGAAGCGTGGCACTCTGCCCGTCCGGATCCGTGAACTTGTACGGATTCCCGTTCGCATAGCGGTATCGATTGAACTGCCCCACCGGCTGCTCATACGCAGCCACCGGATCAACAGACAGGAACACACCCAACTGCGGATCCATGTACCGCTGCTGCATGTAACTCAGCCCAGTAGCTGCATCGCTCACATGCCCTGTGTACTCCGGTCCATCCGTGACCTGACCGCCTACCACGGCACCATAGGGCTCGTAGTCATAGCGCTTGATCACGTTGCCGTTGGCATCGCTCTCGGCCACTACCGAGCCCAAGGCGTCGGTGTGAATGTAGGTGACCGTCTGTGCGCTTGCGGTCGGCACAGCAGCCAGACCCAGCAACAGCACGCAGCTCAGCCAGGCGCCTACCGCACCCAGCTTCCGAACTCGATCTTCAACTCCCCTAAAGCGGGTCGACACACCGCCTGCAGCTCCTCCGTACCTGCGCATCCTTCCGATCCCTGAAAGTGCCTTGAAGCAAGGCTTGGTATTGATAGCACAGCAACGATCGGCCAGGAAACCGACGGTGCGATTGAGGCCAATCACGTCATCCTGACGGGAGCAGCGCCCTTGGCGCTAAGCGCCGGCGAGGCCGAACCGGATCGAGGTGCCGATGTCAGTCCGGGGTGCGTCGAACGGACCTGAGGTTGCCGGCCGCTGGCCGGCACTACCACCAAGCGAGCCACAAACAAAAAGCCCCGGCCAAGGCCGGGGCTTTTTGATGTATCTGGTGCCGGAAATAGGAATCAAACCTACGACATACGCATTACGAATTACTGAAAAAGAACAACTCATACGGATGAAATGCGTCGCTATCCACGTACTTACCGATACGCCCGTTATCGGAAATGACAAAGAATGCCCTGATGGGTCGCATGAACACATCATCGGCAATCGGACAGGAACTCGTCATCTCGCTCCAGGACACATCTAGCGGATACGCAAATCGGAAAAACGATCGAGATGAAAAATCCACCCACTCGCTTTGCCCAATATACTCAATCACTGCGAAACTCTTGGCACCTAGATCAATAGACAGCCGCTTGAAGTCGAGGAACTCCTGCTCAGTAAATAGGACGCCCCCGGGCCGGTACTCCATATTTGATTGGCATCGGATTTCAGGACCGTCGCGATTCACAATGAAAGCCTGATCAAGCAACCCCGCCCAATAACTTACCAAGCTTTCTAGATTCAACCAGTATTTCTCTAGGTAATAAATATCCAGCTCATCGAGAGAAACCTCGCCGTATCCCACAATGCCGCTTGACTGAAAGTCGATCATCACTCCACCCCCGAACCTACTTAAGCGCATCGATTCTTATCTGTAAATTTGGCCAGACTTGTTGATGTCAATAGTCGCCACGCCAGTAGTTTTTGACGTGTGGCTTCCTATGACTATTCCGTCCGGGATTCTCACCCGACCGCCAGAGGTCTTAGTGCCGCCATCGGTGATTGCATCAAATAGCTTGCCTGCGTCTCCTTCCACCCGCCCTTGGCACGGGCCGCCCTTGGCACGCGCCCCCCTTTACCCGCTCCAGCTTTCCAGCTGCATCGATCAGATGGTCCGCGTTCCACCTTGCGGCTTGCTGCTGATCGGTGATGAATGCCCATCAAAGGATTTTTGTCGATCAGCTTCCACTCAACTGCACGAGACAAGGCAGACCGCAGGCAAGCAAAGTCGCGCGCTGCGGTAGCCTTTGTGACGGCATCGGGGCCAGTTATACGCCCGCGCCACCAGCGCTCCATCGTGGGCACATCAATCTCGATAATTTGACGGCGTAACAGCCACGGAAACACGGATCGGATGCGATCCGGGTACTGGCGACCACCCTTGAGTTCGGCAACCGCCCAAGGCTCGAAATGCTCGTTGAGGAGCGTTTCGAGCGTGCAACTAGTGGGCTTGGATTTTGCGAGCGTCGGCAATCCGGACTGAACGTATTCAGCGACTGCTTGCCGGGCTTGATCGCGGGCTTGATCAAGTGACAGATGCTCGACCGACCCCAAGGTACGACGCTTACCGTGCGCCCAAGTCACGATCCAAGCCTTGTGCCCAGAGGGCTGCACGCGCAGGATCAGGCCGCGAACCTGGGCATCCCTAAGCTCATAGGGGCGATCCCGGGGCTCCGACGTAAGGACGATGCGCTTGGTGAGGACGGATGACATCGGGCGGAGGGTCCGTAAGTGGCGATAAGGCCAACTTAGGACAGGATGCGAGGCGATGTTTGGATGCGGAGCGTCCGCAGCGCTCTACTCCTCCAAATAACGAGTTTAAGCTCACTCATTCATCAGACCTGTGCCTGAGTCCGGCCCGATAAAATCAATCAACGCTTCGATTTCCAGCCCACGCTCATTAGGTTCATCGTCCAATTTCAGGCCAGTATCGGAGAGCTCTCGAACAAGCGCATCAACCAACCACTCCCGATCATTGCCATCGAATAAACACTCGTCGCCCTCCAGCTTCTCAAATGACAGATCACGGCCATTTTTGGCGCAAATCTCCACAAGCAGCATGCGCAAATGCAACGGCACCTTTCCACTCATTTCACTTCACCTTTGGGTCTCTCACACCATTACTATTTCGTGGAATTGTAGTTATCACTTTTCCATCACCGTTCAGAACAACCTTGGCATCCCTCCCCGTGTATACCGTCTTGCCTCCGGCCTGCTCCGCTACCTTTAAGGGCTCTCTAACTGCCGACAAAATTGCTTTTGGAGATACACCCCTGCCGCCATCACGTGAAATCGCCTGATTCAGACCGTGCTTGGTGTATCCCGTTATCCTCCCAGCAACTGCGCCGGTCCCTGTCACTCCCGCAGCGCCAGCCCCGATTTCGGTCGCGGTAGCTACAGCAGCAGGATTGGCTAGCGCTGCCATGCCCACCTCAACTACCACGGGGGCAAGCATTACACCTGTTACGGCAATCGCAAAGGGCTGTAACGGCTTGTACACATCGCCATTGCCAGCCTCCATGTCCTTACGATGCTGTTCGACAAAACGCTCTGCTGCTTGTCGCCCATCCGGATCAGTAAAGCGATACGGATTGCCGTTCGCATACCGATACCGATTGAACTGCCCCACCGGCTGCTCATACGCAGCCACCGGATCAACAGACAGGAACACACCCAACTGCGGATCCATGTACCGCTGCTGCATGTAACTCAGCCCAGTAGCTGCATCGCTCACATGCCCTGTGTACCCCGGTCCATCCGTGACCTGACCGCCTACCACGGCACCGTAGGGCTCGTAGTCATAGCGCTTGATCACGTTGCCGTTGGCATCGCTCTCGGCCACTACCGAGCCCAAGGCGTCGGTATGGATGTAGGTGACCGTCGTCTGGGCGATTGCGGATGGTGGCATGCCAAGGCCAATCAGCAACACACAGAACATCCAGGCGCCTACCGCACCCAGCTTCCGAATTCGATCCTCAAATCCCCTGAAGCGGGTCGACACACCGCCTGCAATTTCCCCGAACCTGTGCATCCTTCCAATCCCTGAAAGAGCCTTGAAGCAAGGCTGGGTATTGATAGCACAGGAATGATCCGCCATGAATCCAACGGGGCGATTGAGGCCAACCACTCCATCCTGACGTGAGCAACGCCCTTGCCGCTAAGCGCCAGCGAAGCCGGATCGGATCGAGGTGCCGATGTCAGTCCGGGGTGCGTTGAATGGACCTGAGGTTGCCGGCCAGCGGCCGGCACTACCACCAAGCGAGCCACAAACAAAAAGCCCCGACCGAGGCCGGGGCTTTTTGCTGTATCTGGTGCCGGAAATAGGAATCGAACCTACGACCTACGCATTACGAATGCGCCGCTCTACCAACTGAGCTATTCCGGCGAGGTCGTGAATTCTAGGGGGTGCGGACCACTTTGGTCAATCAGGGAAGCGGCCGCATCGGCAAACGGCCGCGCCCCAATGACCTCGAGCGACCTGCCCCGGAAGTACCAGCCCTTGACGCACCAGCCTCTACAGTGAATCCCCCACCTCCGGAGGCATCCCATGCGCCCCTGTCCCCGCTTGGCCGGTCTGCTGCTGTCATCCCTGTTGTTCAGTGTCCCCGCGCTGGCACAAGGCACGGGGCCGATGCCGCAGACGCCGGACCAGCAGTGGCAGCCGCTCTTCCAGCAGGTCCAGGGCGCACACCTGTTCAAGGATCAGAAGACCTTCGCGGATGCAGTGCCCCACCAGCCCAGCGCTGCCCTCCTCACCCAGTGGCAGCGCGCGAGGACTGGGCCCGGATTCGACCTGGCAGCCTTCGTGGCCGAGCACTTCGCGGTGCCCGGTGACACCCAGCCCTACGTGCCACCAGCGGGGGAGACGCTGCGCGCGCACATCGAGGGGCTGTGGCCCGTGCTGACCCGCAACACCGACACGGTGGATCCGAACGGCTCGCTGCTGCCGCTGCCCAAGCCCTACGTCGTGCCCGGCGGGCGCTTCCGGGAGGTGTACTACTGGGACAGCTATTTCACTCTGCTCGGGCTGGCCTCCAGTGGCCGCTGGCAGCAGGTACGCGACATGGTGGACAACTTCGCGTTCCAGCTCGACAGCTACGGCCATATTCCCAACGGCAATCGCAGCTACTACTTGAGCCGCTCACAGCCGCCGTTCTTCAGCCTGATGGTGGACCTGCTCGCTACCAACGAAGGCGATGAGGCCTACCGCCGTTACCTGCCGCAGCTGCGCATCGAGCATGCATTCTGGATGCGCGGCGCGGAAACGCTGGCAGCGGGGGAGGCGCGCGAACGCGTCGTGCGACTGGCGGACGGGCAACTGCTCAATCGTTACTGGGACGACCGCGCGGTGCCACGCACCGAGTCCTGGATGGACGATGTGGCCACCGCCGCGCAGGCGCCGCAGCGCGCGCCTTCGCAGGTGTATCGCGACCTGCGCGCCGGTGCGGAATCGGGCTGGGATTTCAGCTCACGCTGGCTCACGGAGCCGTCTGCATTGGCGAGCATCCACACCACGGCGATCGTGCCGGTGGATCTGAACAGCCTGCTGTTCCATCTGGAAACGACCGTAGCCCGCGCCAGCAAAGCAGCCGGTGATCGCGCCGCTGCACGCACCTTCACCCGGCTGGCGAAGGCACGTCAGCACGCCATCAACCAGCTGCTCTGGGATGACCAGCAAGGCTGGTACGTGGACCGCGACCTGGAGCGTGGCCAGACCCGCCCTGCCCTGACCGCGGCGGCGTTGTTTCCCTTGTGGCTGGACGTCGCCGGCCGCACGCAGGCCCGCCGTACCGCCCAGGCAGTCGATTCGCAGCTGCTCCGCGACGGCGGGCTGCTGACCACCACCGTGGCGACCGGTCAGCAATGGGATGCCCCGAATGGCTGGGCACCGTTGCAGTGGGTCGCGGTGGACGGATTGCAGCGCTATGGGCAGGACGCCCTGGCCCGCCTGATCGGCACGCGCTTCCTGCGCACGGTGCAGACGGTGTATGACCGCGAGGGCAAGCTGGTGGAGAAATATGTGGTGGACGGTTCGGCCACCGGCGGCGGTGGCGGCGAGTACCCGCTGCAGGACGGTTTCGGCTGGAGCAACGGCGTCACGTTGGCCCTGCTGGATCGGCTGTGCGCGCCGAAGCGGGTATGCAACAGTGCAGAGGAGGTGGAGACCGCAGACTGATCCGGCGGCCTCCACGCAGCGCACTCACCGCGCCTTCCACAACTCCGCCAGACGATCCGGCTTGCCTGCGATGCGCTCCAGCGAGGGGTACTTCAGCCCATCGTGGTAATCCAGCGTGACCGTATCGATGCGGTCGAAGCTCTTCACCAGCAGCGTCAGCGGCGCCTTGTCGGTCTTGGCTGCGGTGATCGCCTCCTTCAACTGCTCGGCCTTGAACACCCGGCCATTGAGCGCGACCACGCTCATGCCGGGCGTCAGGCCGGCATTGAAGGCCGGGCTGTCCCACAGCACATCGCCGATGTAGCCGGACTCGCTGACAGACAGGCCGATGGAGTACAGCAGGTTGCTGTTCTTGCCGCGGGTTTCCTGTGCCTTGAACGCCTCGTTCGGTGTATCGGTGTACACCAGTTTCCAGCCAGCCGCTTCCAGGCCCCCGGTGAGCGGACCATGCCCGTCCAGGCGCTCGCGCAGGAAGCTGGCCCAGTCGAACGGCGCCACGCCGTTGAGCGTGCTCACCACCTCGTCGAAGGTGTAGGGATTTACATTCCAGTCGCCGTCGTTCATGCCGAAGAACGCCTTGGCGAAGTCGTCCAGCCCGCGCTTGTTACCCGTCAGCGCGCGCAGCTTGCCCTCCACCTCCAGCCAGACCATCTGGCCGCCGGAGTAGTAGTCCTCGCTCATCTGGTAGTTGCGGAAGGCCAATGTGCGGCGCTGGGCGATGGTCGGGTCGTTGGTGGTGTCCTGCAGGTTGCGCCAGGCCAGGCCGGGGCGACCGCGGTCGTAAGTGCCCGCCACATTGGCCAGCACGTCGCGGGTCTGCTGCGGGCTCCACAGCCCGGAGCGCGCGGCCAGCACCTGGCCCCAGAACTGGGTCTGGCCTTCGTACAGCCACAGCAGGCTGTCGCCCATCGGCACGTTGAAGTTGGCAGTGGTCAGATCGGCGCCACGACGGTACTTGCCGTTCCAGGAGTGATTGAACTCGTGCGGCAGCAGATCGCGGCCCAGCCAGGTCTTGTCCCACTCGGTGAAGTAACCCGTGTCACCGCTGTTCTCGCTGGAGCGCTGGTGCTCCAGGCCGATGCCACCGAGCTTGTCGGTCAGCGCAAGCAGGAACTCGTAGCGGTCGAAGTGGCGTGCGCCGTAGAGCTTGTACATCTGCTGCACCAGCGCGCGGTGCGCCTGGATCTGCTCGGGCTTGGCGGCCAGCGATCTGGCCTCATCGGCGAAGACGTTCAGGTGCACCGGCACCTTCGCGCCGGGGTCCAGGTCGAAGCGCTGGAAGTGGCGCCCGGCGAACAGCGGCGAGTCGACCAGGTGGTCGTAGCTGATCGGCTTGAACACCACCGTGTCACCCTCGCGGCGCTCGGTATCCAGCGCGGTGGCATATGACCAGCCCGGCGGCAGCGTGACGGTGGCCTGCGCCTGGATGTTGCGGGTGATCACCCCGGCCGGATACAGCGAATTGGCATTCCACTGCAGATTGAGCATGTCCGGGGTCATCACCACGCGGCCCTGGCTGCCCTGCGAAGAGAGGAACTTGAACTCGGCCACCACTTCGCTGGCGCCTTGCGGGACCTCCACGGTGAAGGCATAGACGTCGTACTGATCACGCGTCCACCGCAGTGGCTTGCCGTTGGCGGTGACGACCAGGCCGGCGAGCTTGTCGATCGGGCCACTCGGTGAATGTGCCCCGGGCAACCACTGCGGGTACAGCAGGGTCAGTGGGCCGGGTCTGGCCGGCACCGTGGCCTTGACCTTGAAGATCCGTCGGCCGATGTCACGTGCGTCCACGTCGATGCGCAGCAGCCCGGGGGAGGCCACATCCTGCGGCGGCGGTGTCTGCGCCTGTACGCCGGTGGCGGACACGGCCAGCAACACGGACAGGGCAATGGCACGCATCTTCATCAGGCAGGCTCCAGCGGGGGAAGCCTCGATCCTAGCCCTGCGTTACCGCCCTGCCCCATGGCCAAAGGTCATGCGTCGCGTTGCGGCCATGATTGGCACAGCGGCGCGCAGTGACGTTCTGTCTGCCGGACGGGATCAGGACCAACCGGGGTGCGCTGCCGGCCAGCGGCCGGCACTACCGGGCAGCGCCACGGCATGCGTGGCGGAATGCTGCGGGTCAGTCGACCAGCCGCAGCCGCAGTTCCTTCGGCAGCGCGAACACCATCGATTCGGGCTCGCCCTCCAGTTCACCGACGCCGGTAGCGCCGAGCTCCTTCAGGCGCGCGATCACACCATCCACCAGGACCTGCGGTGCCGAGGCGCCCGCGGTCAGGCCGATGTGCTTCTTGCCGGCCACCCACGCCGGGTCGATCTCGTCGGCACCGTCGATCAGGTAGGACTCCACGCCATCACGGCGCGCCAGTTCACTCAGGCGGTTGGAGTTGGAGCTGTTCGGCGAACCGACCACCAGCACCAGATCACAACGCTTGGCCAGATCACGCACGGCGTCCTGGCGGTTCTGCGTGGCGTAGCAGATGTCGTCGTTCTTCGGGCCCTGCATCGCCGGGAAGCGGGTGCGCAGCGCGTCGATGATGCTGCGGGTGTCATCCACCGAGAGCGTGGTCTGGGTGGTGTAGGCGAAGTTCTCCGGCTGGTCGATGACCAGCGTGGCGACGTCTTCCACATCCTCCACCAGATAGATCTGGCCGGTGCCGCGCTCGCGGCTCCACTGGCCCATCGTGCCTTCCACTTCCGGGTGCCCGGCGTGGCCGATCAGCACCACGTCGCGGCCGGCGCGGCAGTGGCGGGCCACTTCCAGGTGCACCTTGGTGACCAGCGGGCAGGTCGCGTCGAACACCTTCAGGCCACGGCGGTCGGCTTCCTGGCGCACGGCCTGGGACACGCCGTGGGCGCTGAAGATCACCGTGTTGTCGTCCGGCACTTCGTCGAGCTCCTCGACGAAGATCGCGCCGCGGGCCTTGAGGTCATCGACCACGAACCGGTTGTGCACGACCTCGTGGCGCACGTAGATCGGCGCACCCAGGGTCTCGATCGCGCGCTTGACGATCTCGATCGCACGATCGACACCGGCACAGAAACCACGCGGATTGGCGAGCAACACATCCATCGGTCAGATACTCCGGCCGGCGTAAGCCGGGTTGTTACGGATACAGGAGGGAATTATCCCGCTTTTTTGGCCGCCTTGCCGTCGAACAGGCCGAACAGGGCGATACCCACCGCGCCGACCACGATCGCCGAATCAGCGATGTTGAACGAGGGCCAGTAATGGTCCCCGATATGCCACTGGATGAAGTCGACCACGTGACCGTGCATCAGGCGGTCGATCACGTTGCCGATCGCCCCGCCGATCACCAGCGCGTAAGGCACGGCGCTGCGCCAGGCACCGCGCGCGGTGCCCCACATCCAGTAGGCCATCAGACCGCTGATGCCCACCGCCAGCGCGGTGAAGAACCAGAGCTGCCAGCCACCGGCATCGCTCAGGAAGCTGAATGCCGCGCCGGTGTTGTAGGTGCGGTACCAGTTCCAGAAGCCCTCGATGACCACCACCGGCTCGTACTCGGGCAGGCTGGACAGCACCCAGGCCTTGCTCCACTGGTCGGCGATGATGATCGCTGCCGACAGCAGCAGCCAGATCAGCGCGTTCGGACGCGGACGGGCGGCGGCCATCAGAACCACCGCCGGTCTTCGCCGGCACCGTCGATGTTGGTCACGCAGCGGCCACACAGTTCCGGGTGCGCCGCCACCGAGCCGACATCGGCGCGGTAGTGCCAGCAGCGCACGCACTTCTGCTTGCCGGTCGGCTGGGCGCTGACGAACACCTCATCGGTGGTCGCCGGGCGCACCTGCACGTCACCGCTGATCAGCAGGAAGCGCAGCTCCTCGGCCAGCGGCTGCCAGCGCGCGGCGGTCTCGGCATCGGCGGCGACGGTGATCTCCGCTTCCAGCGCCGCACCGATCGCACCGTTGGCGCGCATCGGCTCGAGCACCTTGGCGACCTGCTCGCGCAGGGCCAGCAGCTGATCGAAGTCGGCCGCGTTGAGCGGTGCATCGGCCGGCAACGGAGCCAGGCCCACGTACCACGTGGCGAACAGCACGTTCTCCTTGCGCTCGCCCGGCAGGTACCCCCACAGCTCATCGGCGGTGAAGCTCAGGATCGGCGCGATCCAGCGCGTGAACGCTTCGGCGATGTGGTACATCGCGGTCTGCGCCGAGCGGCGGCCGCGCGAGTCCACCGGCATGGTGTACAGGCGGTCCTTGGTGACATCCAGATACACCGAGCCCAGATCCACGCTGCAGAAGTTCAGCAGCAGCTGCACGATCTCGGCCATGTTGTAGCCGGTGTATGCGGCCTTGATCTTCTCCTGCACCTCGAAGGCGCGATGCACGATCCAGCGGTCCAGCGCGACCATGTCGGCCGGGGCCACCAGATGCTGGGCCGGGTCGAAGCCGTCCAGGTTGCCGAGCAGGAAGCGCGCGGTGTTGCGCAGGCGCCGGTAGGCATCCGCGTTGCGCTTGAGGATTTCCTGCGACAGCGACATTTCATTGCTGTAGTCGGCCGAGGCGATCCACAGGCGCAGGATGTCCGCGCCCAGGGTCTTCATGATGTCCTGCGGCTCGATGCCGTTGCCCAGCGACTTGGACATCTTGCGGCCCTTCTCATCCACGGTGAAGCCGTGGGTGAGGCACTGCTTGTACGGGGCCTGCTTGTCGATGGCCACGCCGGTCAGCAGCGAGGACTGGAACCAGCCGCGGTGCTGGTCTGAGCCTTCCAGGTACAGATCGGCCGGCTTGCCGAAGCCACGCGCCAGCAGCACGCCTTCATGGGTCACGCCCGAGTCGAACCAGACATCGAGGATGTCGGTGACCTTCTCGTACTGCGGCGCTTCATCGCCCAGCAGCTCGGCGCTGTCCAGCGAGTACCACACGTCGATACCTTCGGCCTGCACGCGGTCGGCGACCTGCTGCATCAATTCGACGGTGCGCGGGTGCGGCTCACCGGTTTCGCGGTGGGTGAACAGCGCGATCGGCACGCCCCAGGTGCGCTGGCGGCTGATGCACCAGTCCGGGCGGCCATCGACCATCGAGCCGATGCGCGCCTTGCCCCAGCTCGGGAACCAGCCGACGCTGTCGATCGCGGCCATCGCGTCGCGGCGCAGGTTGGCCTTGTCCATCGAGATGAACCACTGCGGGGTGGCGCGGAACACGACCGGGGTCTTGTGGCGCCAGCAATGCGGGTAGCTGTGCACGATCTCAACGAAGGCCAGCAGCGCACCGGAGGCGCGCAGCACATCGATGATCAGCGGCTGCGCCTTCCACAGGTGCACGCCGGCCAGCTCGACATCGCCGGCCGGCGGGGTCGAGGACAGGTACACGCCACGGCCGTCGACCGGGTTGATCTGGCCGGCGTTGTACTTGTCCATCAGCCCGTACTGCTGGCTGACCACGAAGTCTTCCTGGCCATGGCCCGGGGCGGTATGCACCGCACCGGTACCGTCTTCGTCGGAGACGTGGGCGCCGTTGAGCAGCGGGATGTCGCGCTGCGGGTAGAACGGATGGGCCAGCAGCAGATTTTCAAGCGCGGCGCCGGTGGCACGACCGTGCACGACCAGGCCTTCCACGCCGTAGCGCTGCAGCGAACGCTCGGCCAGCGCGGCGGCCAGCACCAGCCAACGGCGCTTGCCGTTGTGGGCCGGGCCTTCGGCCAGCACGTATTCGATCTCCGCACCGAGCGACACCGCCAGCGAGGCCGGCAGCGTCCACGGGGTGGTGGTCCAGATCGGCACCGCAACCTCGACATCAGCCGGCAGCGTCACGCCGAAGCGTTCGGCCAGCTGCTGCGCGTCACGCGAGACGTAGGCCACGTCGATCGCCGGCGAGGTCTTGTCCTGGTATTCGATTTCGGCCTCGGCCAGCGCCGAGCCACAGTCGAAGCACCAGTGCACCGGCTTGGCGCCGCGCACGATGTGACCGTTGGCGAACACCTTGGAAAGCGCACGGATTTCGTTGGCTTCGAAATCGAAGCTCAGCGTCTTGTACGGGTTGTCCCAATCGCCGATCACGCCCAGGCGCTTGAAATCGCGGCGCTGCAGTTCGATCTGCTCTTCGGCGAACTCGCGGCACTTCTGGCGGAACGCGACCGCATCGAGCTTGACGCCGACCTTGCCCCACTTCTTCTCGACCGCGATCTCGATCGGCAGGCCGTGGCAATCCCAGCCCGGCACGTAGGGCGCATCGAAGCCGGCCAGGTAGCGCGACTTGACGATGATGTCCTTGAGGATCTTGTTGACGGCGTGGCCGAGGTGGATCTGGCCATTGGCGTAGGGCGGGCCGTCGTGCAGCACGAACAGCGGGCGGCCCTGCGCGTTGTCGCGCAGGCGGGCGTAAAGGCCCTCGTCCTCCCAGCGCGACAGAATGCCCGGCTCGCGCTTGGGCAGGTCGCCGCGCATCGGGAATTCGGTTGCCGGCAGATGAAGGGTGGCTTTGTAGTCCTGGCTCACGCAGTGGCTCGCAATCTGTGTTCGGAAAGGATGTGACGGGCCTGTTCGGCGTCACGGTGCATCTGGTCGGTCAACGCAGCCAGATCTTGGAACTTTTCTTCATCGCGCAGTTTGGCGACGAACTCGACATCGATGTGGCGGCCGTACAGGTCGCCCTGGAAATCAAACAGGTGCGCTTCCAGCAGCGGCTCCACGCCGTCCACGGTGGGACGCGTACCGAAGCTGGAGACCGACGGCCACGGCTGGTCGAACACACCGTGGACCCAGGTCGCGTAGATCCCCGACAGCGCCGGCGTCTTCGGAAAGCGCAGGTTGGCGGTCGGGAAGCCCAGCGTACGGCCCAATTGGCGGCCGCGCACTACCCTGCCCCCAATCGTATACGGCCTGCCCAGCAGATCGCCGGCATGGCTGAAATCACCGGCGCGCAGCAGCTGGCGGATGCGGGTGCTGGAGATGCGCTCGCCATGCAGGTCGACCGGCTCGATCTCACCGGCACTGAAGCCACGCTCGCCGCCCATCGCCTGCAGCAGGGCCAGATCGCCCTTGCGGCGGTTGCCGAAGCAGAACTCCGGCCCGATCCACACTTCACGCGCGCTCAGCCGGTGCACCAGCAGCTGCTCGACGAACGCCTCGGCCTGCATCGCGGCCATGCGCGCATCGAAGCGCAGCAGGCCGACCGCATCCACGCCGAGCTCGCGCAGCATGGCGACCTTGTCGCGGGCCAGGGTCAACCGCGGCGGCGGCTCACCCTGGGCGAAGTATTCGCGCGGCAGCGGCTCGAAGGCCACCGCCACGGCGGCCACGCCCAGCGCGCGCGCGCGCGAAACGGCGTGGCGCACCAACGCACGATGACCCAGGTGCAGGCCGTCGAATGCGCCGATGCAGACCACGCTTCCGTGCGGGAACAGTTGCCCGCCTTCGACGCTTCTAAACAGCCTGCTCATCTACGTGGAATGCGACCCACCAGGGCCGATGCTTTGCAAGAGATAGCCATGAAGTATAGCCGGGCTGCCCCCGGATCAATGCTCCCGCAGGTGGCGCGGACGGAAGCCCATGGCGACCAGGGCCACCAGATAGGTCAGACCGCCACCGCCGACCAGCAGCGCGAGGTTGCCGATCCGGTGCCATTTATCCATGCCGGTGAAGTCCGCCATCCCGTAGCGCAGGCCCAGCAGCACCGCCACCATGGCCAGGCAGGCCAGCCCCAGCTTGGTCGCATAGCCGCCCCACCCCGCCTTGGGCTGGTAGACATCGGTCTTGCCCAGCCAATACCAGAGCAGGCCAAGGTTCAGATAACTGGACAGCGCGCTGGCGATACCCAGCGCGAGATGCAGGCCCGGCTGCTTGCCCAACGCGACCCAGACGCCCTGCGCTTTCAGCGCCTCCGGCACCATCACGTGGTACAGCACGGCCAGCAGGATGAAGTTGAAGACCATGTTGGCCACCAGCGCGACCACACCGGCGCGGACCGGGGTGCGAGTGTCCTGGCGGGCATAGAAGGCCGGCAGCACCACCTTGAGCAGCGCGAAGGCTGGCAGGGCGAAGCTAAGGCCGTACACCGACAGCGCGGTCATGCGGGTATCGAACGCGGTGAAGCGGCCGTACTGGAACACGGTGGCGATCAGCGGCTCGGCCAGCAGCAGCAGGCCCAGCATGGCGGGGATGGCGATCAACAGCGTGGTGCGCAGGCCCCAGTCCAGCGCACTGGAGAAGCCGGCCTTGTCGGTACTGACATGGTGGCGGGCCAGCGCCGGCAGGATCACCGTGCCCAGCGCCACACCGAACACGCCCAGCGGCAGTTCCAGGAAGCGGTCGGCCAGCGACAGCCAGGACTGCGAGCCGTCGGTCAGCTTGGCCGCGATCACCGTATCCAGCAGCAGGTTGATCTGCGCGATCGAGGAACCGAACAGGGTCGGCACCATCAGGGTCAGCACCTTGCGCACCCCCGGGTGCTGCCAGCCCCAGCGCGGCAGGGTCAGCAGGTTGATGCCCTTCAGCGACGGCAGCTGGAACAGCAGCTGCAGCAGGCCGGCGGCCAGCACCGCCCAGCCCAGGGCCAGGATCTGCTTCTCCGGGGTACCCCCCAGCCGCGGGGCCAGCCACAGCGCACCGGCGATCATGCACAGGTTGAGGATCACCGGGGTCAGCGCCGGCATCGCGAACTTCTGGAAACTGTTGAGCGCCCCGCCGGCCAGCGCGGTCAGCGACACGAACAGCAGGAACGGGAAGGTCAGCCGGAACAGGTCCACCAGCAGGCCGTGCTTGGCCGGGTCGGTATCCACTCCGCTGGAGAACAGGGTCGCCAGCTGCGGCGCGAAGATCAACGCCAGTGCGGTGACCAGCAGCAGGACGCCTCCCAAGGTGCCCGCCACGCGCGACATCAGTTCGCGCAGTTCGGCATGCGAGCGGGTTTCCTTCACCTCCGTGAACACCGGGACGAACGCAGTGGCGAACGAGCCCTCGGCGAACAGCCGGCGCAGGAAATTGGGCACCCGGAAGGCGACCCAGAAGGCGTCCGTCACCGCATTGGTGCCGAACGTGGTGGTGATGACCAGGTCGCGAACCAGCCCCAACACCCGCGAAATCATGGTCATGCTGCTGAAAGACAGCAGGCCCCGCAACATCCTTGGTGAACTCACCCGTGTTCCCTCTTGACAATTGACTTGACGTACATTTTTCGAGCCATCATACTTTCCAGCTTGCTGTTCCCATTACACCGATTTTTCAGGAAACCACCACTGTGGCCAATATCAAGTCCGCCAAGAAGCGCGCCAAGCAGACCGTCGTGCGCAACGCGCGCAATACGGCTCAGCGTTCGATGCTGCGCACCGCTGTCAAGAAGGTGATCAAGGCTCTGGATGCCAATGACGCCGCCGGCGCCGAGGCAGCCTTCGCTGTTGCCCAGCCGATCCTCGACCGTTTCAGCTCGCGTGGTCTGATCCACAAGAACAAGGCTGCTCGCCATAAGAGCCGCCTGACCGCGCGCATCAAGGCCATCAAGGCCGCCTGATACGGCGCTGCGGGTGTCGTAGAGCCACGCCCCGCGTGGCTTCGATCCAGCCGCAGAAAAAAACCCGGCCCCGGCCGGGTTTTTTGTTGCCTGCGATCTGCGGCGTCCAGCCCGGCTGGCGGCGACGGCGTCACCACAGAAAAACCCGGCCGGAGCCGGGTTTCTCAGGGGCGCGCGGGTGCGCTCAGTACGCATCGCGCGCTTGCGCCTCGTCTTCCTTCTGGCGATCGAAGAAGGCCATGATGTTGTTCATGATCGGCCAGGTGCCTTCACGGCCGAGGGCCGAGACCAGGTACCACGGCTGGGTCCAGCCCAGCTCGGCAACGATCTTCTCGGCGGCGGCCTTGGCCTCGTCCTCGAACATCAGGTCGGCCTTGTTCAGCACCAGCCAGCGCGGCTTGTTCAGCAGCTCCGGGTCGTGCTTTTCCAGCTCACGCTCGATCGCCCGGACCTGCTCGATCGGCGACACGCCTTCCACGCCGCCTTCCATCGGGGAGATATCCACGAGGTGCAGCAGCAGGCGGGTGCGCTGCAGGTGGCGCAGGAACTGCGCGCCCAGCCCAGCGCCGTCGGCCGCACCCTCGATCAGGCCGGGAATGTCGGCGATCACGAAGCTGCGGTAGTTCTCCACGCGCACGACACCCAGATTGGGGTACAGCGTGGTGAACGGGTAATCGGCCACCTTCGGGGTCGCCGCGGACACGGCGCGGATCAGGGTGCTCTTGCCGGCATTCGGGAAGCCCAGCAGGCCCACGTCGGCCAGCAGCTTCAGCTCGAGCTTGATCAGGCGCTCTTCACCCTCTTCGCCCGGCAGCGCCTGGCGCG
Source organism: Stenotrophomonas sp. TWI602 (assembly GCF_039674045.1). NCBI lineage: Bacteria > Pseudomonadati > Pseudomonadota > Gammaproteobacteria > Lysobacterales > Lysobacteraceae > Stenotrophomonas > Stenotrophomonas sp. TWI602. The sequence continues at coordinate 68,995 of NZ_JBDJMT010000017.1, forward strand.
GCGAGCGGTTGGTGGAGCTCTTGAAATGCATGTTGCCCAAGCCGCCGCGGCCACCTTTGGCCACCAGCAGGCGGTCGCCATGGCTGGTCAGGTCCCCGATCACTTCGTCGGTACTGACGTTCATGATCACGGTGCCGATCGGCACGGTGATGACCAGGTCTTCGCCGCCCTTGCCATAGGCCTGGCGGCCCATGCCGTTCTCGCCGCGCTGCGCCTTGAAGATGCGGTCATGGCGGAAATCGACCAGGGTGTTGAGGTTCTCGTCGGCGCGGATCCACACGCTGCCGCCATTACCGCCGTCGCCACCGTCCGGCCCGCCCAGCGGAATGAACTTCTCGCGACGGAAACCGATGCAGCCGTTGCCGCCATTGCCGGCGATCACCTGGATTTCTGCTTCGTCTACAAGTTTCATGATTCTGGATGCCAATCTGGAGGCGGCGGGCGCGAGGTGCACCCCACCGCAGAGTCTAACGGCCCCGGTACGATCCAGGGCCGGCGGCGGGAAATGTCCCGCCCGATAGTTGATACCAACGAAAAACCCCGCCGAAGCGGGGCTTTCGTCAGCGACCCCACGCCGTGGCGTGGGCGCCTGCGTACCGCTGAAGATCAGGCTTCGGCGACGACGCTGACGGTACGACGCTTCTTCGGGCCCTTGACCGAGAACTCCACCTTGCCGTCGACGAGCGCGAACAGGGTGTGGTCACGGCCGAGGCCAACGCCGGTACCCGGATGGAACTGGGTGCCGCGCTGACGCACGATGATGTTGCCGGCATCGATGGCCTGGCCACCGAAAATCTTGACGCCGAGGTACTTCGGGTTGGAGTCGCGACCGTTGCGCGATGAGCCTACGCCCTTCTTATGTGCCATGACTGCTTCTCCTTATTACTTGCTGCCACCGGCAATGCCGGTGATCTCGATTTCGGTGTAGTACTGACGGTGACCCTGGCGCTTCATGTGGTGCTTACGGCGACGGAACTTGATGATCCGGACCTTGTCGGCACGACCCTGGGACACGACCTTGGCAGTGACCGAAGCGCCGCTCAGCGCGTCGCCCAGCTTGATGCCATCGCTGTCGCCCAGCATCAGGATGTTGTCGAACTTGATCTCGTTGCCGACTTCGACTTCGAGCTTTTCAACGCGGAGCGTTTCGCCCTGCGCCACGCGGTATTGCTTACCGCCGGTTACCAGTACTGCGTACATGACCAGACTTCCTCTGTAGTTATTGTGGTCTATGGACTGCCGCCATCGAGGGCGGACAGAAGCGGAATTTTAATGACTTCAACCACTTCGGGTCAACCCACCCCCTGCTCTGACCCGGATTTGGCTGAATACGGTTCAGGAAACCGGCTGGCGGGGTCTCAGGGAATGAGACATGGGGGTGGCAAAGTCCGCGATTGCCCCCAAATCCCAAGCTCGGTAGGCTGACCGATTGCCGTTTCCGATTGCCCCACCCGCTTGCCGGCTCCCTGAGCCGAAGCCCCACAACGGATCCCCCATGGCGATGGATTTCATCCGCATCCGCGGCGCGCGGACGCACAATCTCAAGAACATCGATCTCGACCTGCCCCGCGACAAGCTGATTGTCATCACCGGCCTGTCCGGCTCGGGCAAGTCCTCGTTGGCGTTCGACACCATTTACGCCGAAGGCCAGCGTCGTTACGTGGAGTCGCTGTCGGCCTATGCCCGCCAGTTCCTCAGCGTGATGGAAAAGCCGGACCTGGACCACATCGAGGGCCTGTCCCCGGCGATCTCGATCGAGCAGAAATCGACCTCGCACAACCCGCGCTCGACCGTCGGCACGATCACCGAGATCTACGACTACCTGCGCCTGCTGTACGCCCGCGTCGGCAGCCCGCGCTGCCCGGACCACGGCTACCCGCTGGAAGCGCAGACGGTCAGCCAGATGGTCGACCACGTGCTGACCCTGGATGCCGAGCAGCGCTACATGCTGCTGGCCCCGGTGATCCGCGAGCGCAAGGGCGAGCACGCCCAGGTGTTCGACCAGCTGCGCGCGCAAGGCTATGTGCGCGTGCGCGTGGACGGCCAGCTGCATGAAATCGACGCGGTGCCGCCGCTGGCACTGCGCCAGAAGCACACCATCGAAGCGGTGATCGACCGTTTCCGCCCGCGCGAGGACATCAAGCAGCGCCTGGCCGAGAGCTTTGAAACCGCGCTGAAGCTGGGCGACGGCATGGTCTCGGTGCAGTCGCTGGATGTGGAGGATGCCCCTGCGCATCTGTTCTCTTCCAAGTACAGCTGCCCGGTCTGCGATTACTCGCTGCCGGAGCTGGAACCGCGCCTGTTCTCGTTCAACTCGCCGGTCGGCGCCTGCCCGGGCTGCGATGGCCTGGGCATGGCCGAGTTCTTCGATCCCTCGCGCGTGGTGGTGCACCCGGAGCTGTCGCTCTCGGCCGGCGCCGTGCGCGGCTGGGACCGTCGCAATGCGTACTACTTCCAGCTGATCGCCTCGCTGGCCAAGCACTACAAGTTCGACACCGATGCCCCCTGGCAGAGCCTGCCCGAGGACGTGCGCCAGGCCGTGCTGTACGGCAGCGGTGAGGAGACGATCACCTTCACCTACTTCACCGAAGCCGGTGGCCGCACCCAGCGCAAGCATCGCTTCGAGGGCATCATTCCCAACCTCGAACGCCGCTACAAAGAGACCGAATCCTCGGCCGTCCGCGAAGAGCTGGCCAAGTACATCAGCGAGCGCAACTGCCCCGAGTGCCAGGGCCAGCGCCTGAACAAGGCCGCGCGCAATGTGTTCGTGGCCGACCGTGCGCTGCCCGAACTGGTGGTGATGCCGATCGACGATGCGCTGAAGTTCTTCAGCAGCATGACCCTGCCCGGCTGGCGCGGCGAGATCGCCGGCAAGATCGTCAAGGAGATCGGTGAACGTCTCGGCTTCCTGGTCGATGTCGGTCTGGATTACCTCACCCTGGAGCGCAAGGCCGACACGCTGTCCGGTGGCGAAGCCCAGCGCATCCGGCTGGCCTCGCAGATCGGTGCCGGCCTGGTCGGCGTCATGTACGTGCTGGATGAGCCGTCGATCGGCCTGCACCAGCGCGACAACGAGCGCCTGCTCGGCACCCTGACCCGCCTGCGCGACCTCGGCAACACGGTGATCGTGGTCGAGCATGACGAAGACGCGATCCGTCTGGCCGACTACGTGCTGGACATCGGTCCGGGCGCGGGTGTGCACGGCGGCGAGATCGTCGGCCAGGGCACGCTGCAGGACATCCTGGATGCGCCGCGTTCGCTGACCGGCCAGTACCTGTCGGGCAAGCGCGCCATCGAGATCCCGGCGCGCCGGCACAAGCCCAACCCGAAGATGACGCTGCACCTGCGCGGTGCCAGCGGCAACAACCTCAAGGGCGTGGACCTGGATATTCCCTCGGGCCTGCTGACCTGCATCACCGGCGTGTCCGGCTCGGGCAAGTCGACCCTGATCAACGACACCCTGTTCTCGCTGGCTGCCAACGAGATCAACGGTTCCTCGCACCCGATCGCGCCCTACAAGGAAGTGGACGGGCTGGATCTGTTCGACAAGGTGGTGGACATCGATCAGTCGCCGATCGGCCGCACCCCGCGCTCGAACCCGGCTACCTACACCGGTCTGTTCACGCCGCTGCGCGAGCTGTATGCGCAAGTGCCCGAAGCGCGTGCGCGCGGTTATTCGCCGGGCCGTTTCAGCTTCAACGTGCGCGGTGGCCGCTGCGAAGCGTGCCAGGGCGATGGGCTGATCAAGGTGGAAATGCACTTCCTGCCGGACGTGTACGTGCCCTGCGATGTCTGCCACGGCAAGCGCTACAACCGCGAAACGCTGGAGATCCTCTACAAGGGCTACAACATCAACGACGTGCTGCAGATGACCGTCGAAGATGCGCTGAAGCTGTTCGAGCCGGTGCCGAGCATCGCGCGCAAGCTGGAAACGCTGGTCGATGTGGGCCTGAGCTACATCAAGCTGGGCCAGAGCGCGACCACGCTGTCCGGTGGTGAAGCGCAGCGCGTGAAGCTGTCCAAGGAACTGTCGCGCCGCGATACCGGGCGCACGCTGTACATCCTGGATGAGCCGACCACCGGCCTGCACTTCCACGACATCGAAGCGCTGCTCGGCGTGCTGCACAAGCTGCGCGACGAAGGCAACACGGTGGTGGTGATCGAGCACAACCTGGATGTGATCAAGACCGCCGACTGGATTGTCGATCTGGGTCCGGAAGGCGGCCATCGCGGTGGCACCATCCTGGTCACCGGTACGCCGGAAGACGTGGCGGCCTGCCCGACCTCGTACACCGGCGAGTTCCTGGCCAAGATGCTGCCCTCCACCAGCGCGCGCCCGGAACAGCCGGCGGCCGTGGCCAACAAGCCCGACGCCCGCCCGCCGCGCAAGGCCAAGCCGGAACCGAAGAAGGCCGTGCGCAAGACCGCCGCGACCAAAGCCCCCAGCAAGACCAGGAAGAAGACCGCATGAGCAACGAGCACAAGATCCTCGCCCGCGTGCCGATCAGCGTCCGCTGGCGCGACATGGACAGCATGGGCCACGTGAACAACGCCAAGTACATCTCCTACCTGGAAGAAGCGCGCGTGCGCTGGATGCTGGGCGTGGAAGGCGTTTCGATGACCGACCGCATCGCCCCGGTGGTGGCGGCCACGAACGTCAACTACCGCCTGCCGATCGTGTGGCCCAACGACATCGTGGTGGAGCTGTTCGTCGAGCGCCTCGGCAACAGCAGCGTGACCATCGGCCACCGCATCGTGGACGAGAAGAACGACAGCACGCTGTATTCGGACGGCAACGTGGTAGTGGTCTGGATGGACACGCAGACCGGCAAGAGCGCGCCGTTGCCCGAGGCGATCCGCACCGCGTCCACCTGAGCAGGTAGTGCCGGCCGCTGGCCGGCAGCTTCATGATCCTGATGGGACTGCGTGGGTGCCGGCC